>JBKQRS010000001.1:0-13563 GCA_052143915.1 Bradyrhizobium sp.
ACAGAGCCGCCGACCCAGCCGGGCACCGGCCCGATGGAAGACCCGCAGCTACCGCCGGACCAGGCGAGCGCGATGCGCACCCGCTAGCGGTCCGGCCGGCATCGCCATCCGGCCGCTTTTTAAAAAAAATCTGCTGCGTCGGGGACGACGACCAGTCGCTCTACGGCTGGCGCGGCGCCGAGGTCGACAACATCCTGCGCTTCGAGCACGACTTTCCCGGCGCCAAGGTCATTCGCCTCGAGCGCAATTACCGCTCCACCGGCCACATCCTCGCCGCCGCCTCGCATCTGATCGCGCATAACGAAGGCCGGCTCGGCAAGACGCTGCGTACCGAAGACGTCGACGGCGAGAAGGTCACCGTGACCGGCGCCTGGGACTCCGAGGAGGAGGCCCGCGCCATCGGCGAGGAGATCGAGGAGCTGCAGCGCGCCGGCCACAAGCTCGACGATATTGCCATTTTGGTGCGAGCCTCGTTCCAGATGCGTGAATTCGAAGATCGCTTTGTCACGCTCGGCCTGCCCTATCGCGTGATCGGCGGTCCGAGGTTCTACGAGCGCGCCGAAATCCGCGACGCGCTGGCGTATTTGCGGGTGATCAATTCCGCCGCCGACGACCTCGCCTTCGAGCGTATCGTCAATGTGCCCAAGCGCGGCCTCGGCGACGCCACGGTGCAAATGCTGCACGACCATGCCCGCAAGCGGCGGATTCCGCTGTTCGAAGCCGCCCGTGCCGTGGTCGAAACCGACGAGCTGAAGCCGAAAGCCCGCGGCGCCTTGCGCGACCTGCTCGCCAGTTTCGACCGCTGGCGCGCGCAGCGCGAGGTGACCTCGCACACCGAGCTGGCCGAGATCGTGCTCGACGAGAGCGGCTACACCGAGATGTGGCAGAAGGACCGTTCCGCCGATGCCGCCGGACGGCTCGAGAACCTCAAGGAACTGGTCCGCTCGATGGAGGAGTTCGAGAACCTGCAAGGATTCCTCGAACACATTTCGCTGGTGATGGACCGCGAAGGCGGCACGGAGGACGATGCGGTGTCGCTGATGACGCTGCATTCGGCCAAGGGACTCGAGTTCGACAACGTCTTCCTGCCGGGCTGGGAGGAAGGCCTGTTTCCGAGCCAGCGCACGCTCGACGAACAGGGCCGCGCTGGCCTCGAGGAGGAACGGCGTCTCGCCCATGTCGGCCTGACCCGCGCCCGCCGCCGCGCCAAACTCTATTTCGCCACCAACCGGCGCATTCACGGCACCTGGTCGACGACGATCCCGTCGCGCTTCCTCGACGAGTTGCCGGCGCACAATGTCGAGATCACGGAATCCAAGGGCGGCTCCGGCTGGGGCGGCACCAGTGGCTACGGCCCTTCGCGCTTCGACAATGTCGAATCGTTCGGCTCAAGCTATACGACGCCGGGCTGGCAGCGCGCGCAGGCCAACCGCGCCCGCGGCGCCGCCGGCCGCAAAGGACAGGCCGGCGGCTTCAACGAAAGCCAGTCGCCATTTTCCGGTTCGCGCAGCGATACCTCAGGTTCGCGTAGCGATACCTCAGGTTCGCGCGGCGATACGTCCTCTCGGGGTGACGGCTTCGCGCGCAACAAGCGCGCGCCGATGGTGATCGAAGGCGAACTGATCGCGAAGTCCACCGGCACCATTTCGGAGTTCGCGCTGTCCGACCGGGTGTTTCACCAGAAATTCGGCTACGGCAACGTTGTGAAGATCGACGGCAACAAGCTCACCATCGCCTTCGAGAAGGCCGGCGAGAAGAAGGTGGTCGACAGTTTCGTCGAGCGGGCGTGAGCTGCATCGCCGGTCCCGGCAGCCACTGGTCCGGTCATGATTGCTTGATCCCGACCACCGCACGCAGGCGCCGGAATGAAGGTATGATGATCGCCCTGTTGCGCTGCATCATTTCTGACAGAGATACTAACCAAATCCACCGCATTTGAGCGAATTTTGATCGACAATACTTCCCGGCCGCATTTACCGAAAACTTGCGCGTGAGGAGTAGCATCCCCGCCAGATAATCCTTTGTCCGCATTTTTTTGCGATTTAGGGCTGGCAAAATGAGTCTGCAATTCAAGACCGCCAAGAAGAAGACCGAGGCGACGTCATTCTTGCGCGATCTCGACGATGCGGTCACGCGCGGGACGCCTGAGAGCCGCGCGCGGGCGTTGTGGCACACCACCGATCTGATGATCACCGGCCGGTTCAGCGAGGACGAAATCTGGACCTTTGGCGAGGTCATCACGCGCCTGGCCGACGAGATCGAAGTGGCGGCCCGCGCGCAGCTGTCGCAGCGGCTGGCCCGCTTCGACCGCGCGCCGGTCAATATCATTCACAAGCTTGCCTTCGACGACGCGATCGAAGTCGCGGGCCCGGTGCTGCGGGAGTCGACGCAGCTCGAGCCTTACGCGCTGGTAGCCAACGTCTGCACCAAGGGCCAGACCCACATGCTCGCGATCTCGAAACGGCAATCGCTGGAGGAGAGGGTCACCGACGAGCTCGTGACGCGCGGCAACCAGGAAGTGGTGAGCTCGGTTGCACAGAACAACGGCGCGCGTTTTTCCGACTTCGGCTTCCTGCACATGATCAAGCGGGCCGAGGGCGATTCAATTCTCGCCGAGCAATTGGGTCTGCGCAGGGACATCCCCCGGCACGTTTTCCAGCAGCTGATCGCGAAGGCGTCCAACGACGTGAAGAAGCGGCTCGAACGCGAGCGCCCGGATATGGCCAAGGACATTCAATCGTCGGTGACCGAGGTCGCGGGCGCGCTGCAGTCCAAATTCGGCCCGGTCTCGAGAAGCCATTTCGTGGCAAAGCGGGTGGTGGCGACACAGCACCGGCTGGGTAACCTGAACGAGAACAGCATATCGACCTACGCGCGGTCCCACAGGCTCGACGAGGTCACGATCGGACTGTCCTTGCTGTGCGCATTGCCGGGTGACGTGATCGAACGCGCGCTGCTGGACAAGAACCGGGAAATGCTGCTGATCCTGGCCAAAGCCCTCGACTTCTCCTGGGATACGACGATGGCCTTGCTGTTTCTCGGCGCAAAAGATCACCGCATCACCTCGCAGGATTTGAGGGACCTGGAAAACGAATATGGCCGCCTCAACATCGAGACATCGCGGAGTGTTCTCGCATTCTATCAGTCCCGCAAGAATGGCGGGGCAGCGGATTCCGACGCGAAGCGGCAGCCCGCGCTGGCTGCACCATAAGGGGGATCAATGAACATGAACGCGATTACATTTGGCAAAGGCGTGCCCGCTTTTGGCAAGGCCGCAGCCGGGGGCTTCGGCAAGAAAGGCGATACCGGCAACAGCAACGGTGAACCATCCAAGCAGGATGGAGCACTGGATGCGGCCCGGACTGTTCTCGAAGCCGCGACCGATCTCAGGGACGAAGCCACGGCCGAAGTCTGCCGGCGGGTCATCGAAGCGAGCTTGAACGGGCGGCAGCCCGCCACATCCGACTTGCTGATCATCGGCAAGTATTTCCAGTGAGCATAGCCGAAACCTGATCCCGCCCCGCCGAACGCAAAACCGCGAACCAGTTATTCCCCGCCAAGGACATCTCCGAACAGCAGCCAGGACTTTCCGTCAAACCGCGCCATCTGGATTTGCCGGATCGGCGTGACGTTGTGCGGATCGGTATAGATCTTGATGCCGGGCAGCAGCATCGGCATCGCGACGCCGTTCAACGATGTGGCCTGTTTGATGATGTTGTCGCGGGAAAGATCATCGCCGCAGTTTTGCAGCACCAAAGCCATGATCTGCGCCGCCGTGTAACCCTGCACGTTGTATAGATCACCGGTAGAGGCGTTCGGCTGGTACTTCTTCATCCATGCGAGCCAGTCCTTCAGCGCGGGATCGTCCGCCCAGCGCGCATCGTTGGGGTCTTTGAGGTAAAGCCCGGTCACTACGCCGATCGCATTCTCGATCCCTGCCGGCTCCAGCACCGCGGAGAAGGAGTTCGAAACCGACGGCAGGATGATCAGCGGCTTCCAGCCCATGCTGGCGGCCTTCTTGATGGCCTGGGCTGCGAATTTGGGCGTCGCCTCGGCGAAGAAAACATCTGCACCGGATTCCCGCATGGTGACCATCTGGGAATCGATCGTCGGATCAGCGGTCAGATAGGTCGTCTCGGAGACGAGCTGATCGACATGCTCGCCCAGTCCTGCCTTGAAACCCCTGACGTAATCTTTTCCCGCGTCCTCGTTTGGCGCGATCACCGCGATCTTCGCGTTCGGCCTGGTCTGCAGGATATACTGGGCGTAGAGACGGCCTTCGAGTTCATAAGTCGGATTGAAACCGACCGTCCATGGGAAATGGTCAGGGTCGTTCCACCGGGTCGCGCCCGATGAGACGAAGAGTTGGGGGATGCGCTTGGCATTGAGATATTTCTGCACGGAAATATTGGGCGCGGTGCCGACCGAACTGAACAACGCCAGCACGTCGTCCTGCTCGACAAGCTTGCGGGTCTGTTCGACCGTTTTGGCGGGCGAGTAGGCATCATCCAGGGTCAGGAAATCGATCTTGCGTCCATTGATGCCGCCTTGATCGTTCAACATTTGAAAGTAGGCCGCCTCGGCGCGCGCGATCGTGCCGTAGGCGGACGCCGGCCCGCTGTAGGGCGCGGTGTTGCCGAGCTTGATGGTGGTCTCAGCCGCGCTGCAACCGCCGGCCGGCAGCATCGCGAGCGCCGTGGCGACGAGCGATCCTGCGAGAAATCTGTCGTAAAATGACAAGGCCCGGCGCCCTCCCCTGGCGGTCGTGTGATTTTGCTTTGGTTGACCAAGCATATTTTGATTGGCTCCCCGCGGGCAATCGCGGAAAATGCAATGCCCTCATCTGTTCTTGGTCTGCATATCTTTCGGAAGGGGACGGCAAGCCGATTGCGCAACCACGCTTGCCTTCCTATCTGTGCAGCCTCGCCAGCCTCGGCCGTCGCCCTGATCCTTTCACGCCTTCCCCGTCCAGACCTGCAAAACCCATCCATGCCTTCCATCATATCCGTTTCAAATCTGTCCAAGACCTATGGCTCCGGTTTCAAGGCGCTGAACAGCATCAATCTGGACATCCAGCGCGGCGAGATTTTTGCGCTGCTGGGGCCGAACGGCGCCGGCAAGACCACGCTGATCAGCATCATCTGCGGGATCGCCAATCTGAGCCAGGGCCGCGTCACTGTCGACGGCCACGACATCGTCAGCGACTACCGCGCCGCGCGCTCGCTGATCGGCCTGGTGCCGCAGGAACTGCACACCGACGCCTTCGAATCGGTATGGGGGACCGTCAGCTTCAGCCGCGGCCTGTTCGGCAAGCCGAAAAATGCGGATCACATCGAAAAGGTGCTGAAGGACCTGTCGCTGTGGGACAAGAAGGACGCCAAGATCGTCACTTTGTCCGGCGGCATGAAGCGCCGGGTGATGATCGCGAAAGCACTGTCGCACGAGCCACAGATCCTGTTTCTCGACGAGCCGACGGCGGGCGTCGACGTCGACTTGCGCAAGGGCATGTGGGAAGTGGTGCGGACGCTTCAGGCCTCGGGCGTCACCATCATCCTCACCACGCATTACATCGACGAGGCGGAGGAGATGGCCGACCGCGTCGGCGTCATCAACAAGGGCGAGATCATCCTGGTCGAGGACAAGGCGAACCTGATGCAGAAGCTCGGCAAGAAGCAGTTGAAGCTGCATCTGCAGGGCAGGATCGATGCGATTCCGCCCGCGCTCGCAGCTTACAATCTCGAACTGTCGCATCAGGGATGCGAGCTGACCTACAATTACGACACCAAGGGCGAGCGCACCGGCATCACGAGCCTGCTTGGCGACCTTAGGGCCGCCGGCATCCGCTTCTCGGATCTCGACACCAGCCAGAGTTCGCTGGAAGACATTTTTGTGAGCCTGGTACGGTCATGAATTTCAGGGCAATTCGCGCGATCTACAAGTTCGAAATGGCGCGCACCGCGCGCACGCTGGTGCAGAGCATCGTTTCGCCGGTGGTTTCGACCTCGCTGTATTTCGTGGTGTTTGGCGCCGCGATCGGCTCGCGCATCACCTCGGTGGAGGGCGTCAGCTACGGCACCTTCATCGTGCCGGGGCTGGTGATGCTGTCGGTCCTGACCCAGAGCATCGCCAACGCCTCGTTCGGCATCTATTTTCCGAAATTCGTCGGCACGATTTACGAGATATTGTCGGCGCCGATCTCCTATTTCGAGATCGTGCTCGGCTATGTCGGCGCGGCCGCGACCAAATCCATCGTCCTTGGCCTGATCATCCTGGCCACCGCCAGCCTGTTCGTGCCGCTGCAAATTCATCATCCCTGGTGGATGCTGACCTTCCTGGTGCTGACGGCGGTGACCTTCAGCCTGTTCGGATTCATCATCGGCATCTGGGCCGACGGCTTTGAAAAGCTTCAGATGATCCCGATGCTGGTGGTGACGCCGCTGACGTTCCTCGGCGGCAGCTTCTACTCGGTGAACATGCTGCCCTCGGGCTGGCGCACAATCACGCTGCTCAACCCGGTAGTCTATCTGATCAGCGGCTTCCGCTGGAGTTTCTATGAAATCTCCGACGTCAGCGTGACCCTGAGTATCGGCATGACACTGGCGTTTCTCGCCATCTGCATGATCATGGTGTGGTGGATCTTCAAGACCGGGTATCGGCTGAAGAATTGATCAGCCTTTCATCATTGCGAGGAGCAGAGCGACGAAGCAATCCAGTTTTGTACACGGCTATGGATTGCTTCGCTTGCGCTCGCAATGGCGGCCTAACAATCACCGATAGCAGTGGAAATGGCCGTAGCGATTGTAGTAGCCGTGGCAGCGATAGTGACCCCGATAGGGAATTCCGAACACGCCCTCGACGGCGCCCATCGCCCCGCCAACGCCTGCGCCGACCGCGCCGCCAACCACGCCGCCCACCGGACCGGCAGCCCGGTTGCCTTCGTATGCACCTTCCTGCGCGCCGCGCACGACGCCCTGGGCGTGCCCGGTATGAGGGATCGCGAGCAAGGCAAAAGCCAATGCCGCACTGGCGAGCAGCCGCGTTATCGGCGAAACTGTCGGTAGCGTCGAAACCGTGATCTTCGTCGTCTTCGTCATCGTTCTCATCTTGATTCCTTATGGCCGGTCACATCGCGCCGACGGGGTGGGCCTCTGTAACGCCGTCGTGACCCCTTGGTTCCGCGTTCATCTCGTTCATCTAGACGTCATGAAACTACCGACGCGGCGCTAAACGAAAAATCACCCCACACGCCGGATCAAGTCCCGCCGTCGCCATGTTTGCGCCCGCCCGATCATTAACGATTGCGCGATGCGCCACTGGAACCAGGCCCGGTTTTCCGGCATATTGATTGCCGGGGACGGTGAGCGGCGCGACGATCAGGGCCCGGAGGCCAGAGGTAAGATGCGTTCCTTTCTCGTTGCTGTTACGGGTCTGATGCTGTTCGCCACCGGCGCCGCGCAGGCGAAAGTCTCCATCACCGTCGACAAGGATGCGCAGATGATGACCGTCGCGGTCGACGGCATCGAACGCTACCAGTGGCCGGTCTCGACCGGCAATCCCTCGCACGAGACGCCGAACGGCAGCTTCCGCGCCTTCCGCATGGAGGAAGACCACTACTCCAAGGAGTTCGACGACGCGCCGATGCCGCACTCGATCTTCTTCACCAAGATCGGTCATGCGATTCACGGCACCGAGTCCGAAAATCGGCTGGGCACTCCGGTTTCCCATGGCTGCGTGCGGCTGTCCCGCGCCCATGCCTCGACGCTTTATGCGCTGGTGGAGGAGCAAGGCGTGCTCAACACCACCGTGACGCTGACCGGCTCCGCTCAGGTCGCGCTGGCGCGCAATCCGCGGGCCCGGACGAACAACGCGATCGCCCGCCGCGATCCGGCCGATCAATACGCTCCACAATATGACAGTGTCGGCGATCCCGTCATACTGGCGCCGCCGCAGGCCGCACCCCGCCAGATCGTGCCGCAGGCCCGCGTCGACGACGGTTACATCTATCCGGCCGACGGCAGCCCGGGCGACACGCGCTATCCGGCGCCGCGCACCGTCCGGCGCGCTTACGACGGACAGGTCTATTATCAGCAGCAGCCCACTTACGATAACCGTGGCTACTATGACCCCCAATACGCACCGCAAGTCTACGCGCCGCGGCAGCGCGGGTTGTCCGGCTATCAGAATTGAAGCGTGCGGCTCCGGGTGGGTACCGGTTCGCGTTGAGAAAGCGCGTCCAGACAGGAGACCGACGCTCTAAATCTGGGCGGCGTCCTTCAAATCCCGCTTGATGGCCGTCAGCAGCGATTGCAGAGAATCTGACCTACCAGGGCGCACCTGAGGCAACGGTGCGGGCGGCAAGGACGCGGGCAAGAATTCGGGCGCCTGAGCGGGGTCGGGTCCCTGCTCCGTGTGGATAAAATCGCCGTGCAATACGTCGTCGTGGCGGCCCATGAGCCATAGAGCCACCCAATAGCCGATCGCCAGCAAAATCACGCAAAAAATACCGAGCTCAAACATCTGATACGCCTGAAATTACCTCAATGATTCAATCTCTTCGGGGGCCGGTCAAGCCCAGCGCGCGCGGTTTTCAGGGCATTTGGCTGCCATTGTGACCTTTGGGTCACGCCCGGCGCACCCATGGCCGGCCTCTGAGCCGATCCATGGGTCGGTCATCGTTGACGCGAATCCGCATCAATCCCGCGCCAACGCCCTCTGCAATTCGCCGACGGCGCGGGCGAGTTGATCGCGATGCAACATATCGTCTTTGGGGACGGCCGCGACGCTCGCGGCGAGTTCGCTCAAAATGCTGGCGAACAGTCCGAAGTTGATGTGAAGGTGAATCGACTTGCGAACGTCTTCGGCACCTGGCCGCTCAAGAACCAGCGCGAAGCCGGTCGGATCCAGATGCGCCTCAAACCGCGAAGAGCCTTCGAACGTGCCGACATAAAGTTTGTCGGGGTATTCGAGTGCAATCTCCGCCTTGTCCGGAATCGGTTTTGTCATTTCATCCCCTCCTCAGAACAAGGAATTCTGGCAGGCGCAATGACGGCCCGCCTTGCGCTAAATCATGAAGGGACAGCGCGTCGCCGCCTGCGAATGATCCTGCAATCCCTTTTGCATTGACGCGTTTTCTTGACGCGAACCGGGACCCACTTCGCTCGAAAACGCCTTAATCATTCCTCGATTCCTCGCGTTCAAGGCGAACGAGGAAATCGGCCAGTGCGGCGTTACCCGCGAACCGTGCCGCTTCATAGCTACTGAAGCCACCGGCCTCCAACCACACCCCCATGGGTTTGCCGCGCCGGATGATGCGCCAGCGCCACGAAGGTGGGTGGGCCACGTCGCGTATTGCCATCACGTAATAGCCCCAGTCGTCGCGCGGGCGGATCATGACGGGTGTAACCACTCGAAATCCTTGCCTTGATGCTGCGGCGCATCGGGACGGCTTCCGTCGCCAAGCCAACCGAAAATAACGCTTCTGCCCATCTCGATGCCGCAGCTCGCCTAGAGCGAGATGACTTTTCGTTGAATCGTCATCTCGCTCTATCCTTTTGTTTGAGCATGATCTCCGCGCAAACGCGTTCCGCGTTTGTTAGCTAAGGGAAAACCGGTGCCCACTTTTCCGGATCATGCTCTAGGCCTTTGGAAACAGCCGGCTTGAAGCGATCCGCGCGCCTTCACTCAGGGCTTTGAGTTTGGCCCACACGACGTCCGCCGCGACGCGGCCGGCGCCGGCGGCGGTATCGAACCCGCAATCCGTTCCGGCGATGACGCGGCTGGGGTCGCCAAGCGTGCTCGCCACGCGTTCGATCCGCTCGGCCACCACTTCGGGGTGCTCGACGAAGTTCGTCAGCGAATCGATGACGCCGGCCACCACAATCTGGTCGTCGGAGATCGCGTGCCCTTCGAGGCATCGCACTTCATGGGCGTGGCGGGGATTGGCGAACGGCAACACCAGGGCGCCGACGTTCATTCGCGCGATCAGCGGCAGGATGGTCGCAAGCGGCACGTCGCGATCGTGCGGCGCCTCATAATTTCCCCAGCACACATGCATGCGCACCCTGTCGCGCGGGATGTTGCGCAGCGCGTCGTTGATGGTCGCCACCACCCGCTCGACGAAATCGAGAAAATCGGACTCCGGGCGATCCTGAAACGAAATGTGGTGCTCGAGTGCGAGATCCGGACAGTCGAGCTGAAGCAGGAAACCTTGCGCTGATATCGCTTCGTATTCGACCTGCAGCGCCCGGCCGACGGCGGCGAGATAGGCGTCCTCGGTGTCGTAATACTCGTTGCGGATCGCGGCCACGACGATGCCGGGCGAGGGTGCGGTGAGAAAAGCTTCGACGAACCCTGTCTGGCCGGCCGCCGCGCGGGCGCTCAGGACATCGCGGAAATCGGTGCATTCACGCGTCGCTTGCGCGGCGCCGGTGTAGCGGATTTCGCCGATCACCTTCGGCGGTGCGAAGTTGCTGACCATTTCCCTGGTCGCATTTTGTTGTTTGAGCGACTTCTTGAAAACCGGATAGGCCTCGACATCGGCGCGCGGCCAGCGCTTCCAGCTTCCGCCAAACCCGGTCATGCGGTGTCTGACATGCAGGAAGAATCCCTCGCGCTGCTGTTCACCGTTGTTGCCGATATCGATTCCTGCCTCGATCTGCTTCGGAACGATCCCCAGCAGGGCCGCATGGCCGGCCTGTTCGATCTCGGCCGCGTCGACCGGTTCGCCACGCGAGCGCCGGGCATAGAGCTTGGTCAATTCGGGCGGCCGCGGCAGGCTTCCCGTATGGGTCGTGAGAATACGGTCGTAACTGCGTCGCATGGTCGCTACCTCCGCGATCGCGCGCGACCACATGCGCGCGCAGCTTCAAACAAACTACCTTTACCGGCGATGCCGTGGGAAAGAATGAGCGCCGTCCCGCTGCAGGTGGCGTTGATTCCGAGGATGCTTCCGGCCGGCATTTCCAGCTGCTCCTTGCCATTGCAGACGATCACGAGCGTCTTTCGGAAAACAACGCTGCTGCCGTCAAAACTCGCGGCGCCACACGGGAACGGCGCGAGCGGCGATAGAGACCATCGCTGTCCCTGGGCATGCGCCTGGGTGCAGAGCGAAAGCAAAACCGTCACCAGCACCGGCAGGACAGCGCCAGTCTTTTCCTGCTGCTGCAATCTTCGCAGTTCTCCAGATGCCTTCATAGTATCCCCGCATCCTCACCGGTTGCCGTCACATCCCGTAAATGCGCCGGGCGAATGCCGCGATCGCCTGGGCGACAGCATCGGGCTGTTCGGGAAATAGCGCGTGGCTCGCATTGGCAATCACGACGATCGTCACCCGATCTCCCAGCAATGATTTAAGGACGCCGGAAAAGCGGCGAGGCGCCACGGGATCCTGTTCGGCCTGAAGGTCCAGGATCGGCGCTGTGCCGGCCGAGAAATAGTCATCGACCGGAGTATGCTCGCGCGCGTGCGATTCCATGTCGTGCACCTCGGAATTCCAGCCATCCAGCCAGACGGTTGGATCGTTGCCGGGTGCAAAGAACGCGATCCGCAGATATTCCAGACGTTTCGATTCGGGCAGCGCCATATCGGAGGGGCCGTCGATCGCCTGGCGCATTTCGGGGCCGATCGGCTTTTCGGTCGAGCCCGGAGGGACCTTGCCGGCGGATGCCGCCGCGACCACCACGCCCCGCACCAGGTCGGGCCGGTCGGCGGCGATCTGCCGGGCGACAAAATTGCCGAAGGCGTGCCCGACAACAATGACGGGACCCTTGTTTTCGCTTTCGACGACCGTTGCGACGTCGGCCGCCAGGTCGTGCATGTTCAAGCCGTGCATCGGTCCCTTGCTGCGTCCGATCCCGCGGGGCTGCGGCCGAACCACCCTGAATCCCTGTGAGGCCAGCATGGCGGCAACCGCGTCGTAGTCTGCGCCGGACCGGCCGAGCGAAGGCAGCAGCACGATCACGGGACCCGAGCCCTGCGACAGAACCTCGATATCGACATTGCCTCGCGAGACGATGTGCCGCTCGACCGCCGGTGAATCATAAGCGTGAGCCGCGAGCGCGGTACAGGCGAAGATAATGACACATAAAGAGAGAAGTTCGTGTTTCATCGTTTTCACCTTCGTTCAAGGACCTCAGCGCTTGTGATCCCGTATTATGATCGGCGGCATGCCTTCGTCAAAGGCTGGCGCCAGACAGGACCAGTCGACGTCAAATGCGCTTGGGGGCGCATTTGAACCAATTCGTTGGCAGGTCCGACGAATGGCTGCAAGACACGCCATGCGGTCCATCGCAATCGGGATGGGCGGATCGACGCAGACACCCAGTATTGCGGGTGTTGCATCCGCGCATGCGCTCGAGGGGTATCTTCATGCTGTCTGCCAATGCGCGGCTGTGGACCCCGATCGGTGCCCTGGTGCACCGATCGAGGAATAGAACGATGCGAAAACTCGCAATTCTGTTGCTGTTGACGGTCGGCGTCTTCTATTCGTCGCCGAGCCCTGCCTTTGAAGGACAATATCGTGCAGGCTCGAAGGAATATCGTCAGGAGCTGACCATCAAAAAGCAGGCCGCCGACAGTTACCACGTCGAACTCGTGGTCGGCACCGAGGGCTGTTCGGGCTACTTCGAAGGCGTAGGGCGCGTCGAAGGCGCGACACTCGTGGTGAAGGCGCCGCCGGACGACCCGGACGGTGGCACATGCGCCGTATCCATCTCTCGGAAGGGAGCGAAGCTCGAAGTCACGGAAGAGGATTGCAATGGGCACGGCGCGAGCTGCGAATTCGCGGCAACCTACAAGAGGCGTTGATGCGCCGACGGAGCGCGGTCATCCCGCGACCGGCAATACGAACGCCGGTTTCGCTTCGATCTCGATTGAAATCATCCCGGATGGCTGCTTTGCACCGACACCAGCCGCCTCTTTGACCCATGTTCGCGAGAGCGTCCGGCAGCAGCCAGTACGACGACGGCGAACGTCCTCGCTCGGCGAGCCTGCGCCTCTATCCGCCTGGCTTGCGTGCGGAAACTGGAAGCGACGCATTGCCGAAATTGAGTGTCGAACGCTGCACGATTGCACCGCTATCGTCGACGACGAGGCGAAACCGCCGGTGCGCTGAGAGGAATGTCAGGCGATGGCGGCCATTGTCGGCATCGATCCCGCGCTCGCAAAAGCTCGTGATGCGGCCGGCCTGCATCTCCTTCCGGAACAGCGGCAGCGCGATATCGAGGCCGTCAGCGATGATGGCTGCGTCGACCTGAATGGTGCCGTTCTCGAACTCGACCGATTTCAAGAGACCTCCTGGGACAGCCATTTTGGGGGGCGCGAGGGATAGGCGCATTCAGCAAGCGTCGTGGCATCGAGCTCGCGCAGGAAAGCTTCACGGGCCGCGGCAAGTCTGGCCTTCAGCCGGCAACGCGGCGCGAGCACGCAGGCCCCACCGTCCTCGCGGAAGCATTCCACCAGCGCCTCGCCTTCGAGCGCACGCACGACCTCGCCAAGCGTGATCGACTGCGGCGGCCGCGCCAGCGCGAAGCCGCCACCGGCGCCACGCTGCGTGGTGATAAAGCC
>JBKQRS010000002.1:0-5346 GCA_052143915.1 Bradyrhizobium sp.
CAGCTCACTCCCCCACGACGTTTTTTAGGATTTCGATCTCTAGCGCCTTCCGCCCCAGCGTTCGTTCCAGCTGCCGGATGCGATGGTCCTTCTCGGTTTCCGCCGCGGCAGCGCTTCTCCCCCCAAGCGCTGCCTTCGCTCCCTGTTCCGCTTCATCCTTCCAGCGATAGAACAGATTCGGAGCGATCCCGTGACGCCGACACGTCTCCGAGACGTTCCCACTCTTGATGCCTTCCTGCACGATCTGCCACTTCTCTTCCGGGGATCGATCTACGCGTGGTTTCCTGCCCATGTTGCCTCCTGTGTGGAGGCCCTGATCTTACCTAACTAAGCTGTCCAGTTTTAGCGGGGAGCCTTACAGACACAATAGAGGGCCGGACGAAATGACATTCGTCGCCTTATGGGCTCCCGATTTGCAGTTCGTTCATTTATTGAGGTCAGATTGCTTGGGTCTGAAAGGCCGGATCTGAGGTCCGGATTGCTTGTGTCCGGCTGCAAATTGAGCGGATTTGCAGTGCTTCGAGTCTGTAGAGTAGCGTGTAGAGAGTAAAGCGTATGAATCCCGCGCGCATTGCCGTTCTAGCCATCGCCCTGTCCGCCGGAGCCGTTGCAGCCTATCTTGCAAGCGGCTCCGACACCAAGCCGCCTCCTGCGGCGCCCGTGGCGCAACTGCAGACCGTCGACGTTCTCGTGGCCAAGTCCGACATTGGCCTCGGCCAGACGGTCACGGAAAATGAGATGCAATGGCAGACGTGGCCTTCCGCAACGGCGAGCAACAGTTTCATCCGCCGCGCCGATCGTCCAGATGCGACGTCCCAGATAGCGGGATCAATCGCGCGCTCGCCGTTCATCGCGGGCGAACCGATCCGCGAACCGAAACTGGTCAAGACCAATGGCTCTGGTTTCATGGCGGCGGTATTGCCGGGCGGTATGCGCGCAGTCTCGACCGAAATTTCGCCGGAAACCGGTGCCGGTGGCTTTATCCTGCCGAACGACCGCGTCGATGTGATTTTGACGAAGCGAGAGAAGAATCAGGACGCTCAAGCCGCCGGCGATATCATCGTTTCCGAAATCATTCTGAGCAACATCCGGGTCCTGGCCATCGACCAGGCGCCGAAGGAACGAGATGGCCAGAACTCTGTCGTCGGCAAGACGGCAACGCTTGAGTTGAAGCCTGCGCAGGCCGAGATTCTGGTGCGGGCGCGCCAGAGCGGGACGCTCTCGCTGGCGCTGCGCAGCCTGGTTGATGCCCGCACGCCCGACGCGCCGCGCCTTGGCGATTCAGATGACAGCATCGTCACTGTGTTTCGCGGCATGGAACGCGACGTGTACTCGTGCACCCCGCTATGCAAGCGAGGACGTGGCGGCTAACCGGCCTTTGAGTGTTAACGGTCGGTTAATTCGAACGGACTTCTTGCTCTGACCGGGTGCAAGCTTTCGACAATGAATCTCTCCTAATAGTGGCGGCAGCATATTTTTGACGCCCTGAGGATTTTCTCGATGCCGTCACCCGCTGCTTCAACAGCCGCCGCCAAGAGCGTGTTGCGCCGATTCCGTCGCAGCCGCCGGGCTTCGGCCGCCGTTGAATTCGCCCTGGTCGCGCCGGTTTTCTTCGCACTGCTGTTTGCGATTATCGAAACGGGCATCATGTTCTTTGCCAACCAGGTGCTCGAGACCATGGCTCAAGATGCGGCGCGCCAGGTTCTGACCGGGCAGGCGCAGACGAACCCGAGCATCAAGACCTTGCAGGATTTCGAGGCCGCTATCTGTCCTCCTTTGCCCGCCCCTCAACCCCTCTTGTTCACCTGCGCCAATATTTTCGTCAATGTGCAAAGCTATACGCAATTCTCGAGCGTGACCATCAACAACATGATCGATGCCAACGGGAATTTCGACCCAAGCACTCTTGGTTACAACCCGGGCGGACCCGGAAGCATTGTTGTGGTGCAGCTTTTCTATAAATGGCCGCTGTTCGTCACCGGGCTTGGGTACAACATCGCCAATCTATCCGGCAATCAGCGGGAGCTGATGGCTACCGCCGTGTTCCAGAACGAGCCTTATTGAGGCAGCAGCGATGAAGACCACCTTGATGTCACGGATGGGGTTTCGCATGCTGCGTTCCGCCCTGGATATGTTCGGGGATCGCAGCGGAATCGCGGCGACCGAATTTGCCGTGATCGTCCCGCTGATGCTGGTGATGTTCTTTGGCGTGGTCGAATTTTCGTCCGGCGTGGCGGTGGACCGGAAGGTCACGCTGATATCGAGGGCACTATCCGATCTGACGGCGCAAACGCCGTCGTCGTCGGCGCAAGCACAATTTGCGCAGGTGACCGACGGGTATATTCAAAACGTCTTCACCGCCAGCATCGGGATTATCCAGACGTATTCGCCGACGCCGATAAATGCCAGGATTTCGGAGGTCTATGTCGACTCCACCGGTGTCGCGACGATTCAATGGAGCAGGGCTGCGATCATCCCGAGCGCCACTGCCACGCAGGCAACGCTGACGACGTCGACCCGCAGTCCGGGCGATGTCGTGACAACGAAGGTGCCGGCAGCGCTCTTGGTGAAGCAAACCTATATGATCTGGAGCGAGGTGAGCTATCTCTACAAACCCACGATCGGCTACGTCATGGCGCCGGCCGGCGTGACGTTGAGCGATGTCGCCTTTACCCGGCCGCGTCAGGTCGCTTGCCTCACTTATCCTACTATTAGTTTATATCCCCAACTAAACAGTGGCAGCTGCCCCCTGACCTGATCCCGATAGCGGGCCCTATCGCAAATGAAAAGGCCGCGCTGACAGCACGGCCTTTCCTGTTTGTTTTGTTTGAATTTTCCGTTCCTTGCTCTCACGAGCCGGACTGGATGAAATTCGTTTAGCCGGCGGCGCGCAGATTGTCGGCCGAAGACTTGCCAGAACGGCGATCGGCTACGATCTCGTAGCTGATCTTCTGGCCTTCACGCAACGTGCCAAGTCCGGCGCGTTCCACGGCACTGATGTGCACGAACACGTCGTTGCCGCCGTCATCCGGCTGGATGAAGCCGAAGCCCTTGGTCGCGTTAAACCACTTCACGGTTCCCATGCTCACGGGGGTAGTCCCTTCTCAAGATAGATATAATAGAAGCCCACTTTTGATGGGCTGGTGAGATCGAATTTTTGGAAGGGTCGTCAGCGTCTAAACCGGCTGTACCGGTGGATAGCTAATGTCGTCCGGCCGAAAATCGATAGGGTCATATTATTCCAAAATAGCCTCCAAAACAATCCTGACGTGCGCGGTTTTTTGATCGCGCCGAGGGTTGCGGCTGGAGGCTACTGTCGGCGCGCCGACATGATCTCGTCGCGCGCTATTGTGGCAAGGTGCGCCAGTGGCGCTTACCTGCGGCGGAACTGGCCGCGCGGAGGCGCACCACGCGGAGCCCCGCCGCCACCAGGACGCTCGTCCTTGTGGCGGAAGATGAGCCGGCCCTTTTCCAGATCATAGGGCGACATTTCGATCGTCACCCGGTCACCCGCCAGCGTCTTGATCCGGTTCTTTTTCATCTTGCCGGCGGTGTAAGCGACGATCTCGTGTCCCGCGTCCAGCTGGACGCGGTAACGGGCATCGGGGAGGATTTCGGTCACCAGTCCTTCGAACTGGATCAGCTCTTCTTTAGCCATGTTTATCTCCAGGTCGATCGACGGCTAGCGTGGCCGTTGAGTGCGGTTAGGTCGGGTATTGGGGCGGCTTTCGCGGTACAAAAAAGCGACGCCCTGCATCCCTTCAGCCTTGCCGCCGCCTTGCGACGGACGGTGCGGCTCCTGCCGGTTGACCTCGTGGCGGTTGGTTTGTGGAGCGCCATTATTACCACCAGGACGGTGGCGACGGCGAGGGCCTTTCGGCCCCGGCGCGGCTTCATTTGTGCGCCCGGTGTGCGCGCGCGGTGCAGACCGCCCGCCACGGTGTTGCGCCGGTGCCGGCGCCGCGTCGCGGTGGCCGGGCGTGCGGCGGTCTTCTCTCGGCAGGGCGATGCGGATCAGTTTCTCGATGTCCCGCAGATACCCCATTTCCTCGCCGCCCGCGACGAGCGAGATCGCGATCCCATCGGCGCCGGCACGCGCGGTGCGGCCGATGCGGTGCACATAGGTCTCGGGAACGTTGGGAAGGTCGAAATTCACCACATGCGAGATGCCATCGACGTCAATGCCGCGGGCGGCAATGTCGGTGGCGACCAGCGTGCGGATCTCGCCGGCGCGAAATGCCCCGAGCACCCGCTCGCGGTGATTTTGCGACTTGTTGCCGTGGATGGCGTCAGCGGTGATGCCGGCCCTAGCGAGGCCCTTCACCACCTTGTCGGCGCCATGCTTGGTCCGGGTAAAGACCAGCGCACGATCAACCGGTTCCTGCTTCAGAAGCTGCGCCAGAAGAGCGGGCTTGGCCGAGTGATCGACCTGGATGATGCGTTGGGTGATGCGCTCGACCGTCGAGGCGACCGGCGTCACGGCCACCCGCGCCGGGTCACGCAGCATCGCTTCCGCGAGTTCGGCGATATCCTTCGGCATTGTCGCCGAGAAGAACAGCGTCTGCCGCCGGATCGGCAATTTGGCGACGATCTTGCGGATGTCGTTGATGAAGCCCATGTCCAGCATGCGGTCGGCCTCGTCGAGCACGAGAAACTCGACCTGTCCGAGCTTCAGCCCGTTGCTTTGCACGAGATCGAGCAGGCGGCCCGGCGTGGCCACCATGACCTCGACGCCCTGCATGACCGAGCGGACCTGACGTCCCATCGGGACGCCGCCGATTGCCAGCGCCGAAGTGAGGCGCATATGGCGGCCATAGGCGTTGAAACTGTCAAGAATCTGCCCCGACAATTCACGGGTGGGACTGAGGACGAGCACGCGGCAGGCCTTGGGCTGCGGCTTGATGCGGTTTTCCAGAATGCGGTGCAGGATCGGGAGCGCGAAAGCCGCGGTCTTGCCGGTACCGGTCTGGGCAATGCCGACCACGTCACGGCCGGCGAGTGCGAGGGGAATGGTTTGAGCCTGGATGGGCGTGGGCGTCAGATAATTCTCTTCCTTGAGCGCACGCGAGATGGGATCGGCAAGGCCGAAATCCTGAAAGGAGGTCAAAAGGTGGGTACTTTCCATTGTAAAAGGCAGGCGCCCGACAATGCTTGTCAGGAGCGCGCGAGGCGGTGTCTGGGACACCCAGCGTGTTTGGGGCGTCGGTTTTGGTTAGCTGAAGGGGCAAGCCAGAAACCGTTGGACGGGCTCAGAACACGCGGCTCGCAGTGACCCGATGATTCCGGGGTCGTGCCGCTCATATGGAACACGAACGCGGCGCTTTCAAGGTGAATCGTGAATTCGAC
>JBKQRS010000003.1:0-13731 GCA_052143915.1 Bradyrhizobium sp.
CCGCCAATCGTTCCGGGGGCGGCCGCGAACTCGACAGCTCTGATGATGGAGTAGCAGACGGCCGGACCAGCGGCAGCATTGCGCACCTCGAGCATGATCCGGAAAAGTGGGCACCGGTTTTCCGAAAAGATCATGCTCAAACAAAAAGATAGAGCGAGATGACGATTCAACGAAAAGTCATCTCGCTCTAATGGTGCCCTGGCCGGAATCGAGTGGCGACAAGGCCAATCAACAAGCGGGATTTGGCCAGCCGGCTCAAAGCTCCTCACGCGGCTAGGCGCACCATTTGGTGCGCTTATTCGTCTGGCGGTCGCGCCCGGAGGGCGTTAGGCTGGGGAAAACGGTCATAGCCGTCAGGCCAAAGGGGAGGGACGTATGCAGGAGCTGACGCCGGAAACGATTACAGAAGCGGTGCTTGACCAGATGGCGTCGACATCGGACCCGCGCATGAAGGAGGTGATGGCCTCCGCGGTGAGGCACCTGCACGCCTTCGCCAGGGAAGTGAACCTGACCCCTGCGGAATGGATCAAGGGCATCGCATTCATGACCGCGGTCGGCAAGATCTGTACGCCGGCGCGGCAGGAGTTCATTCTGCTTTCGGATACCCTTGGCCTGTCGGCTCTGGTCAACGGCCTGCACGACTCGACAGCCATGGAAGAGGGTACCCATACCAGCCTGCTCGGCCCGTTCTACCGCGAGGCCTCACCAAGGCTGGCGGCGGGTAGCCAGATCGCCAAGACCGTGAAGCCGGGCAGCGAGTGCGTGCTCTACGGCCGTGTGACCGATGTCAGTGGCAAACCGCTCGCCGGCGCAACCGTTTCGATCTGGCAGACCGGCGCCGATGGTCTCTACGACATTCAGGAAAGCGCCGCGTCAATCGACTATCGCGGCGTGTTCACCAGCGATGCCGACGGCATCTATGTGGTGCGTACGGTCAAACCGATCGGATACTCGATCCCGATGGATGGCCCCGTCGGCGACATGGTCCGGGCGCAGGCGCGACACGGCATGAGGCCGGCCCATATTCACTTCCTGGTCGGCGCTCTCGGCTATCGCGAGCTGGTGACGGCCCTTTACCTGCGCGACGATCCGCATCTGGCGGATGACGTCGTGTTCGGCTCTTCGGGTGACCTCGCCGTCGACATCAAGCCGAACGATGCCGGCTGTCCGATCAAGGGGCTGCCGAGCATCCGCTTCGACATGCGGCTGTCGCGCGAAACCGCGGCTGACAAGGCCGGCGGCCGCGTCGGTGCCGACCCGTCCGCGATACTGAAGCAGCCGGCAACGGCGAGCTAGGATTTGACGTTCGCGCCGGCGTCGCTGCAGATTATCCGCACCGACGTCAAGTCCCAAAGACGCACCAAAGTCGTGTTGTGGCCGGGCTCTCTTTGGTTCTACGCTCGTGCAAATCGTGCAAAGGCGTGCAGCAAGCAACTTTCCATCCGCGACAACCGGACGAAGAATCCGAACGCGGGCAGGCAACCGAAAGAGTGACACAGGGGAGGATCAATGAAACGCAGGACGCTTCTTGGCGGAGCGATATCTGTCGGCGTGCTCGGGCTGACTTCACGCGTTGGTGCTCAGCAGCCGCCGATCAAGATCGGCATGAGCATGGCGCAAACCGGCGGTCTCGCGGGCGGCGGCAAGGCTTCGCTGCTTGGCATCGAGATCTGGCGTGACGATGTCAATGCCAAAGGTGGCCTGCTCGGCCGCAAGGTCGAACTTGTCGTTTATGACGACAAATCGAGCGCTTCCGAGACCCCGGCGATTTACTCAAAGTTGCTGGACGTCGACAAGGTCGATCTCCTGTTCGCGCCCTACGCGACGGTGCCGACGGCGCCGATCATGCCGCTCGTCAAGCAGCGCGGCATGGTGCTGATCGGGAACTTCTCGTTCCAGGTGAATAGCAAGGTTGGCCATGACATGTGGTTCAACAATGCGCCGTGGGGACCGGCCGATGCCTGGGCCTCGGCATTTCTTGATCTCGGCCAGAAGGCCGGCGGCAAGACGGTCGCGCTTCTCACAGCGGACCAGGAATTTGCCCAGAATCTGGCGAAGACCGCGAGGGAGGTTGCAGCGAAGCGGAGCATGCCTATTGTCTTCGACCAGGCCTATCCTCCCAACACGGTGGAATTCTCCAGCATCATCCGCGCGCTCCAGGCCGCAAAGCCCGACATCCTCTATGTCGCGTCCTATCCACCGGATTCGGCCGGGATTTTGCGTGCCGTGAACGAGATCGGGATCGGCGACAGTGTCAAGCTGTTTGGCGGCGGCATGGTCGGCCTGCAATTCGCCTCCGTGATGCAGAATTTGGGTTCGCTGCTCAACGGCGTCGTCAATTACAACACGTGGCTCCCGGAACCGGGCATGTATTTCGACGGGACCAAGGTGTTCTTCGAGAGCTACACGAAACGGGCCGTGGAAGCCAAGGTCGATCCGCTGGGCTACTATCTTGCACCGTTCGGCTACGCCAGCGGCCAACTCATCGAGCAAGCCATCAAGGCGACGGGCTCACTCGACCAAAAGGCCCTCGCAAAATATCTGCACGAACACGAGGTCCAGACCATCGTCGGTCCGATTGCATTTTCGGCGGACGGCGAGCGCAAGGAAACCGCGACGCTGCTGGCGCAGTTCCGCGGGGTTGTGGACAAGAACCTCGACCAGTTCCGCAAGCCGGGCAAACAGGTGATCCTGTTCCCGGCGAGATTGAAGTCTGGCGATCTCATTAGTCCCTTTGAGGTCGCGCGGAAGTAAACCTCGCGGTCTTTTCTCTGCATCACGGCGTGGGGCAAACGTGTCCCAGGGCACAGGAATGGATAACCGGGCGCGCGCCAACCGGGGAAACGGTGGCTGAGAGCGTTTTCGAGCGAAGTGGGCACCGGTTCGCGTGAAGAAAACGCGTCAAAACAAAGGGTTAGAGCGTCGGTTCTGATTCGATCAGAACCGATCATGCTCTAAGAACGGGTCAAGGGGGACCTCACTTGTTTTCAATGGACCTGCTGCTCGACGCGGTGGTGATCGGTGTGCTGCTCGGCTGCTTCTATGCGGCCGTAAGCCTTGGATTGTCGGTCTCGTTCGGCCTGCTCGACGTTCCTCACGTCGCGCACCCGGCCTTTCTGGTGCTCGCGTCCTACGGCGTGTTTTTCCTCAATGACCGCTATGACGTCGACCCGCTCCTGGCAGGGCTATTGATGACGCCGCTGCTCTTCGTCTTCGGGCTCGCCGTTTACCGCCTGTATTACGAGACTTTTGAGCGGCGCGGCAGCGACGCCGGCGTGCGCGGCATCGCGTTCTTCTTCGGCATCGCGTTTATCATCGAAGTGCTGATCATTCTGCAATTCGGTGTGGATCAGCGCTCGGTCACCGCATCCTATATCGGCAAGGCCTGGCGGATCGGCGATATGCGGATTCCGCTCCGGCTGATTGTCGCGTTCGCGGTCGCCGCTGCGCTGACGATCTTGTTGTCGCTGTACCTGTCGCGAACGTTCATGGGACGCGCGATCCGCGCGGTCGCGCAGGACCAGGAGGCGCTGCGACTGATGGGCGCCAACCCGGTCCGGATCAAGCAATGGGCGTTCGGCGTTGCTACGGCCGTGCTCGGGATCGCAGGCGCCCTGCTCATTATCGTCGCTCCCGTCGATCCGACACTCGACCGCGCCTATATCGGGCGGACGTTCTGCGTCGTGGTCATGGCGGGGCTCGGCAGCATGACTGGCACGCTGATCGCAGCCATCATCCTCGGCGTCGCCGAATCGATTGTCCTGACCATGTTCGGCGCCTCGTGGGCGCCGGCCATTTCGTTCGCGATGCTGCTCGGCGTTCTTGCCGTCCGGCCGCAGGGCCTGCTCGGCAGGCGATCATGAACAGTAACAGCCTTCCTTTCTGGATCGGAGCGACCCTGTTTCTCGTCGCCGTCGCAGTGATGACGCAGGTCATCGGCAACGAATATCCCTTCTTTGCCGGCTACGTGATCCTGCAGTTCGTCGTGCTGGCGGTGGCATGGAGCATCCTCGGCGGCTATGCCGGTTACGTGAATTTCGGCACCAGCGCGTTTTTCGGCGTTGGCGTCTATACCGCCGTATTCCTGTTCAAGGCCGCCGGTGCGCCGCTTGCCGTGCAGATCGTGGCCGCCGCGATCGTCGGCGCATTGCTCGGCTTCGCGGTGGGCCTCTTGACCTTGCGCATGCAGGGCATCTTCTTTTCGATTGCAACGATTGCGCTGACGATCGTGATCGAGACGTCGGTGACGAATTGGCGCTTCGTCGGCGGCGCGGCCGGCATTCAGATGCAGCGGCCGCCGGTGCTGCCGCCGTTCAACAGTTATGTGCAGATGCTGTTTTTCGTTCAGGCTCTCCTTGTGGTCCTGGCGGTTGCGATAGCGCGCTACATCCAGGGCTCATGGATCGGCCGCGGCCTGCAGGCGCTGAAAGACGACGAGCTTGCCGCCGAATGCACCGGCGTGCCGACCTTGCGGCTGAAGTTGCTGGCTTGCGTCGTCTCCGGCGCGCTGATGTGCGCGGCCGGTGCGCCCGCCGCCATGTACCTCCAGTATGCGGACCCGTCGTCCGCTTTCAATCTCAACTATTCGGTTTCGGTGCTGGCCATGTCCCTGATCGGGGGGACCGTGCATTGGGCGGGCCCGGTCATCGGCGCAATCCTGCTGGGCGTGACGCAACAACTTCTGGCCGTCACCATCTCGTCGGAAGTGAATGTGCTCGTGCTCGGCATCATGCTGGTGTTGTTCGTGGTGGTCGCGCCGGAGGGGGTCATCGGTCTCATCCGCAAGGGCGTGCGCAGGCGCGCGGAGGACAAAGCATGATGGCCGCGAGCGGGCCCGAACTGCCCTTGCTGCGGATCGGCGCATTGACTAAACGCTTCGGCGGATTCACCGCGCTGGACAATGTCAGCGTCGATATCCGCCCGGGAGAGCGTTTCGGCCTCATCGGCCCGAACGGTTCGGGAAAGACGACGCTGATCAACTGCATTTCCGGCGCATTCCGTACCGAGGTCGGCACCGTGGTGTTTCGCGGCGAGGACATCACGCGGTTGCCGCCATATCTGCGCACGCGGCGCGGCATTGCGCGCAGCTTCCAGATCCCGCGGCCGTTCAAGAGCATGACGGTCGCCGAAAACCTCATGGTGGCGCTCGACTTCGCGACCGCGGCCGACGACCAGGTCACGGCCGCGCAACGGCGCGATTCCGTGATGTCGATCCTGACGCAGATGGGCCTCGCGGCCAAGGCTGACGTTTCGGCCACAAGGCTCAGCCAGGTCGAACTGCGCAAGATGGAGCTCGCCCGCGCGGTGGCGGCGCGTCCGAAGCTCCTGATTTCCGACGAGGCCATGGCCGGCCTTTCCAGCTCGGAAGTCGATGAGGTGCTTGACCTCCTCATGAAGCTCGCGGGCCAGGACATCACCATTATCATGATCGAGCACATCATGCAGGCCGTGATGCGGTTTTCAGAGCGCGTGATGTGTCTCGACGCCGGCAGGATCATCGCGATCGGCGCGCCGGCCGAGGTCATGGCCAACCAGCGGGTGCAGGAGGCCTACCTTGGCACTTAGCCTCGCCATCAATGACCTTGACGCGGGTTACGGCGCCGTGAAGGCGCTGCGAAGCGTCACGCTTGACGTCGAAGCTGGCGAGACCGTCGCGTTGCTCGGCACCAACGGCAATGGCAAGAGTACGCTGATGAAGTGCATCGCGGGCCTGGTCCGGCCGTGGCGCGGCGGCATAACCTTGACGATCGACGGAAAGGCGCATGATCTGACCAGACTGTCGCCTGAGGCCATCGTCGATCTCGGCGTGGCGCTGGTTCCCGAGGGACGGCGGCTGTTTCCCAGGCTGACCGTGTCGGAAAATCTGATGCTCGGGGCCTTCCGCAAGGCCGCCCGCCGCGATATCGATCGCAACCTTGCGCTCGCTTTCGATACATTTCCGGCGCTGAAGGAGCGGCCCCATGAGCTCGCGGGCAACATGTCGGGCGGACAACAGCAGATGCTGGCCATCGCGCGCGCGCTGATGTCATCACCACGCCTGTTGTTGATCGATGAGCCTTCGGTAGGCTTGTCGCCGCTTCTGGTATCGCAGACTATCGCCAAGATCGGCGAACTCAATCGGCGTGTCGGTCTGACGGTGCTGATGGCGGAGCAAAACTTCCATCAGGCGGTTCGCATCGCCGATCGTGGTTACATCATCGTCCACGGCGAGATCGTGATTGCGGCCGGTGTCGACGAATTGAGAGGCAATGACATCGTCAAGCGGCTCTATCTCGGCGGGGTCGCATAATTGCGGAGAATTGTATGACTTCGATGCTTCTGCCCACGACGGTTGTCGGCAGCTACCCGCAGCCGGACTGGCTGGTCGACCGCGGCCTGCTGTCGAAGGGCGTGGCGCGCGTGCGGCTCGATCTCTGGCGCGTGCCCGAGCCGTGGCTGGAACAGGCCCAGGACGATGCGACGTTGCTTGCGATCCGCGACATGGAGCGCGCCGGTATCGACATCATCACGGACGGCGAGATGCGGCGGGAAAGCTATTCCAACCGCTTCGCGACCTCGCTCGCGGGTATCGAGTGCGGCAAGCCGGGTGAGGTCGTGTCGAAGGCCGGCCTCGTCACCGCTGTCCCGCGGGTCGTCGGACCCATCCGGCGGACCCACCCGGTCGAAGTGCGCGACATGGAATTTCTCCGCCGCAATACCGAGCGAATGGCAAAGATTACGCTGCCGGGTCCGTTCACGATGAGCCGGCAGGCCCTCAACGAGCATTATCGTGACGAAGACGAAATGATCATGGACTATGCGGCTGCAGTGAATGCGGAAGCGCGCGATCTCGAAAAGGCCGGCGCCGACGTCATCCAGCTCGACGAGCCGTGGTTGCGTCAGGATCCCGCCGCGGCGAAGCGGATCGCCGTCAGGGCGATCGACCGCGCACTCGAAGGCCTCACGGTGACGACCGTGATCCATCTGTGCTTCGGCTACGCCGCGGTCGTCGCCGGTCAAAAGCCGGTCGGCTACTCATTTCTGGGCGAGCTCGGGGCTTGCAGGGCGGACCAGATTTCCATCGAAGCGGCCCAGCCGAAGCTGGATCTGGGCGTGCTCAAAGAACTCGCGCCAAAAAAGATCATGCTTGGCGTCATTGATCTCTCCGATCCTGCGGCTGAGACGTCTGCCATGGTGGCGGATCGCATTCGCGCGGCCTTGAAGGTCGTTGCGCCGCAACGGCTGGTACCGGCACCGGATTGCGGCATGAAATACCTGCCGCGCGAGCTTGCCTTCGCGAAACTAAAGGCCCTCGCGGACGGCGCCGCGATCGTGCGAGCCGAGTTGTCCTGAAATGCAGGTGCGTGCGGTTTTTGGAGACCGCGGGTGGAAACCGCCAACGAACGGCGCGGCGGCGCTTTGGAGGAATCGACGGCTTATCAAGAATTACGATGTCGGATCGTCGATCAGTCGTTGCGGGCGCGCGAAGGCCTCGAGCTGTTCCTTGCTGTCGATGACGATCTCGCGGCCGCGGATCCGCACGCCATGCTCGGTCAACAGCGCCAGGCTGCGGGACAGGTTCTCGCGCGTGGTTCCGATGTGCGAGGCCAGCGTGCCGCGATCGAACGGGATCACGATATTTCCCTGCGACGTATCCTTGCGCGCTTCGGCCAGAATCCAGTTAGCAAGCCGTTCGACGCTCGATCGGGCCATATAACCCTTCAGCTTCTTGACCGACAATCGATAGGCCTGCGCGAGCTCCCGTGCCACGATGCGCGCGAACGCGACGTCCCGATCGAAAATGTCGCGGACACGCGGCGCCGGAATCAGCAGAATGCGCGAGTCGGCCAATGTGCGGGCGGAGTTCAGATAGGGCTGGTCGCTGACCACTGCTGCAAGGATGAACGTCGAAACCGGGTTTATCAGGGAGATCCCACATTCGACGCCGCTCTGTTCGGTGAAGATCTCGACCAGGCCGTCGACAACGATATGCAGGAAGTCGGCGTGATCGCCCTCGTGGATGAGAATGACTCCGTTCGGGAATTGTTGCAGCAGCGCTGCGTCGAGCAAGCTCGCGAGGCTTTCCTCTTTCATTTCGGAAAACAGCGGCAGAGCCTTCAACTGGGCCAGTTCGTGAGGGCGTAACAAGCTTGCTCCTGATTTCTAACGACGGGCGCGGCTATTTTGATATTTATCAAACCAAGTCGTGACAAATGGCAGCCGTTGATGCATTACCGGTCAAATTGCACCGCAACAATTCTTATAATACGTCATTGACGGTGTTCCATTTGATCCAGCACAAATTGGTCCTGCCCAATTTGGTCATCTCTCTCCCCCGAAGCGCTCTCTTTGGGGGATTCTCATGGTCACGGCAGACTCAAGCACCGTACATCAAGGTCGGGCACTCTGGCTTTCGACCATTTCCTTTACGATCTGCTTTGCAGTCTGGACGATCTTTTCGATCATCGGCATCCGGATCAAGCAGGAGCTCGGGCTCAACGATACCCAGTTCGGCCTGCTGATTGGCACCCCGATCCTGAGCGGATCGCTGATCCGCCTGGCGCTCGGCATCTGGACCGACCAGTATGGCGGGCGGCGGGTCTACACCGTCGTCATGCTCGCCGCAGCGGTCGCCACTTACCTGCTGACCTGGGCGCACACCTACCCCGAATTCCTGGTCGCGGCGCTCTTTGTCGGCATCGCCGGCGGTTCGTTCGCGGTCGGCGTCGCCTACGTCTCGCGCTTTTATTCCGCAGGCAAGCAAGGCACGGCGCTCGGCATCTTCGGCGCCGGCAATGTCGGTGCCGCCGTGACGAAATTCGTCGCGCCGTTCGTCCTGGTTGCCTATGGCTGGCAGACGGTCGCCCAGGTCTGGGCTCTCGGCATCGGTTTGATGGGGATAATCTTCTGGATCTTCTCTGAGGAAGATCCGGTGGTCCGCGCGCGCCGCGAGCAAAATCAGAAGCCGAGCAGCGCATGGCTTGAGCTTGCCCCGCTGAAGAATGTCCAGGTGTGGCGTTTCTCGCTGTACTACTTCTTCGTGTTCGGCGCCTTCGTCGCGCTGTCGCTGTGGTTGCCGCAGTATCTCATCAAGGTCTACGGCATCGATATCGAGACCGCCGGCATGACGGCGGCGATGTTCTCGTTCCCCGCCAGCGTGTTCCGCGCCTATGGCGGCCATCTCTCGGACCGCTACGGTGCCCGTCGCGTTTTGTACTGGACGTTCCTCGTCGCGGTCGCCTGTACCTTTGTCCTGTCTTATCCGCCCACCGATTATCTGGTGAAGACGGTCAGTGGTACCGTTGGCTTCCACCTGGAAATGGGTTTGGTGCCGTTCACGGTGACCGTGTTCGTGCTCGGCTTCTTCATGGCGCTGGGCAAGGCCGCCGTCTTCAAGCACGTGCCGGTCTACTATCCGAACAATGTCGGCGCCATCGGCGGGCTGGTCGGCATGATCGGCGGTCTTGGCGGCTTCGTGCTCCCGATTGCGTTCGGCGCGCTGGTCGACCTGACCGGCCTTTGGACCAGCTGCTTCATGCTGCTGTTCCTGCTGGTGTCGGGTGCGCTGATCTGGATGCACGTTTCGATCCGGCAGATGGAACGCGGTGTCGTCGGCGAAGCACTGAAGAAGCTGCCGGAACTCCCCGAGATGGAGGAGATTCACAAGCCGGAGCACGTCGGCGCCCTGTCCGGCGCCATCCTCACCGACTGGCGTCCCGAGGACAGGACCTTCTGGGAGACTTCGGGACGCGCGATCGCGCGGCGCAATCTCTGGATATCAATTCCGGCGCTGCTCTTGTCGTTCGCGATCTGGCAAGTCTGGTCGGTGGTGGTAGCGAAGCTGCCCTCGGTCGGCTTCAGGTTCACCACGGCCGAGCTGTTCTGGCTGGCGGCGCTGCCCGGAATCTCCGGCGCTGTGCTGCGTATCTTCTACTCATTCATGGTGCCGATCTTCGGTGGGCGGATGTGGACCACGCTCGCAACCTGGTCGCTGATGATCCCCGCCGTCGGCATCGGCTACGCGGTGCAGACGCCATCGACGCCGTATCCAGTGTTTCTGGCGCTGGCGCTATTGTGCGGCTTCGGCGGTGGCAACTTTGCTTCCTCGATGGCCAACATCTCCTTCTTCTTTCCCCGCGCCGAGAAGGGCAACGCGCTCGCGCTCAACGCCGGCCTTGGCAATCTCGGGGTCAGCGTCGTTCAGTTCGTGGTTCCGATCGTGATCACGGCCGGCGTGTTCGGCTGGCTCGGCGGCGATCCGGCGATGGTCGCGAGCGGAACGCAGCAGGCGCCGCTCTGGCTACAGAACGCCGGCTTCATCTGGGTGCCGTTCATCGCAGCCAGCGCGTTCGCCGCCTGGTTCGGCATGAACGACATCGCCTCCGCCAAGGCATCGTTCTCGGACCAGGCGGTGATCTTCCAGCGCAGGCACAACTGGATCATGTGCTGGCTCTATACCGGCACCTTCGGCTCGTTCATCGGTTATTCCGCCGGCTTCCCGCTGCTGGCCAAGACGCAATTTCCCACCGTCGACGCGCTGCAATTTGTCTTCATCGGACCGCTGGTCGGCGCGCTGTCGCGTTCGGCGACGGGGTGGGTTTCTGACAAATGGGGCGGCGGGCGCGTCACCTTGTGGGTGTTCGGCCTGATGATGATCGGCGTGCTCGGGATTCTCTATTTCCTCGGCATCAAGGATCAGCCCGGCGCGTTCTGGGGCTTCTTCGCGATGTTCCTGGTGCTGTTCTTCGCGACCGGTGTCGGCAACGCCTCCACGTTCCAGATGATCCCGAACATCATGCGCAAGGAAATGGAGCGGCTGATGCCGTCGGCCGACGCCGCGACCCGGCTGCGCCAGGCCGAGAAGGAATCCGCTGCGATCACCGGCTTCACCTCGGCGATCGCCGCCTTCGGCGCGTTCTTCATTCCGAAGTCCTACGGAACGTCGATCGATCTCACCGGCGGCGTGCAGGCGGCACTGTGGGGGTTCTTCATCTTCTACGTCACCTGTGTGGTGATCACCTGGGCTGTCTACACCCGCAAGGGCGGACTGCTTCACGACGTCGAACGCGGTGGCCGCATCGCGCCAGCGCCCCAGCCCGCCGAATAAGGAGACCAAGGATGAGTCATTTCCTGGACAGGCTGTCGTTCTTCACGCGCGCCAAGGCGGAATTCGCCGACGGCCACGGCGTGATGACGACCGAGGACCGTTCCTGGGAGGACGGTTACCGCAAGCGCTGGCAGCACGACAAGATCGTGCGCTCGACGCATGGCGTGAACTGCACGGGCTCCTGCTCGTGGAAGGTCTACGTCAAGGGCGGCATCGTCACCTGGGAAACCCAGCAGACCGACTATCCGCGCACGCGCCCGGACCTTCCCAACCACGAACCGCGCGGTTGTGCACGCGGCGCCAGCTACAGCTGGTACCTCTATTCCGGCAACCGCGTGAAATACCCGCTGGTGCGCTCGCGCCTATTGAAGCTGTGGCGCGAGGCGCGTGTACTGATGACGCCGGTGGCGGCCTGGAAGTCGATCGTCGAGGATCCGGCGAAGCGCGCATCCTATGTGCAGAAGCGCGGCCTCGGCGGTTTTGTCCGCGCCGACTGGGCCGACGTCAACGAGATCGTCGCCGCGGCCAACGCCTACACCGCCAAGACCTATGGCCCCGACCGGGTGTTCGGCTTCTCGCCGATTCCGGCGATGTCGATGGTGAGCTACGCGGCCGGCGCGCGCTATCTGTCGCTGCTCGGCGGCGTCTGCATGTCGTTCTACGACTGGTACTGCGACCTGCCGCCGGCCTCGCCGCAGACCTGGGGCGAACAGACCGACGTGCCGGAAAGCGCCGATTGGTACAATTCCAGCTTTCTCATTCTATGGGGATCGAACGTTCCGCAAACGCGTACACCCGACGCGCATTTCTATACCGAGGTTCGTTACAAGGGCGCCAAGAGCGTCGTGATCTGCCCGGACTATTCGGAAGCCTCGAAATTCGCCGATCTCTGGGTGTCGCCGAAGCAGGGCACCGACGCTGCGCTGGCGATGGCGATGGGCCACGTCATCCTGAAGGAATTCCACGTCGATCGTCAGACCAAATATTTCAACGATTATGCGCGCCAGTATACGGATATGCCATTTCTGGTGCGTCTGGTGAAATCCGAAGGCCGGCTCGTGCCTGAGCGGTTCGTGCGCGCCTCGGATTTCGCCACTTCGCTCGACGAGGCCAATAATCCCGAGTGGAAGACGGTGGCCTATGACGAGGCGACCGGCGAAATCGTGGTGCCGAACGGCTCGGTCGGCTTCCGCTGGGGCGAAAAGGGCAAATGGAATCTGGAGGAGCGCGAGTCCAAGAGCCGCGAAACGAAACTTCGGCTTTCGCTTGCCGACGTCAGGGACGAACTGGCCGACGTCGCATTCCCCTATTTCGGCAATCGCGAGCATGACCATTTCCAGGGAACCGACCATCCGGACGTTCTCACGCGCAAGGTGCCGGCCAAGCGCATCGCGCTGAAGGACGGCGAGGCGCTGGTGGCGTCCGTCTATGATCTGTTCGTCGCCAATTACGGCGTCGATCGCGGCTTCGGAGGCGACCATCTCGGCAAGAGCTACGACGAGGTCGAGCCCTATACCCCGGCCTGGGCGGAAAAGATCAGCGGCGTGCCGCGCAACCAGATCATCACGGTAGCGCGCGAATTCGCAGGCAATGCCGAAAAGACCGGCGGCCGTTCGATGGTCATCGTCGGCGCCGGGTTGAACCACTGGTACCACATGGACATGAACTACCGCGGCATCATCAACATGCTGGTGATGTGCGGTTGCGTCGGACAGTCCGGCGGCGGCTGGTCGCACTATGTCGGCCAGGAGAAGCTGCGTCCGCAGTCCGGCTGGACTCCCTTGGCCTTCGGCCTCGACTGGGGACGTCCGCCCCGGCAGATGAATTCGACCTCGGCCTTTTATGCCCACACCGATCAGTGGCGCTACGAGACGCTTGACATCAAGGAGATTCTTTCGCCGACGGCGCCTGCCGGCCGGTGGGATGGCGCGCTGATCGATTACAACGTGCGCGCGGAACGGATGGGCTGGTTGCCTTCCGCGCCGCAATTGGAGACCAATCCGCTGGAGGTTTCCAAACTTGCGGCGGCGGCGGGTCTGGCGGCCAAGGACTATGTCGCCAAATCCCTGAAGTCGGGTGATTTGAAATTGTCGTGCGACGATCCCGACAACGCCAGAAACTGGCCGCGCAACTTGTTCGTCTGGCGCTCCAATCTGTTGGGCGCGTCCGGCAAGGGTCACGAATATTTCCTCAAGCATCTGCTCGGCACCAGGCACGGCGTGATGGGCAAGGACCTCGGGGAGGACGGCAAGAAGAAGCCGATGGAGGTCAAGTGGCACGATGAGGCGCCGGAAGGAAAGCTTGATCTGTTGGTCACGCTCGACTTCCGGATGTCCACGACCTGCATGTATTCCGACATCGTGCTGCCGACCGCGACCTGGTACGAGAAGAACGATCTCAACACTTCCGACATGCATCCCTTCATCCACCCGCTGACCTCGGCGATCGATCCGGTCTGGGAGGCGCGCAACGACTGGGAGATTTACAAGGGCATCGCGAAAGCGTTCTCGGCGGTCGCGCCGGAAGTGCTCGGCGTCGAAGAGGACGTGGTGCTGACACCGATCTTGCACGACACGGCCGGCGAAATCGCGCAAGCCTTCGACGTCAAGGACTGGAAGAAGGGCGAGATCGATCCGATCCCCGGC
>JBKQRS010000004.1:0-7049 GCA_052143915.1 Bradyrhizobium sp.
ATCCGCGCCATCGGCGAGCCGATCCACAACCGCACCGCCGAAGAAATCTCGATGGCGAAGCTGCTGACGCTGCTGCTGGAGGTGACCGGCCTGTTCGACATGCGGACCCGTCCCGAATTGATCCTCCTGCAAAAGACCATGGTGGTGGTGGAAGGCGTCGCGCGCGGCTTCGATCCCAAGCTCGACATCTGGAAGGTCGCCGATCCCGTGGTTCGCGAATGGATCGAGCGCAACCTCGGACCGGTGGGCCGCATTCAGGGAGCGATGTCCGGCGCCGGAGAACTCGGCCGGGTGATGGCCAGCCTGCCCGCGATTGCCACCCGGGCGGTGGCCGTGCTCGAGCAGCTGGAGACCATGACGCGGGAGGGTTTGACGCTCTCGCCGGAGACCATCGCGGCGATGGGGCGGGCCGAAGGCCGCAAGAGCCGCTGGCGGGCGCTGGCGCTCTGGATCATTGCACTGACCTTCATCGGGATCCTGTTCGCCATTCGACAACTTTGATTGCGATGCAATCGAAATGCTGATAGCATTGCTATCACTCTTTGGTGGACCAGCCCATGGCCAGCCTGACGATCCGGAAACTCGACGACGCCATCCGCGACGCGCTGCGGCTGCGTGCCGCCCGCAACGGCCGCTCGGTCGAGGACGAGGTCAGGGTGATCCTGCGCGACGCCTCGCAGAATAGCCCCTCATTGGCCGCCCCCGCTTCCAGGGCGACGGCGCAGGATCGATCCGGACAACCGTCCCGCGGCGCGGCCGCAGGCCCGCCGCGCGTCACCCTGATCATCGGCGGCGGCATCGCTGCCTACAAGGCGCTGGACCTGATCCGGCGGCTCAAGGAACGGCATATTCACGTCCGCTGCGTTCTGACCAGGGCCGCGCAGCACTTCGTCACGCCGCTGACTGCGAGCGCGCTGTCCAACGAGCGCTGCTACACCGATCTGTTCGATCCCGAGAGCGAGTTCGATGCCGGCCATATCCGCCTCGCGCGCGACTGCGACCTGATCGTGGTGGCGCCGGCGACCGCGGACCTGATGGCGAAGATGGCGCACGGCGCCGCCGATGATCTCGCGACCGCGATCCTGCTTGCGGCAAGCCGGCCGATCCTGCTGGCGCCGGCCATGAACCCGCTGATGTGGAATAATGCCGCGACCCGTCGCAATGTCGCGCAGCTCGAACGCGATGGCGTGGCGATGATCGGACCCAATGCCGGCGAAATGGCCGAGGCCGGCGAGGCCGGCATCGGCCGGATGGCGGAGCCTGTGGAAATAGCCGCCGCCGCCGAGCACTTGCTCCGCCCACCCCAGCCGCAACCGCTTTCCGGAAAGCGCGTCCTGATCACCGCGGGGCCGACGCATGAGCCGATCGATCCGGTGCGCTACATCGCCAACCGCTCCTCCGGCAAGCAGGGATTTGCCATTGCGGCTGCGGCACAAGCCGCCGGCGCCGAGGTCACCCTGATCTCCGGTCCGGTCGATCTCGAGGATCCCGCGGGCGTCAGCGTGAAGCATGTCGAATCCGCCCGCGACATGCTGCAGCGGGTGGAAGCCGCCCTTCCGGTGGACATCGCCATCTTCGCCGCCGCCGTTGCCGACTGGCGCGTCGCCGATGAAGGGCCGCAGAAACTGAAAAAGACTGCCGCAGGCATGCCGCCGCTGCTGCTCGTGGAAAATCCGGATATCCTGGCCACGATCTCGAAGATGGCGGACAAACGGCCTTCGCTGGTCATCGGCTTTGCCGCGGAAACCGAGAATCTGATCGAGAACGCCAAGGCAAAGCTCGTGCGCAAGGGCTGCGACTGGATCGTCGCCAATGATGTCTCGCCGGCGTCGGGAGTGATGGGCGGTGACCGCAACACCGTTCATCTGCTGACCCGGCATACCCGTGGAACCAACGTCGACGTCGATATCGACGTCGATTCCTGGCCGGTGATGACGAAAGAAGAGGTCGCGAGCACTCTGGTGGCGCGCATCGCCGAGGCGCTGACCGCAACGAACTCGATCGCTTCGCCTTCGAGGGCCAGAAACACGGGGGATCGATCTTGAGTTCCAGCATCAAAATCGACATTCGGCAATTGCCGCACGCTGACGGCCTTGCCTTGCCCGCCTATCAGAGCGCCCACGCCGCCGGGCTCGACCTGCTCGCCGCGGTTCCGGAAGAGGCGCCGATCATCCTCGCTCCCGGGAAGCATGCGCTGATCCCCACCGGGCTGACGATCGCGCTGCCTCCGGGCTACGAGGCCCAGGTCCGTCCGCGCTCCGGGCTTGCGGCAAAGCACGGCGTCACGGTGCTAAACGCGCCGGGGACGGTGGACGCGGATTATCGCGGCGAAATCGGTGTGCTCTTGATCAATCACGGCGATGCGCCGTTTCCGATCCGGCGCGGCGAACGCATCGCGCAGATGGTGATCGCTACCGTGGTCCGGGGGGAGTTCACCCCAGTGGCGGCGCTTTCCGCGACCGACCGTGGCGACGGCGGGTTCGGTTCGACCGGGCGCTGACCCGCCGCAAAAAACTGCGGATTCATTTTCATAAAATTCGCCCGAGAGGGACTTAGTCCCGCATTTTTTTGCGAAGCGATTCACGTTCACGGTCTGGACTCTTACCCGCCGACTCCCGTTGGGGATATTGTCATTCGATTCGCGAACGGGAGCGCGGCCAGCAAAAGCGGGAACCATTTTGCGTCCGGTCGCGCTCTAATTTACTAATGTGCGCATGATTTTGTCGCCAAACCGCTCACATTTTGGGCGGATCATGCGTGCCGGGCGTGGAGTCGTGCGGTTTGGGGCAAACCATGTCGGGCGTGATCGCGGCGATGCGTCGGACTCTGCTGTCGTGCACATCACTGGCGCGCCACGGCCTGACCGTCCTTGGAACGTCCCTTGGAACCTCCCTTGGAACCTCCCTTGGCACCGCCGCGCTGATCTCGATCCGGCCGGCCGATGCAAGCGAGCTGCCGCTCCTCAATACCGTCACCACCTTCATCGATCTGAACCACCAGGAGATCGCGGCGCTGACGACGGCGCTGTCGCTGCTCGGCTTTTCGGTCGTGGCGGCCATCCTGCTCATGGGTACGCGGGTCCGCGCGGCGAGAAGCGAAGCGCGGCTGCGCGCCGATATCCAGAGCCTGCAAAGCGAGGCCGACCGCTTCCGCGCGCTGCTGTTCGCCGAGCCCCAGATTCTGATCGCCTGGGCCGCCGGCGATAACCGTCCGCAAATCAGCGGCGACACCTCGCTTCTGATGTCGCAGGAATCGCCGCAGCGCATCCTTGCGTTCGGGACCTGGCTACCGCCGGAACCGGCGCTGCAGATGGATCACGCCGTCGATGCCTTGCGCGAGTCCGGCGAGGGTTTCCTGCTCAATCTGACCACATCGAATGGACACGCCGTCGAGGCCATGGGCCGCGCCATTGGCGGCCAGGCCATTGTGCGGATTCGGGAATTGTCCGGCTTGCGTCGGGAATTGGCCGAGACCAACCTCCGCCACAAGACGCTTCTGGAAGAGACCGAGATGCTCCGCGGTTTCGCCGCCGCGGCCCCCTGGCCGATATGGACCAAACGCGCCAATGGCGGCCTGCTCTATGCCAACGCCGCCTACGCCCGGGCGACCGAGGCCGCCAACGTCACTGACGCGATCGATCGCAACCTGGAACTGCTCGACAGCGGCGACCGCGGCGACATGGACCGCGCCTTGAACGACAAGACGGCATTTACCGCCCGGTTGCCGATCGTGGTCGGCGGCGAGCGGCGCTTCTACGACGTACATGCGCTCAATGTCGGCGGCGGCAGGGTCGGCATCGCCATCGACGCCTCGGAGGCCACCGCGCTGAGCGCGGCGCTGGTGCGGATGGCGGAGGCCCATCGCCGCACGCTCGATCAATTGTCGTCCGGCGTCGCGGTGTTCGACGGCCAGCGGCGGCTGGCGTTCTACAACGATTCCTACCGCCGCCTGTGGGACCTGGACCGCGCCTTTCTCGACAGCAATCCCGACGATTCGAGCGTGCTCGACCGACTGCGGGCCGCGCGCAAGCTTCCCGAGCAGCCGGATTTCCGGGCCTGGAAGGCCAAGCTGCATGAGGCTTACCGCGCCGTCGAGCCGGAAAAGGACACCTGGTATCTGCCCGACGGCCGCGCGTTGAGCGTCGTCACTACGCCAAACCCGGAAGGCGGCGTCACCTACCTGTTCGATGACGTCACCGAAAGCCTGGAGCTGGCGCGCCGGTTCGACGGCCTGATCCGCGTCCAGCGGGAAACGCTCGACAATCTCGCCGAAGCGGTCGCCGTGTTCGGCAGCAATGGCCGCGCGCAACTCTTCAATCCGGCCTTCGCCAGGATGTGGAAACTGTCGCCCGACGCGCTGCGGGAGCAGCCGCATATCGAGACCGTGGAAGCCTGGTGCAGGCCGCTGTTCGACGATGCGGCGACGTGGCGCACCATCCGCGAAGCGATTACGCGAATCGAGAACCGGGTCGAGGTGCCGCTGAAGCTGGAGCGCAAGGACGGCAGCGTGCTGGACTGCATGACCATGCCGCTGCCCGACGGCGCCACCATGCTGACATTCCAGGACATCACCGATACCGAAAATGTCGAGCGCGCGCTGCGCGAGCGCAACGAGGCGCTGGAGACGGCCGACCAGATGAAGGTCGACTTCGTCCACCACGTCTCCTACGAATTGCGCTCGCCGCTGACCACCATCATCGGCTTCGCGCATCTTTTGAACGATCCGACCACCGGTCCGCTGGTGCCCAAGCAGGCCGAGTATCTCAACTACATCACGACCTCGACCAATTCGCTGTTCGCCCTCATCAACAACATTCTCGATCTCGCCACCATCGACGCCGGCGCGATGACGCTCGAACTCGGCGCGGTCGACATTCGCAAAACCATCGACAATGCCGCGGAGGGAATCCAGGACCGGCTCGCTCGCGACCGCATCGAGCTCAAGGTCGAGGTCGATCCCAACATCGGAAGTTTCGTCGCCGATGGCAGCCGCGTGGTGCAGGTGCTTTACAATCTTCTGGCCAATGCCGTCGGATTTTCACCCCAGGATTCCACGATCACGCTGAGCGCCAAACGCACCCAGCACAATGTGGTGTTTGCCGTGACCGATCTCGGTCCCGGCATTCCATCCGACGTCAAGGACAAGGTGTTCGATTGGTTCGAGAGTCATTCCAACGGCTCGCGGCACCGCGGCGCCGGGCTTGGCTTGCCGCTGGTGAAATCTTTCGTCGAACTGCACGGGGGCAGGGTGCGCGTCGATTCGATCGTCGGCAGGGGAACGACCGTCACCTGCGACTTTCCGACCGATCAGGCGGCGCATCGCAACGCCGCGGAATGACCGGGCTTGCGACATTCTCGCTTGCGCTTGCGAACGAGACGGCGACCGCAAATCTGATGGCCGATCTTGCGCTCTTGATCGGCCCCGGCGATGTCATCACCCTCTCGGGCGATCTCGGCGCCGGCAAGACCACCGCGGCGCGCGCCTTGATCCGCTATCTCGCCGGCGACGATTCGGTCGAGGTTCCGAGCCCGACCTTCACGCTGGCCCAAAGCTATGATCTGGGCGCATTTCCGCTGGTCCATGCGGATCTCTACCGCATCAACGACGCCACCGAACTGGAAGAGATCGGCCTGTCGCCACTACCGGAAGGCGCTGTGGCACTGATCGAATGGCCCGAGCGCGCGCCGGCTGCGCTCCCACAAGACCGGATAGACATTGCGCTGAGCCATCGCCCGGCGCTGGGATCGACGGCCCGCGCCGCCGAAATCACTGGCTACGGAAAAGCCGCCGCGCAAGTCGCCAGACTAAAGGCTCTGCGGCAGTTCCTCACGGAGGCCGGCTTCGCCGACGCCAAGCGTCGGCGCATGGCCGGCGATGCGTCGACGCGTTCCTATGCGCGGCTGATCCGCGACGACGGCGTCGTCATTCTGATGAATTCGCCGCGGCGGCCCGACGGGCCGGCAATCTATGGCGGCAAGAGCTACAGCGCGGCGGTGCATCTGGCCGAGGACGTCAAGCCGTTCGTCGCCATCGCCAAGGGCTTAAGCGAGCGCGGCTTTTCAGCGCCCGCGATCCATTACGCCGACCTCGACGCCGGTTTCCTGATCACCGAGGATTTCGGCGGCGAGGGCTTTATCGAGGGCGACCCACCGCGACCGATCGCCGAGCGCTATGAAACCGCTGTCGATATGCTCGCGGCGTTGCACCGTGAACCGCTGCCTGAAGTCTTGCCGCTTGCGCCGCAAATCACCTATGCCATCCCGACATTCGACCTCGACGCCATGCTGGTCGAGATCGGATTGATGCTCGAATGGTATCTGCCGGATCGCGGCGCCGCGCCGACCAACAACATGCGCGCTGAATTCGGCATGCTGTGGCGCGATTTGCTGATCAAGGCGGCCGCGGCACCCAAAACCTGGATGATGCGGGACTTTCATTCCCCCAATTTGATCTGGCTCGGCGAACGACCGGGGATTTCGAAAGTCGGCATCATCGACTTCCAGGATACTGTGCTGGGCCCGGCCGCCTATGACCTCGTCTCTCTGCTGCAGGATGCACGGATCGACGTGCCCGAACAGCTCGAGCTTGCGCTGCTGACGCGCTACATCAAGGCACGGCACGCCACGGATGAGACGTTCGACCCAGCTGGTTTCGCCGAGATTTACGCGATCATGTCGGCGCAGCGCAACACGCGGTTGCTCGGCACCTTTGCGCGGCTCAACCGGCGCGACGGCAAGCCGCAATATCTGCGCCATCAGCCACGGATCTGGACCTACCTGACGCGTTCGCTGGCGCACCCGGTGCTTGCAGGGCTTCGCGAATGGTATTCCGCCAACGTACCGCCTCCGGGCCCCTAGATCATGGTGCGATTAAGATCGCATCATGATCTCGTCTTTTTGTTTGAGCATGATCTCCGCGCAAACGCTTTCGCGTTTGTAGCGAGGGAAAACCGGTTCCCACCTTTCCGGATCATGCTCCGATTTACCGGTTATTAGCCACCTTCCCTCTAATCTGCCGGAACCCCCGCTCTGGAGCGCAGGGAGCGGCTG
>JBKQRS010000005.1:0-5382 GCA_052143915.1 Bradyrhizobium sp.
CCTTGCCTCCGCCGCTTGCCGCGTCTGAACCAGCCGATGATGCCGTTGGGCGCGATCACCACGAAGCTCACCAGGATCACGCCGACGAACAGCAGGTTGAGCGCCGACGAGATGGTGACGGTGGCGAGCTGCTGCACGGTGGCGAGGAACACCGCGCCCAATACCGGCCCGATCCAGTTGGCGGTGCCGCCGACCAGCGGCATGGCGATGCTGTTGACGGCAAGGGCCAGGTTGAAGGCTGAGGAAGGATCGAGATAGGTGATGTAGTAGGGCAGCGGCGCCCCGGCCATGCCCATGAGCGCGCCCGACAGCACGGCGGCGATCAGTTTCAGCTTGAGCGTCGGCACGCCCGACGTCTCAGCGGCCAGTTCGTCGTCGCGGATGGTGGCGAGACCGTAGCCGAGCTTCGAATGCTCGATGGTGCGCGCGATGCATACCGCCATGCCCGCCAGGATCAACATCACCAGGAACAGGTATTGGATATAGCCGCCTTGGAAGAACGGCGCCGATGCCGGCCGGATGATGTAAACGCCGCGCGAGCCGCCGACATAGTCCCAATTGGTGATGAGTGTTTCCAGCACGATGGCGAGCGCGAGGGTGGCGATGGCGAAGAACACGCCCTTGAGGCGCAGAGTCAAATAGCCCGTGCCCAGCCCGACCGCGCCCGAGACCAGGCCCCCCGCCAGGATCAGCACCACCATCGGCGGCTCGAACAGCTTGTGCAGCACCACCGAGCTATAGGCGCCAAGCGCGTAGAAGCCGGCGGTGCCGAAATTCACGTAGCCGGTATAGCCGCCGAGGATGTTCCACGCCGTCGCCATGACCACGTATTGCAGCACGACATAGGCGGCAAAGAAGAAATAGTCATTGGTCACGAAGCGCGATGCAGCGAAGACCGCGAACACGACCGCCGCAGCAGCGAGCCAGAAATAGGTGGGAGACAGTTTCATGCGCCGTAGAAGGCGTCAATTTGGCTCAGCACCAGCGCCTTATTCACCAAGATAGATCTCCTTGACGCGCGGATCGGCCACCACCTGGGCGCGGCTGCCTTCGACGATGACTTCGCCAAAGTGCATGACCGAGATGCGCTCGGCGAAATCGAGCGCCACGTCCATGTCGTGCTCGATCATGACGATGGTGACGTCGCGCGGGATGTCGCTGAGGAGCTTCTGCACGTCGCGCCGTTCATCGACCGAGAGTCCGGCGAAGGGTTCATCGAGCAGCAGCACCTTTGGATTCTGCACCAATGCCATGGCGATCTCAACCCGGCGGCGTTCGCCATAAGAGGTCTCCGACAAGGAGCGCTGGGACATGGCCGCGAGCCCGACGCGAGCAAGCGCCTGTTCGGCTGCATCGCGCAAGGCATGTTGGCGATCGAGCCGCAAGAAGGAATTCCAGCGCAACGGCGAGAGCCCGAGTAGGGCCAGGGTGACGTTGTGCAGGATGGTGTCATGCGGGAAGAGCGTGATGATCTGGTAGGTCCTCGACAGGCCCATATGCGCGCGTCGGCGGCTTGGGACGCGGGTGATGTCTCGTCCGAACAGCCGGATCGATCCGCTGTCGGATGTGAGTTCGCCGGTGATCAGGTTGAACAAAGTGGTCTTGCCGGCACCATTTGGTCCGATGATCAGACGCCGCTCGCCCGGATCGACCGTGATGTTGACCGCTCGGGTGACGCGGAGGCCTTCGAACGACTTGCAAAGAGATTCAATGACAAGCGCGCTCATTTGCCGTCATCTCCCTGAGTGAGGAGCGCGGGCGCGGCGGCGCGCGAGCGCCGCTTCGTGTTCGGCCTGGATTTTACCTTCGCCTTCTCTACCGTTTTCTTCATGCGCGCCCGCGCTGCCTTCTTAGCAGGAATGATGGGCAGCAGCAGGTAAGCGCCGATGTCACGACCGAAGTGGAGCGTGGTGGTGCCGCCGAAGATATTGGCTGGACGATCGATCGGATCATCGTGCAGGAATGGCCCGCACCCTTTCAGCTCGTTCTTGAAGTTCGACAACCGACCGCCGCTTGCCCCACCATATTCGTAGTCTTTGCCCCGGATGGTGAGCGCTACCCGGTAGCCCGCCGGCACCACGATCGAAGTCGGCCAAATTTCGACCTCGAGTTTGACCGGTTTGCCGGGGTTGAGCGGCTCAGGCCGGTCGTGGGTGTGATAGGGCCGGTAGGGCAATGTCAGCTTCTTATCGAGCCGGCGGTGGGAGGCGCGCAGCCAGCCCTGTGCCACCGGGGTGTGCGGATCGATGGCGCCTTGGAGTACGACCTCCTTGAGATCGGGCGAGAACACGCGCACCACCGCAAAAATGTCGGCATCATCAGTCGATGACGACACGAACAGCTTCAAGGCGATCGGGCCGGTGATCTCGATGTCGGTCTCGGCAGGCGAAGCGAGGAAGGTGACGCCGTTGCCGAGTGCCGCAAAGCTCAGCGTTGTCTTCTTAGCTGGACGACTGCTCATCAGCGCACCGGAAGCCGGATCGAGGTAGAACTTGGACCAAGCGGTGCGCTTCAACGGCCATTCGTTCTCGGGGCGCTCCTCGAAGCGATCGATATGACGCACCTGCAAGAGCACCTTCGGGCGCTGGTCCCAGCCGTTATTCTTGCCGTGCAGGAAATAGTCGAAGAACTGAAGCTGCTGCTTACGGCCGTAATCGGTGTAGAAATGCGTCCAGTGCTCGATCCCGTGCGCCTCAAGCCATTTCTGCCGCGATGCCGCACGCACGAAGCCCTCGAAATTACCGCGCGGATGCAAACCTTGGCCACCCCAATTGGCAGCCGAGAGAAACGGTACTTTGACCTTCGACCACATCGCCGAGCGCGCTTTGTGATAGTTGTCGTCGAGCGGATGGGCGCGGATGTCGTCGCCGAACTCGCAGCGGTTCCGTTTCAGCTCATCCTCGGAAAGGATCTCCGGCCCGCACACAAGCCCGCCATGAACGCGGCTGCGCTTGCCGCGCTCGCCGGTGCCGTACTGCACGGTCTTGACCTGCATGTCGTACCAGTTCGCCCAAAAGGTGGAGAGGATACCGCCATGGTGGGTCATGTCGCGATACCAGTCGGCAGCGCCTTCCCAGATACACATGGCGGCAAGATGCGGCGGTTCGAGTGAAGCAACATGCCACTGGTTGATGCCGTAATACGAGATGCCGTTGAGGCCGATCTTGCCGCTAGACCAGGGCTGGACGCCTGCCCATTCGATGCATTCATAGAAGTCTTTGGTTTCGCGTGGGGAGAAATGGTCGATGAAGCCGGGCGAGCAGCCGCAGCCGCGGGAATCAACTCGGACGCAGGCGTAGCCGTGCGGCACCCATTTCTCCGGATCGACCACTTCCCAATTCTGGTACTTGTTGCTCGATCCGGCGCCGACGTCCGGGTGTTTGCCCACCATCCGTTCCCACGCACTGGGATAGCCGTCCTGGAAAGCGAGGCCTTTGGCGTAGGGCCCGTAGCTCAGGATCACCGGATAGTGCCCATCGGCAATCGGACGGAAGACATCGGCGCGCAGCACTAAGCCGTCACCCATCTTGATTGGCACATCCCAGTCGATGTGCATGCCGTCGCGGATTTCGCCGCGCGCCGAAAGCGGGGCGCTCTTCGATTGCGGACGATCGACATCGGAACCCATTTAGTCCTCCCAAACGCCACCAAACGGGTCGGCGCAGTCAGTGCTTCTTGCCGGGGCGCTCACTGTTAACGCCGATTCGCCACCGGTTTTTTCGCCTGGCGACTTCTCGATGGCCGGCCGGTGCGGCGATCGGTTGCCGCCATGGCCTCGGTTACAATCGTCTCGATGTCGGTGACCTCGGCCTCGAACTGCTCTAGGAACAGCCGCGCCTGCGTGCTCAGTGTCCGTCGCGCCGGGGTAATGACCACGAATTCTGCGAACATCGGCGGATCGATCGGGTTAACGATCAGTTCGCCGTCGCGGATGTCGTTTACGCAGATAAGGCCCGGCAGCACGGTCAGCCAATCGGTACGTGCGACAAATTCCAACGTACCGATCATGGCATCCATCTCGATCATTTGCTCGACCTCGACACCGTGGGTTTCCAGGTAGACCTCAAGATTGCGCCGGCGGACATTGTCTGGACCGGGTACCACCATCTTGAGCGGTGCGCAATCCTTCAGCCGCATCGGCTTCAGCGGTTCGAGGCCACGCCGCGGACCCGACAACAGCATCTCGCGGTTGCGGATGATCAGGCGCGATTTCAGCCCGGTGCGCCCCTCGAAGGCCGGCACGACCGCGAAATCGAGTTCGTCCGCGAGGACCATCTCGGTGAGCAAGCCGCTATAGCCCTCGACGATATGCAGCCGGACGTCGGGATAGCGCGGGACGAAACGTTCAAGCGTCGGGGCGATCGCGGCGCGCGTAAAGGTTGGCATCAGCCCGATGCGCAGATCACCGGTCACGAAGCCGGCGAGCGAGCGCATCTCCTCGCCGGCGGATTCCAACAGGCCGACTGCCTCAACGCAGCGCCGGTAATAGCGCAACCCCGCCGGCGTCGGCGTGACCCCCACGGTCGAGCGCTCGAACAATTTGACCCCGAGCGAACGTTCCACATTGGTGACATGCTGGGAGAAGCCGGACTGGGTGGCGTTCTCGCGCGCGGCCGCGCGCGTGAACGAGCCCTCCTCGCATACCGCGATCACCGCTCGGATTTGCCGCAACGCTATCTTAGGCATTACAAATCCTTATGACCTATACATAAATATATCATTTCTTCTGAATGATCGAAACAACTACATTTTAAGCGGCCAAAACATCCTGACGCGTACAGATCGGAGAGAGCCCCATGGGAGCAAATTTCGGCGTTGGCGCAACCGACTGGCAGCAGAAGGTCAATTGGGATCGTCTGCGAAAATATCGCACCGAACGAGCCCGTGCGATGATGAAGAAGCACGGGCTCGGCGCCATGCTGTGCATGTACGACGAGAATTGCCGCTATATCACCGGCACGCTGACGCCAGGATGGAACCGTCTCAAGCCGGGACTGCGCTACGCGATACTGTGCGGCGACGGCCAACCCGTTCTGTTCGAGCAGGGCGACATCGGCTTCCAGATCGAGCGCCATTCGCCCTGGATTCCGCAGGGGAATGTTCGTCACTCCTTCGCCTGGATCAAGGGTGCCGCCGGCCCGGCCTCGATCATGCAGGTGACCAAGTTCACTAACGCCATCATCGAAGAGATGAAGCGTCACGGCGTCGCCGGACAGAAGCTCGGCGTCGACTTCATCGATATCAACATGATCCAGGTATTCCAGGACAAGGGAATCCACTGGGCGGACGGCATGACGCCGATGATGGAGGCGCGCGCGGTCAAGAACGTCGACGAGCAGGAATGCATGCGCATTGTCGGCGCCATCGGCGACGCCACGCACT
>JBKQRS010000006.1:0-4628 GCA_052143915.1 Bradyrhizobium sp.
ATACATGGCTGCACCCGAACGCTTCGCAGAAAAGTCAGATTTGCTCTTGCAACGCGGGCACCGTCCATACATGGCCCTTAGCGTCACTGCGCTGCGCCGAACAATGATGACGCTATTGGAGCAACAACGGACATTGATTAGCACGGGTACTGAGTGCATCGGTCGTGAATGACCCGAACCGGACTCTCCGGAGCACCGACTATTGCATTGCGAAAGCCTGGCATTGTTACTAGCCGTCTCACGCAACGATATTCGCCTCGGCTCACCCGCGGATCAGTCTCACTTCGCTTTGACATTGGCGGCATGGCGCACATCTCTCGTGCAATTGATGCCGTTTGGACCGGCGATGCTTGCGACACAGACCCGGAGTCGAAAGCGCTTCCGTGAGGAACAGCCGCCGTTTAAGCCGATAAATCCGGCGTCCCTCCTCCGTCCTCAACAAACTGCGTCCCGATCACGGTGAATCTTGTTTTCGGTCCGACGGGGAATTCATTACTGCGGAATCGACGATTTTGGTGCCGGCCTTAACTCGCGCCAATCCACGATGCGCGATTTCAGTGCCGCTCCGGTCCTGACGACTTATCTGAGAGTCTTGGTCAGACTGCGGAAGAGTTCACGAGTTCCACGCAATTTACGCAATTGCCATCAAGATGGGAAAATCGATGTTCAAAGCTCGAGCACTAGGCGCACTGCTATTATTTGCGCTGTTGCCGTCGATGGCAACCGGCGAGCCGATAGAACTCAAGTTTTCCTTCTTCACCTCCGATCGCTCGAACATCTACCAGACCACGATCAAGCCGTTTGTCGATGCCGTCAATGACGAAGGCAAGGGCTTGATCGGGATCAAGGTGTATTTCAGCGGCGCGATCAGTCCGGTGCTAACCCGACAGCCGCAACTGGTCGCCGATGGCACGGCCGATATGGCGATGATCGTGCCGGCGCTGTCACCTGACAGATTTGGTGACTCCGCGGCCATGGAACTGCCGGGCATCTATCGTGATCCACGCGAGGCTAGCCTCGTCTTCATCCGGCTGATCGAAGCCGGTGCTCTGAAAGGCTACGGGGATTTCTTCGTGATTGACGCGTTCGTATCCGGGCCGGAAAACGTTCACAGCCGCAAACTAATTGCCGCGATCGAGGACCTGAAGGGCCTGACCATTCGCACGAACAATCAAACCCAAGCGGCCGTGCTGGAAAAGCTCGGTGCAATCCCTGTCGTTCTCCCCATCAATCAAGCGACCGAGGCCATCAACCGCGGGAAAATCGACGGCGCCGCCTTTCCGCCTTCGTTGCTGTTCGATTTCGGCATCGGGCGCGTCACCAATTATCATTTCATGATCGAGCTGGGCAGCGTTCCAATCGCGGTGGTTATGAATCGAAGCAAATTTCAGAGCTTGCCGCCGCCAGCCCAAGCCATTATCCGCAAATACAGCGGCCAATGGCTGTCCGAGCGTTCCGCAACAGGTTTGCGATCATTGGACATGGAAATCCTCGAGCAGCTGAAGTCCGATCCGAGGCGAAAAGTGACTGACCTGTCGCCTGCGGACCTGGAACGCACGCAGCGCATCTACGCCTCGGTGGTCGAGGATTGGGCGGCTATGAGCCCTCATAATCGTGAACTTCTCACTCTGGTCCAGTCGGAGATCAAGAAGCTACGTTCGTCCAATTAAGGTCGTCAGTGTCTTACCTGTCGGATATTTCGTTGCGGCGCGGCATCGGCCTCCTGGTTCTGGTGCTGGCAATGCTCTTGGGCGGCACCTGGGCAACGGTCGAGGTAACGATCAACCATCTGTTGAACCAGAACGCCAAGGATACGGCCCGCAACTGGGCGAGCTTCCTGGCGGCAAACGTCACCGACCTCGATAAGATCGCCGCAGGCGAACAGCCGTCCGCCGCGAGTCTGGCTTTCTTCCAGGCGACGCGGAAGGCCGGCGAAGTCTTTCGCTACGTCATCTTCAACCGCGAAGGTTATTCTCAGTTGGTCTCCGACCGCGACGGAACCGTATTGGTCAGCCTCTCCGAATTCAGCGCCGAAGCGGTGCGAGCCGCCGTGACGGCGCAGCCTGTGGTCGAGGCCAAAAAAGGCCATTCACCAGAAATGCCGAACTATTTCGCGGAGGCTTTTGTACCCATCGCCGTCGGCGGCCGACCGGTTGCGACTGTCGCCGCGTATGTCGATCAGACCGACCAGCGCAACCATTTTTTCTACGACTTCCTGCTAGCCGCTGCCGTCTTATGTCTATTGACGGGCCTCTCGTTCGGAATTCCTGCTGTCGCATGGTATCACCGCACCAAGGAGAAGCAACACGCCGAGCGGCGCATCCGCTTCCTCGCTCACCATGATGTGCTGACCGGCTTGGCAAATCGTGCAAGCCTGATCGACGGATTGAGCGCCCTACTCGCGGCATCGGCGGAGCAACGCGGCCATCTCGCCGTGCATTTCATCGACGTCGACCACTTCAAGGAGATCAACGATAGATTTGGGCATGATGGCGGCGACTTTCTGCTCAAGACCATCGCCGAGCGCCTTCGCGCAGTCATTCGCAGCGATGACATTGTGGCGCGGCTCGGAGGCGATGAGTTCGTGCTGGTTCAACCCAACATCAGCGGCAGGGAACAGGCCGAGGAGTTCGCGCAGCGGCTCAGTTCTGCCCTGGCCGAGCCAATGCGGCTAAAGGAGCACGAATTGTTCACGACCGTGAGCATTGGCGTGGCGCTCGCGCCGGCCGATGGGGACACGCCCGAGCGGCTGCTGAAGAGCGCGGATCTGGCCGTTTACAAAGGAAAGGCGGAGGGCAGGAATTGCGTCCGGTTCTTCCTGCCCGAAATGGATGCCGAACTGCAAGACCGTATCGAGCTCGAAGCAATCATCCGCAATGCCGTTCTCCACGACCGTTTTGAATTGCATTATCAGCCGATCTTCCAAATGTCGGACCGGCGCCTGATCGGTTTTGAAGCATTGATACGCTTGCCGAGGGACGATGGGACGCTCATCCCGCCATTGGTCTTCATTCCCGTCGCCGAAGACATGCGGCTGATCGATATAATCGGAACATGGGTGCTGCGGGAAGCGTGCAGGACAGCGGCGGGCTGGCCGAAACACTTGACGGTGGCGGTCAACCTTTCGCCGGCCCAGTTCCTCGCAGGCAGCGTAAGCGAAATCGTCGCGGCCGCGCTCAAGGAAGCTAAGCTGGAGCCGTCCCGGCTCGAGCTGGAGATTACCGAGAGCCTGCTCCTTGGCGACAGCGCATCGATCATGACCGAGCTGCGGACGCTCAAGAAACTCGGCGTGGCGATCGTTATGGATGATTTCGGCACGGGATATTCCAGCCTGAGCTATTTGTGGAGATTCCCGTTTGACAAGATCAAGATCGATCGCAGCTTCATGCAGGGCTTCGACGGCTCCGACCGCGACGCCGAGACAGTGGTGAAGACGATCATCACCTTGGGGCGAGAGCTGCATATGCACGTGACCATCGAGGGCGTCGAGACCGCAAAACAGGTGGCCTTCCTCGACAGCGCCAACGGAGAGCAGGCGCAGGGATTTTATTTTGGCCGTCCGGTCCCGCCATCGGAGCTCGCCGCCAGTATCCTCGCAGACTTTCAGAGGGGGCTCCCAACGCCATCGTCCGCGACCGCATCAGAGGCCAATCGGTGCCTCGTCAAGTCATCGGCATGACGATACCAGCGCTGATGCCAAGTAGGCTCGGGGAATTTCACGCCAAGCCACTCACAGATCCGTGCTGGTTGCCAATTGGCTGGGCGTTGACGCATTGCGAAAGGCTCATTTGCCCTTGATGTTGGTTGCCTCAGACGAAACGAGATGCGCCTAACGGGATTTACGGAATTCAAGCTGACAGCGGAAACTGTTCTATCCCGCCTTGATGTCAGCCAATCGAACCAAAAGCGCCAATTTGGTGGTTTGATCCAAAGCAGCCTGCCGTCGTTGCGCCAAGAATTTTTGGCCGCGTACAGATTACAGGGCATGCAAAAAAGCGGTTCGGCCCACCGGTCAATCCCGCTTAAATCCCGAGGTCTGGTGCAGCGAAAGCCGATCGCCAGCATCGGAGACTGTTGTGCGCGGGCGGCGATCCTACCCGACTGACTGACTTCACGGTGGCCCGACGGCGAAAAAGCTCGCTGTCTTTTTGCAGCGCAAAATGTCGCGATTGGCCCGTCGCTTCAGTTAGTGCGTCGCAGCGATATGTCTGGTGTCGGGGGCAAAGCGGAAGTGCTTGGCGCGCGCTCAAAATGACGTTGGTGACCCGTTTCGGAAGTCGAGCCGCCGATTTTGCTGTGATGCACGATCCAGCTTTCGATGATGTGGTAGGATGTAGCCCCGGTCTGGCCTCAGGAACGTCATCATTGCAACGGGCGGACCGCATATGCATTCGAGTCCAAACGGTTGATATTTTTGCCGTAAAAACTTAAGCTCGTCACAATCAGAAAAAAGCGCGAAAGCGTGTTGGCCAGGGAGAAGCTCATGCGTGAATCACTGTTCGCAGTGACCGTCGCAGGCATGGCAACGCTCGGATTTTGCGCCTCGCCAAGCCTCGCGCAAGACGATACGGATCAGAAACTCGGCACGGTCCATTTCGCCACCTCCTGCAACGAGACTGCGCAGCGGC
>JBKQRS010000007.1:0-4518 GCA_052143915.1 Bradyrhizobium sp.
ACTCATATCGGCTTAGCGAGAAAACTTGCGTCATATCGACCGGGTTGTCTAGTCCTATCTCCGGGCATTCGGAAGCATGCGCCGGCAGCTAGACGATCAATGAACGACAGGCCGGAGTTGACGCTGCCCGGCCAGCGTAGATCGGCCAGAGTCGTCTCATTGTAGTATGCGCGTAGTCAAAGAGCCTTGAGGTACCGATGCCGATCCTCTATCTCAAGGGATGCTCGATAGGCGTCTTCGAGGAGGCGTGCGGGCCGTCCTATCGGCAAGGATGCGCCCGGCCTCGCGGAGTCGAGCATTGGCCAACCTTAGAGAGGCGTGAAGCGAGGAATATAACAATGGAGCACATGCGAGCCCAGGCATTAGCGTTTTCGCTAGCAAAGATTACGTGCGATATGCCAGTCTGTAGCGCGTGCATACTGTGGCTGGATGTCAATCACTCCGCCGGTCATTCGGGGGTGGCCGGATCCGTCGAGGTAACGACTGGCTGGGCAACAATAGCGCAGGTAGGGCAATGATATCGGTCGTCCTTTACGGGAGGAATGACCACTACGGCTATAACCTTCATAAACGGGCGGCGTTGAGCTTCAACTGCATCGCGGAAATTCTCCGCGATCCGCACGACGAAATCCTCTTTGTCGACTACAATACACCAGACGACTATCCGACATTTCCCGAAGCGATCCAGGATACACTGACGGAGCGGGCGCGTAAGCTCCTTCGGATATTACGTGTACGCCCGTCGGTTCATGAGCGCTTCAAAACAAAGTCGCACCTCCTTACGCTCGAGCCAGTCGCTCGGAACATCGCGGTGCGCCGCTCACGTTCGGCGAACCGCTGGGTTTTGTCAACGAGCACAGGGGTGATCTTGGCGCCGCAGCGCCGGCAAACGCTCAACGACATTGCTGGGGATTTGCCGGATCGCCTCTATCACACGGCGCTCATCGAAATTCCTGAAACGCTGTGGGAGAGCCTGGATCGGCGCGACCCGCGAGGCGCCATCGACGCCGTGCGCGACTGCGGGTGCACGCTCCATGTGAATGACGTCGTTGTTGGTCCCGACTTTGCCCGCTACGTCAGATCGGGTGATTTTCAACTGATATGTCGAAACGATCTATTTAAATACCATGGCTTCGACGAGCGCATGCTGTTGGGCTTGCATCTCGATTCAAACATCGCGAAGCGTTGGTCGCTTGTGTACGGGAACGTTGATGACCTGAGATCTGAGATTTACGGATATCATTGCAACTACCCACGTCAGGTCATGTCAGCTCTTAGCAGCCATACGCGGACCGAGAGCGAGTGGCGGCGTTTCGTTGATACGGTTGATCGCCCGGATATTCCCACCCAGGCCGATGACTGGGGTTGCGCAAGCGAAGAAATCGAGGAAGTGTACCTCAATCAGAGCGCGGTTGCAGTATATGTCGACAGTCTGCGTGAAGTGATTGGTCCTCCGCTCGAAACACCGCCTTATGCGACCGCCGCGTCTGAAACTTACCAAAACGTTGACTACGATCCGCGACATGTTCTGCCATTCCTGGCGGACCTATTTGTTTCGTCGCGTCGAAGTTTAAATATCGCTTGGTTCGGCGGCAGGCTCGAAACGCTTCGGTTGTTTTCTTTGCTTTGGCGGAAACTAGGATTTATGGGAAAGATTCTTATCGACGAAAACTTGCTGAGTGCGGATGAAATTGCCGGTCTTGAGGTCGGACGGATTGCCGTCTCTCAGCTTTACGCCGATGCCAATGCATTCATTTTCGATTTTGGGCCGCTTTCTGACAGGCATACATCCTGGCCCGTCACCAAGCGCTTGAAGATTTTCGACGGCATGCGGCTCGGCTTTTTGCGTGCTGTTCGTTGCGAGCGAATTGCCGGGGTGGAAGGCAGACCGCTTCGACGCATCATAGCGATAGGGGTAGTAAACACAGAACTTGAGAGATTCGTGGTTGGCCGGATTGCCGCCGGTCTCACGCCGTACTCTACCCGTCTACGTCACGGCTTTGTGTCCCTCGCGCCAAGCATAAAGCTAGATTGGCTGCCTCATATGGCGGTTGGCCGGGCAGGCTATCGCGAGCCGCAAGCCGATTTGAAGGCTTCTGTAATTGGAAGCGTGGTCGGCGCCGTCGGCTGCGTCGCCTACGGTCCGGTCGGTGGTCGGCATCTACCCGAAGGCCGTTACCGCTTGAGCTTGAGCTTAAGCTTGGACGCGGTCTCGTCCAACGAAAATTCCGGGGGCAAGAAGCCTTGCATGGTCATCGATATCCTTTCGGGTCCACTCCTATTGGGCTCCCATATTGTTCAACGAAAGGACATGGGGCGGAGTAGCATTGAATTCCCGTTTACGGTTCCCTCCGAAGTCGCCGACACGTTCGGTGGTGTCCAAGTTTTTGTTCGTCTTTTAAAGCCGCTGTCTGTTGCGGTGAGTGCGCTGACCACCGAAGAACTTGATACCGAAAAGGTAGATGCTAGCGAACCTGCTGTCAGCACAATTGTTGAATGGCTACCGTACCTTCATCTCAATGTTGCGACGCCGGTTGACGAAGACGGATACCGTATTGGAATAGGGACGGTAAGCCCAGTGATCTACGGACCATATTGGCCATTGCCAGGCGGAAAATATGAGCTGATTGTCACTTTGGAGCGATTGAGTTGCCACCGTAAAACGATTTATTTGGCACTTATCGACGTCTACGCGGCAGGCCGAATTCTTGGGAAACGGGAATTTCGAACTGCTGGATGGCGTTGGCCGATCGTAAAAATAAATATACCTTTCGAAGTGACTGCAGACGTAGCAAATCGACCGATTATAGAAACACGGATATGGAGCATTGGCGAAGCGGCATTTCGAATTCGTTCGGTTGTCGTAAGCGCTACTAAATAAACGGACCAGGCGACCTTAAACTGGGTAGAAGTAGTCCGACTGGGATTTTTGCCGCGAAACATTTCGAAGAAAGAAGCGGCTCGGCATCGCTAACTGTGGAGTTCGACTCGGTCACTCAATCATCGGACAGCCGAAATGAGGCCACGAATTGGAGGCAGGCTATTTCTCCCGGAAAAGCGCGCGTTATATTAGGTCTAGTGGTCAAAATCTGACACTTGAGTCCCGAGGGGGATTCCTGCGGGCTTGCGACAATGCGAGTCTACGGGATGCGAACAGGAATCTGCATTGACGTGAGCCCCCTCGATCGCCGCCGTCTCTGCGCGATCTTGGCTGACCGGAACAGCCCCCAGAAGCACGTATGGCGCGCCCGGATCGTGCTGTCGACGGCCGACGGCGTCGGCACGGCCGAGATCATGCGCACGGCGCGGGTCAGCAAGACGGCGGTCTGGCGCTGGCAGGAGCGGTTTATGCTGGAAGGCGTGGACGGCCTGCTGCGGGACAAGACTCGTCCCTCGCGCATCGCCCCGCTCGGGCCGGAAGTCGCCGAGCGGGTGGTGGCCCTGACGCTGCAGGACCCACCGGGCGAGACGACCCACTGGACGGTTGAGGCCATGGCCAGGCTCGCAGGGATCAGCGTCAGCTCGGTGCAGCGCATCCGGCGCTCGCATGGCTTACAGCCGCACCGGGTTCGTCAGTTCAAGCTGTCCAAGGACCCACAGTTCGCCGCCAAGGTCCGCGACATCGTGGGCTCTATGTCGACCCTCCAGCCCACGCCATCGTTCTGTCGGTCGACGAGAAGTCCCAGATCCGGGCCTTGGACCGCACCCGGCCTGGACTGCCGCTGAAGAAGGGCCGGGCCGGGACCATGACCCACGACTACAAGCGCCACGGCACGACCACCCTGTTCGCCGCACTCGACGTGTTGGAGGGCAAGGTCATCGGCCACTGCATGCAGCGCCACCGCCATCAGGAGTTCATCCGCTTCCTGAACGCCGTCGAGGCGGAGGTTCCGGCTGGCAAGGTCATCCACGCCATCCTGGACAACTACGCCGTCCACAAGCACCCCAAGGTGCGCGCCTGGCTCGGGCGACATCCGCGATGGGTCTTCCACTTCACCCCGACCTCGGCCAGCTGGCTCAACGCCGTGGAAGGCTTCTTCGCCAAGCTGACCAAGCGCCGCGTCTTCCGATCCATCGTCGACCTCCAGGCCGCCATCAATCGCTTCCTCGCCGAGACCAACGACGCTCCAAGACCCTTCACCTGGACCGCCGATCCAGACAAGATCATCGCTGCCGTCAGACGCGGCCACCAAGTCCTGGACTCGGTCCGTTAGGCACAGGAGGGCGTGGGCCCAGACCGAACGTCGCGCCGAACGTCAGCTTCCGGGGCGAGATTGAAGGGGCAAAATCGACCCATGCGGAACCTTCACTCTCTATGATCAAGGAAGGGGGTTCCGACCCTGAGCAGGTTGACGGCGCCAGAACTTGCCGCGGCAGCACTAATGTTCGCTCACGGGGCGCTAGCCCGACCCCTCGCTCGGCAGCCACCGGGCGGCCGCCTGTGCGCTGTCTTCGGGGCGCGTGTTGAAGCTAATCGTCGCTCTGGGCGCCGCTCTGTGCACGGCGTTGATCACCGCT
>JBKQRS010000008.1:0-2669 GCA_052143915.1 Bradyrhizobium sp.
GGTCAGTCATCGATTCGGTCGAAGCGCCGGCAATCATTCGCGCCTGTGTCGTGTTGCGTGGAGTAGAGCCGTGCTGAGTGATCTCAAAGCGAAAATGGAGAAGTACGAGCGCAAAGCCGCGCATTACGAGAAAGCGGCTCAACAAGCGACCGACGGGCCGCAGCGCGCGTTTTATCAGGGGCTGGCTCATTACTGCGACGAGCTTGCGACGAAATTCCGGCAAGTCATCGCCAAGCGGACTGACGCATCGCTGGCAGCCGAATGACATTGCTTTGACGTCGTTCTCCGGTGAGCCCATGACCATGGGCCGGGATGGATTTCGTGGAGCCAACCCAGGCTTCACCGGTGCACGCGTTAAAGCGGCGAAGGCGTTTCGGCTGCGCGGGCAGGGTCGAAATGCGGGTTCCGTCGGACACCCATTTGCCGCGCGCCGGTCATGACTTGTGCGCCTTTCCAAGGCACACAGCACCATCCTTGATCGGTGAGTTGCCAGGCCTCATGCCCACTGCGAAGATCCGCGCCTATACGATCCTCAGCGAATTCGAGCAGGCCCAGACCGAGCTTGTCGGCAACGCGGTCATCCTCACGGATGGAAAGGCCGGGACGGTGGAGAGCATCTGGCTCGACGAGTTCCACGGCCTGAGAATTTCAATTCAAGGCCACGACGGCAAATGGCCGATCTCAACAGTCAAGTTCGCGCAGACGGGTCAAACCCAGGAACCCGAATTGCCGGCACGGAGGGCGGGTTAGTCCAACGGGTCCGCGCGAGGCGCGGCCCGATGAGGGGTTCCGGCGTAACCCGCCTTCTGCCATTCCCATGAATGGCGGATTTACGCGAGGCTAATCGGCCCTGCGGGCTCTGTGTTCAGATTCGATTTTCAAACAGCCGGCGAGGATCCAAACACCGTTATTGCGAGCCAACGGGTCGGCGCTAAGCGCCGCCCGATGACAGGCTCAGCGAAGCAATCCATTTCGCCGCGCAAAGAAGAATGGATTGCTTCGTCGCTTTCGCTCCTCGCAATGACGTCGGGACGCACCCCCGCCATCTCGCTGGCGAGAAGCGCCCCGAGTTGTGCATCAGGCATGTCCCCCTCAAGGAAGAGGGCGCAGGGAATGCCGGACGCTCGGCGCGTCCGCAGCCGCGTGCGCAGTGGTAGAAAGCACACGCGTTAGTCACCACGGTCACGCCGGAAACGTCCGGCATTCCCCGCGCAATGGTTTTAGCGGTTTCCTTCGCGCTCTCCCCAGTGACCGGGGCTTTCTTGCCACTGTCGCCAGCGGAATCGCTTCCGCCAACTTGACGCCAGCATCGGGGCGTCAGGACCACACGACTTCGCCGTCCGCCTCCGGCGCATTCGTCAAAGCGCCATCCGCGTCCACCGCATCCTGCCCCGCGTTCGTGACGATCGCGAGCCGCCCCTCCAAAGGGACAGGATGATTCTCTTTACTGCTGCTTCTACCAGGCGGTCAAGGGAAATTTCTGAAAATCCGAAATTGGACCATGATGGTGCCGGCATCGTCTCGTCATTAGCGACCGCTGGTCATCCCGCCGCCGCTTCTCGTACCCGCGAACGAAGGGATTCTGAATCGCAAGCAGGCTTGTTCGGATCAATCGCGCAGCTTCTGCGCGCGGTACGCACTTGGTGTCGTGCCGACCGCCTTGCGAAAGGCGCGATTGAAATTCGCCTGCGACGAAAATCCCGTTGCATAAGCGATGTCGACCAGCAGCCGGTCGCTCGTCAGCAGCAGCCGCTTGGCGAGGTCGAGGCGTTGTCGGCTGACATATTCGTGCGGCGCCGTTCCGGTCGCCGCCTTGAAGCTGCGGGAGAAGTGCGCCGGGCTCATACACGCTACCGACGCCAGTTCATTGACGGTGAACTCGCGCTCGACGGAGGCGTTGATGAAATCCGTCACGCGCGACAGCCGTTTCGGATCGAGCGGCTTGTGCGCGCCGATGGATTGTTTCAGGCGAACGGAGGTTGCCGCGTAAGTGTGCACCAGGTGGGCCGACAGGGCGCTTCCGAGGCTTTCGATCAAGAGCCGGCCGGTGGAGGATTCTACCTCCATCTCCCTGAGAATCTGATCCGCGACGTACTCGATGAACGGATCGCGATCGATGGCCTCGTACCGGATCGAGATTCCCGACGGGTCGATGTCGAGATCCTTCAACATCGTTTCGTCGAAGGGTTTGCCCGGCAGAAAAACGTGCAGGCATTCCTGCATCGCATTCTCGATATTGATGAAGTCCTCGCTGATCCCGGCGGGGCAGAGCCAAACGGTACCCTTTTTCCCGACGGTCCGTTGGTGCATGCCCGCGCCTCGCCGATCCACGAGCGAGTGACCGCGCAACTGGATGGCGATTTCGGTATCTCTCGGCAGCTGCGAAGGCAGCTCTCCCGCCTCGTGGCTCCATATCTCCGCGAGAAGGTGCGACCATCGCCGGTCGTTTGAAGTCTGGAGCATTCTGCCGGTAACATATTTATCGACAGAGTTGCCAAGCGTACCCATCGTGAATCTCCACCGAGGAAGCGCGACGTGTAGCAACGGTATTGTCTGAGGTATTGCCTAACTTAAGCAACTACGAAGCAACTACGAAGCAACTACTATGCCAAAATGCGATGCGCGCGTCTATCGGTTCCGGCGGCTATCGGTAGACGGCGTAGCCGCAC
>JBKQRS010000009.1:0-2579 GCA_052143915.1 Bradyrhizobium sp.
GGCGGCGTTGCGCTGCTGCGTGCTTCCGAGCACCTGAAGGGCCTGCGCACCAAGAACGACGACCAGAAGACCGGCGTCGAGATCGTGCGCAAAGCACTATCCTATCCTGCCCGTCAGATCGCGATCAACGCGGGCGAGGATGGTTCCGTCATCGTCGGTAAGATCCTCGAAAAGGATCAGTATTCGTACGGCTTCGACTCGCAGACCGGCGAATACGTCAACCTGATCTCCAAGGGCATCATCGACCCGACCAAGGTTGTCCGTGTGGCCATCCAAAACGCAGCCTCGGTGGCGGCGCTCCTGATCACCACCGAAGCCATGGTGGCGGAACTTCCGAAGAAGAACGCTGGCGGTGGCGGCATGCCTGCTGGTGGCGGCGGCATGGGCGGTATGGGTGGTATGGATTTCTAAGTCCAACCGTTCACAACGGTAAGAAGGATCCGGCAGCAATGCCGGGCCTTTTGCGTCAGACCTTTACGTTCAACCGAATGGCAAAATGCTACGGAGAGCGATTTGAGCTGCCACAGTCCAGGCACGCTCGGCACATGCTTTTCTGGCGCACCCGACACGATTCGGACGTGTGACCTTTTGCCTTTCGGGCCTTGCTCCTACCCCTCCCCAGCCCGGCCCCGACAGGTGACGTCAGTAATTTGGCCAACGGCCGCTTTGCGCCAAGCGGACGTTGGGGTAACCGCAGTCCGTCCCGGCGCAGCCGAGCAGCAGAAGTATCGGAACGGTTTTGAGATTGACGATCACCTCAGCGTTCGCAGCCCGCTGCTGCTTAACGATAGGACATCTGAGGCTTGCTGTTCTTTGGCTTCGTAGTATTCGGCCGAGAACTTGATTGACCATCGCGAGAAGAACGATTGCAATTTCTGAGTGGGCTTCTCGACGCCGAAATGTTCGGCAACGTGCGCGTTGCGCAGCCACCTCACCGCCGATGCGATGCCGACGGTGCGCTCGAGCCTCTCAACCACTGCGACGCCGGCGATCTCTGCCTGCCGATAGCGAAAGCCGACCTTTTTGATCACATGCATGCTCTTGAGGGTTTCATAGCCCTTGAATACGAGCTGAACGAGGGGGTGTCTTTTGGCCTGTGGCCAGGCTGCCGGGTACACCGGCAGCACCAAGAGCTTGCTCTTCGCGATGACCGTTGCCAGCGGATGCAAGAGTTGCATCCATGCCGGCCAGGCCGTGACCTTCGCAAACAATATCGCGTGCATCGCCGTTGCTGCCCCGAAAGAGATCGGGAGCCAAAGTACCGCGCCCAGGATCACGAGCAGTGCGGTGTTCGGCGTGAGATGCCGGCATTTCCGGAACACGCATGCCATGCCGCTCTCAAAGGCGGTATGCACAGCTCGTTCGAACGCCTGATAGCTAATCTTCCGCCGAAGCCACGACCAGTTCCGGCGGATCGATATGCTCCAGCGCCGACGATTCGTCTCGGAAAGGGGAACAAGACGCAACGCGCCGCCTATGGCAGTAACGATGACATTGCCAAGAACCCTGGCCGCGAAGAGCGGAAACCAGACGATCTGCATTGCCAAAGGGAAGGCGTAGTCGAGCAGCCGCATCAGGATCGAAAGGATGAAACGCAGGATTTTGTTGGCGGCGAGCGCGACAACAACGAGTGGGAAGATAATCACATCGTCAAGGCTACCGCGGAAGCGGCTTTCCTTGGTCCATGCCGGATTATGATAATCGGTCATGGTGCAACGGCTCCGGGCTGAAGACAGTGGATCGTGCCGGCTCAAATTAGCACATTGTAAGAGCCAGGGGGCTTCACTTACCGGTCATTTAGCGCCAACCCGATGTCCGCCAAGGGTCCAATAGGCGACGTTGCACGCTTGGTCTGAAATGAAAGAGACCGCCAACTGAGCGGCCTGTTATGAGATCAACCGACGATGTAGGCCGCCGAACCGGTCGCGATTTGCTCGTCTGTGTCGTTCACAAGCTCCATATGGGCCACCGCAACGCGGCCGCCGAGCCGAACTACGCGACCCGTGGCTACGAAATAATGGCCGCGTCCTGGCCGCAGGTAGTCGATGCGGAGGTCGATGGTGCCAATATCCGGAAAATGTCGCGCGGGCGTCTCTTCGGCTTTGCGGGTGATCGAAGCCAGAGCGATTGCGAGGCCGCCGACTACGTCCAGGGTGGCCGAGATCACACCGCCATGCAGAATTTGGCGGACCGGGTTGCCGACCAACTCGGGCCGCATGTCGAACCTCAGTCGCGGCGCCTTGAAGTCGAGCGAGTCGATTCTGAGACCGAGCACACGATTGAACGGGATGATCTGTTCGAAGGTCCGCCGGAGTTCCGCCTCAATGCTCTCAACTTCGCGTTGGCTGCCCATATAATTTAATAGTCCGGAAAAAGGCGGCACCGATTTGTCCCAGATCAATGCGATCAAGAGCATCTGCCCGTTAATGAAACAGCTACCGTCTCTCTCGGTGGTGGTACGGTTCCGCCGCCCCCAAGGCTCCCTCTAACAAGGCGGGCTTTTGGGTACGAGTCAAATCCGACAGCTTTGGCTCGGATATTCCTTGGGGCAAGAGATGGAGGTGACGATGCCATACTGG
>JBKQRS010000010.1:0-10443 GCA_052143915.1 Bradyrhizobium sp.
TCGATGGCCGCTGAGTCGTCTCCTAAGATCGTAATTGTCGACGAAAGCCCGATCCGTGCCGCGATCCTTCAGGAGGGATTGCGGGAGGCGGGCTTTACCGACGTCGTGCACATCAGCGAAATGCAGAGTTTGCTGAGCCGCATCTATGCGCTCGATCCCGACGTCATCGTGATCGATCTGGAAAACCCCAGCCGTGACATTCTGGAACAGATGTTCCAGGTCAGCCGCGCCGTTCGACGGCCGATTGCGATGTTCGTCGACCAGAGCGATGCCGCCTCGATCCAGGCTTCCGTCGATGCCGGCGTCTCCGCCTATATCGTCGACGGCCTGAAGAAGGAGCGCCTCAAGCCGATCCTCGACCTCTGCATTTCCCGCTTCAACGCCTTCTCCAAACTGCAGGACGAACTCGATCGCACCAAGTCCGCGCTTGAGGAGCGCAAGGTCATCGACCGGGCCAAGGGAATCCTGATGAAGCTGAAGGGCCTGACGGAAGACGAGGCCTATGTCCTGCTGCGGTCGACGGCGATGCGCGAGAAGAAGAAGATCGGGGAGATCGCGCAGTCGATCCTCACGGCATCGGAGTTGCTGAAATGACCAAACCGCTCCATATCGGGTTCATTCCGCTGATCGATGCCGCCGCCCTGATTATCGCCGTCGACAAGGGATTCACCGCGGCGGAGGGACTGGACGTGACCCTGGCGCGGGAAGTGTCATGGTCGAACGTCCGCGACAAGCTCAATATCGGCCTGTTCGATGCCGCGCACCTGCTGGCGCCGGTTGCGATCGCATCGAGCCTGGGGCTCGGGCATGTCAGGGTTCCGATCGTGGCGCCGTTCAATCTGGGCCTCAACGGCAATGCAATCACGGTGTCGCCGGCCCTGCATGCGGCGATCATGGCGGAAATCGACGGCGACCGCTTCGATCCGATGGCGACCGCGCTGGCGCTTTCGCGCGTCGTCGCCCAACGGCGCAGAAGCGGGGCCGAGCCGTTGACCTTCGGCATGACCTTTCCGTTTTCGACCCATAATTACCAGCTGCGGTTCTGGATGGCCGCGGGCGGGGTTGACCCGGACGAGGACATTCGTCTCGTCGTGCTGCCGCCGCCCTACATGGTGGACAGTATCGCCAACGGCCAGATCGACGCATTCTGCGTTGGCGCTCCCTGGAACTCGATCGCCGTCGATCGCGGCGTTGGTCAGATCCTGCATTTCGTTTCGGACATTCTGGTCCGCGCCGCCGAGAAGGTGCTCGCCGTCAGGCAGGGCTGGTCCGAGAAGAATCCGGAACTCGTTGCAGCACTGATCCGCGCCGCCTCTCGCGCGGCCGAATTCATCGAGCAGCCGGAAAATCGGGGCGAGGTAACGCGCATCCTGGCGCGTCCGGGGTACATCGGTGTCGATGCAGAGGTGATCCTGCGAACGCTGGAGGGCCGCCTGAAGATTTCCGCGGATGGAACGATTCGTGAAAGCAGCCGCTATTTGCTGGTGGGGAGAGAGGACGCGTCGCGGCCGGATCCCGTCCAGGCGGCGTGGCTGTATGCGCAGATGGTCCGCTGGGGACAGACGGCGATCAGCCCTGAGGCCCTCGCAACCGCCAAGACCGTGTTCAGACCAGACCTCTACGATGCAGCCTTGGGGCTGCGTGGGGAAGTGGACCGCGGCGCGGCTAGCTCAGCCTCGGTTGGGGCATTCGCCGGACCAACCTTCGATCCGGCGGATGTGGCCGGGTATTTGGCTTCGTTTAAGGTCTCCCACCGGGTTCCCTAGACCCTTAGGACCGCGAGATCAAATATTAGGCAGCGTGATTCGCAGCCCATACTTTAGGCTCCTGCCTTTCGAAGGGGCATCACGGGCCGAAAGATTATTGCTCTGCAAAAACTACAAGTATTTGATTTTGCAATAAATTTCCAATTTTGCTGCGCTGGCACACTATTTGAATAGGTGGTTGCAAGCCAGCCGCCAAAGTCGTCCGCTGGCCGATGTCCGAGATGGATTTCCGCAGCAACGAGGCTGATCGGATCGCCAGAAATTTCCGATACGGCGCTGCCCTTCGAACCGAATTTCCGAGCGATCGAACGCCCTTTCCTCGTTGTGGCCACGCCTGGGCGTGGCAGCTGGAGCATCGACATGGATTACGCCAAACCTGCCGACGTTGTCGCCTCGATGATTGATGTCAGTTTGAAGAAACTGGCACTCGCCCCATCTGACCTGCTGATCCGCGGTGCGCTCTCGGGTGCGTTGCTGGGCGCCGCCACCAGCCTCGCCCTTACGGGCGCTGTCACGACCGGACAGCCGCTGGTCGGCGCCATCATATTCCCCGTCAGTCTCGTCATCATCGTGCTGCTCGGACTGGAACTCGTAACCGGTAGTTTCGGTTTGCTGCCGCTCGCGCACCTTGAAGGCAAGGCTACATGGAGCGCGATCGGCGTGAACTGGTCGTGGGTGTATCTCGGAAATCTTCTCGGCAGCGTCTTCTATGGTGGCCTGCTTGCGATCGCGCTCACCAATATGGGCAAGGTCGAACCCGCGGGCATCGTAGCGCGCATCGTCAGCATCGCCGAAGCCAAGACCGTCGCCAACGAGGCAATCGGTCTGGCGGGGATGGTCAGCGTTTTCGTCAAAGCCATCCTTTGCAATTGGCTGGTCTGTCTTGGCGTCGTTATGGCCATGACGAGCAGTTCGACGATCGGAAAGATTGTCGCGATTTGGATGCCCATCTTCATGTTCTTCGCACTCGGGTTTGAGCACGCGGTCGTCAACATGTTCCTGATTCCGACCGGCATGATGCTCGGCGCCAAAGTCAGCGTCTACCAGTGGTGGGTGTGGAATCAAATTCCGGTAACGCTCGGCAATTTTGTGGGCGGCTTCGCCTTCACCGGCCTTGCTCTCTACGCGACCTTCAGGCCGGCGAGCCAGGCGATATCGGCGCCGTCGGTGCTGGCTCCCCAAGTTCCCGCCGAATAACGGTATCGTTGCGCACAATGAAGATAGAAACTCTCTCAGTCGACTTCACCGAAGAGCAGAAACGCTACCTCGAAGGTTTTGCCACCGGCCTGCAGATCAGCAGGGTCGGGCGCGGCTTCGCTGGCACCGCCGCGGCCAAGACCAGCGTCGAGCCGATGGGGCCTGATGCTGCGCATTTCAAGGCGCAGGACAGGGTTCTCGCGTCAGGCAAAAAGCTTGCGGACCAGGAAAAGTTCAAACGCGAGGAGCATCCGTTCGATGCCTATCCGCGGTTGAAGCAACAGGCGCTGACCAATGCGCCGCCGTCGCCGGCGGATAATTTTCGCTGGCGCTATTACGGCCTGTTTTATGTCGCCCCCGCACAGGACTCCTACATGTGCCGGCTGCGAATCCCCAACGGCATACTGAAGCACTGGCAGTTCGCCGGGATGGCCGATCTCGCCGAACGACTGTGCGGGCCGTATTGCCATGTCACGACCCGCGCCAATCTTCAGGTCCGTGAAATTCCGCCGAAGAACGCCGTCGCGCTGATCGAGGGCATCCAGGATATCGGGCTGTGCTCGCGCGGTTCGGGCGCCGACAACATTCGCAATGTCACGGGCACGCCGACGGCCGGGATCGACCCTCAGGAATTGATCGATACCCGGAAATACGCCCGCGAATGGCACTACCACATTCTCAACGACCGTTCGCTGACGGGATTGCCGCGCAAGTTCAACGTCGCGTTCGACGGCGCCGGCAAGATCGCGGTGCTCGAAGACACCAACGATATTGCCTTCGCAGCCGTGGAAGTGAAGGACGGCTTCGGTGTCGAGCCCGGCGTATGGTTTCGCCTCGGGATAGGCGGCATCACCGGCCACAAGGATTTTGCCAAGCAGACCGGCATCATCGTCAAGCCGGCCGACGCGACGAAGGTCGCCGACGCGATTGTCCGGGTGTTCATCGACACCGGCGATCGCACCAATCGCCTCAAGGCGCGCATGAAATACGTCATCGACGGAATCGGAATGGATAAGTTCCTTGTTCTGGTCGAGGAAAAACTCGGCCACGCCTTCAGCCGCGTGCCCGCGGAGGCCCTGGCACCACGCCCGGCCTTCGATCGCATGGCGCATATCGGCGTGCACCGTCAGAAGCAGGAAGGCCTCAACTGGATCGGTGTTTCATTGCCGCTCGGCAAGATCACCTGCGAGCAGATGCGTGGTCTTGCCAAAATCGCGCGCGATCTAGGCGACGGTGAAATCCGCCTGACGGTCTGGCAGAACCTCTTGATATCAGGGGTGCGCGACGAGAATATCGGACTGGCTGTGGCGGCCATCGAGGCGATCGGGCTCGCGGTCAAGGCTTCGCAAATCCGCGCCGGGCTGATCGCCTGCACCGGCAATGCCGGCTGCAAGTTCGCCGCTTCCGACACCAAGCGCCACGCCGCCGCGATCGGCGACTGGTGCGAGCCGCGGGTGGAAATCGACACGCCCCTGAACATCCACCTGACCGGCTGCCACCACTCCTGTGCCCAGCACTACATCAGCGATATCGGCCTGATCGCCGCCAAGGTTCCGGTTGGCGAAGAGGACGATACGGTTGAGGGTTACCACCTGTTCGCCGGCGGCGGGTTCGGCCCGAATGCCGAAATCGGCCAGGAGGTCTACCACGACCTCAAGGCGGAGGACACGCCGAAGACGGTCGAGAAGCTGCTCAAGGCCTACATCGCGCATCGCGCCTCGCCGGACGAAACATTCCTCACATTTGCGCGCCGCCACGATGGCGAGACGCTTCGCAAGCTTGCCGATGCGGAGACTTCCACATGAATCAGATGACGCCTCCGCCAAAGATCGAGATCATCCCGTCGAGCGCGCCGTTTTCCGAGGCACAGCGCTCGTGGCTGAATGGCTTCTTCGTCGGGCTGCTGTCGATGGACGGTGCGACGGCGCTCTCGGCCGAGCAGGGCGCCGCCGTGATGCAAGGACCCGCTGGCGACTGTGACGACGGCGAGGCGCCCTGGCACGACCAGACCATGCCGATCACCGACCGCATGAAGCTTGCGGAGGGCCGTCCGTTACGCCGGCGCATGATGGCCGCGATGGCGCAACAGGATTGCGGCCAGTGTGGCTATGACTGCCACAATTATTCCGAGGCGATTGCGAGCAAGGCGGAAGCGCGTCTGAACCTCTGCGTCCCCGGCGGCAAGGAAACCGCCAGGATGCTGAAAACGCTCTACGAGGAGATCGACAAAGCGCCGCCGGCTGCGCCTAGCACCGCCGCCGCAGCCGCACCCGCTGCAGCGCCGCCGGCACCTGCCGCCGAGCCCGGCCGTTCCCGCGACAATCCGGCGCCGGCGACATTCGTGTCGCGGCGCCTGCTCAACAAACCCGGCTCGGAAAAGGAAACCTGGCACATCGATTTCGACCTCAGTGGCAGCGGCCTCGATTATGTTGTCGGCGACTCCTTCGGCATCTTCGCCCGCAATGACCTCGGCCATGTCGACCAGGTCATCGCCTTGCTGGGCGCCTCCCATACGACCACGGTGAGAGGCAAAACGCTCCGCGAAGTCCTGACCGACGAAGTATCGCTGGCGCCCGCGCCGGATTCGCTGTTCGAACTGATTTCCTTCATCACGGGCGGCGCGCAGCGCGAGAAGGCGCGCGCGCTGGCGCAGGGAGACGATCCCGATGGCGACGCCGCCACGCTCGATGTGATGGCGGCATTGCAGAAATTTTCCGGGGTGCGTCCGCATCCCGAAGCGTTCGTCGAGGCGCTGGAGCCGCTGCAGCCGCGGCTCTACTCGATCTCCTCGTCGCACAACGCCACCCCGGGCAAGCTGTCGCTGACGGTCGACTGCGTGCGGTACGTGATCGGCAAGCGCAAGCGAATTGGACTGGCTTCGACATTTCTCGCCGAACGCATCAAACCGGGCGATGAAGTAAAGGTCTACGTGCAGAAGGCGCATGGCTTTGCGCTGCCGCAGGATCCGAAGGTGCCGATCATCATGATCGGGCCCGGCACCGGCATTGCCCCGTTCCGCGCGTTCCTGCTCGATCGCAAGGCTACCGGCGCGCCCGGAAAAAACTGGCTGTTCTTCGGTCACCAGCGCAGCAGTTGTGATTTCTTCTATGGCGATGAGCTGAACGCCATGAAAACCGCCGGGCTGCTGACGCGGCTGTCGCTGGCGTGGTCGCGCGACGGCGACAAGAAGTTCTATGTGCAGGACCGCATGCGCGAAGTCGGCCGTGAATTGTGGTCATGGCTGGCCGACGGCGCGAACGTCTATGTCTGCGGCGACGCCAAGCGAATGGCGAAGGACGTCGAACGCGCGCTGGTCGATATCGTCGCGCAGCACGGCGCACGCTCGACCGACGAGGCCGTCAGCTTTGTCGGGGAACTCAAGAAGAAGGGCCGGTTCCAGCAAGACGTTTATTGACGACGGAATCGGTTCCGGTTGCAGCAAATTCGAACGAATAAAATTCTCAGCCGAATCCGCCGCGGAGAATTTTTGCCTGCGATCGGAGCTGCTGGAGCACTCGTATCGCTATTTCCCTGGCCGTCTTGCATCCAACCGCGATCGATATTCTTTTATGGTCGATGCTGGGTTGGAGATCGACCATGCGCGAACTATCGGCGGAAGCCCGTCTTCACCTTTATGCGCGTTCACTGTCCCGAAAAACCGGAACAGGATTTCATGCGGCTGCGCTTTATGCCGCGTTCGCCGTCATCGCGGCCGTTGTATTCGGCACGCTCTCGGTTCATCCGTTCTGATCGTGCACTGCGCTAGCTCGCCTTCTTGAACGGCGCCACCTCGATGCCGGCGTCTTTCAGCGCCTTGCGGACGCCGCGCGCGATATCGACCGCGCCCGGTGTATCGCCGTGGATGCAGACCGTGTCGGTGCGCATCTTGATCACCTTGCCCGTGACGGACACCACGGCACCGTCCTGTATCATTCGCACCACGCGTTCAGCGATCTGCTTCGGGTCATGCAGCACTGAACCGGGCTTCTTGCGCGAAACCAGCATGCCCTCGTCGTCGTAGGCGCGATCGGCGAACACCTCGTGCACCATCGGCAGGTTTGCCGCTTCACCTGCCTGCACCAGCCTGGAATTGGCGAGTACGACGAAGATCAGATTGGGGTCGACCGCCTTGATCGCGGAGGCAATCGCGCGTGCGGTCGTATCTTCCTCGCAGGCGACGTTCGACAGCGCGCCATGCGCCTTGACGTGGGTTACCTTGTAGCCGGCCATGGTCGCGATCGCCTGTAGCGCGCCGATCTGGTAGGCAACCATATTCTCGATTTCCGACGCTTTCATGCCGTAAAACGGCCGGCGGCCGAAGCCATGGATGTCGCGGTAGCCGGGATGCGCGCCGACGCTGACGCCGCGCGCCTTCGCAAGCTCGACCGTCTTGCGCATGGTGTCGTAATCTCCGGCATGAAAGCCGCAGGCGACGTTCACCGAGGTAGCGACGTCGATCATGGCGGCATCATTACCCATTTCCCAAGCGCCGAAGCTCTCGCCGAGATCGCTGTTAAGATCGACTGTTTTCATGTTTCTTGTCCGCTGGCTGGTTGGGTATTGATCCGGATTAGTCCTGCGTCAGCACATCGGCAGGCGATGGAATCTGCCACGTTCCGGCGTCGACCGCGCTGACGGCGGCACCGGCAACATTAGCATCATGCAGCGCCTCGATGTTGAGATCAAAACTCTCGATCGGACGCAGGCGATCGGGCAGGGTGCGCAGCAGTTCGGCGAATTTGCGCGCCTCAGCCTGCGCCTCGGTCATGCTGACCGCCTTGAACCGGAAGCCGGTTCCGGCCGGGATCTGCGCGAACCGCCCAAAATCGGCTGTTATCACGGTTGCGATCTTGGGGTAGCCGCCGCTGGTGCCGCGGTCCGACATCAGGACAATCGGTTGGCCGTTACCGGGCACCTGGATGCTGCCATTCACGGTACCGTCGGAAACGATATTGTGGCCGTGCAGATGCCTGGTCACTGGCCCTTCCAGCCGATAGCCCATGCGATCGCTGGTCGCCGATATCTTCCACTCGCTGTCGAGAAATAGGTTTCTGTCGTCGTCGCCAAATTCGTCATCCTGCGGGCCCATGACCACGCGGATCGGGCCGACCACCGCTGCGGGAAGATCGATCCGGCGCTCGGCGGCACTGCCTGCTGCCACCGCCTGCAACTCGTCACCGGCCTGCAGCGGGCGAGGATAGGGGCTGCCGAGCCCGGCCCGCGCATTCACGGCCAGACTCCCGAACATCGGCTCACCCGGAATTCCGCCCTCGATCGCGAGGTAGCTGAAAGACCCGCCGCGGGCCATTCCGAGCTTCAGGGTCTCGCCATCGGCGATCGTCATGGAGGTATCCCATGCGACCCCGCGTCCCGAAATGTCGGCGTTGCGCGGCGCCCCCGAAAGCGCGACGCGAACGGCGCCTTCGCGTGCGGTGAACGCAGCGCCGAACGGCCCGATTTCTACCCCCGGGGCAAACAGGGCGTTTCCGAGGAGGCAATTGGCGGCGGCAAGCCCAAGCCGATCCATGGCGCCGCTCGGCGTCAGACCGTAACGCTGGGCGCCGAAGCGTCCGCCGTCCTGCACCGAACTTGCGGGGCCAATGGCTGAAATGACGAGCCTAATCATGCAGCCATCAATTCCGCGATGATCTCGCCGTGCTCGGCTGCGCGATCCTGATCCGAAAAGGTCTTGGCGTCGACCACGGAAAACCTCACGCGATCGCCGGGTTCCAGGAGGAAGATCGGATCACGATGCAATTGGTAGGTTCTGACCGCCGTGCGGCCCAACAAATGCCAGCCGCTCGGACCGGCAAGACATTGTATGCCGGTCTGCACGCCGCCGATCGAAATCGTTCCGGCAGGTGTTAGCAGGCGCGGGTTTTGTCGCCGCGGCATATGAAGCGACTGCTGCAGGCCGCTGAGATAGGACCAGCCCGGCGTAAACCCGATCATGGCGACGCGGTAGTCGCCGGCGATGTGCCGCGCCACGATTTCATCGGGCGTGGTGCCCAGCGTCTTGGCGACATCCTCAAGGTCGATGCCATGTTCGCCGCCATACACCACGGGAATGCGCCAGCGCCGCGTTTTCTCCGTTGGCGGAACCGGCCGTTGCGCGAGCTTGACAAGTTTCCTGCCCAGCGTGTCGAAATCGATCCGCGTGGGATCGTAATGAACCAGCAGGGATCGATAGGTGGGGACGGTTTCCGTCACGCCGGACACCGGCTCGCACGCCAGCGTCCGGTCGAGCGCGAGCACCCGCCGGTTCGCAGCATCATCGATATTGCGGCTGAATTCTACCGTGATGGCGCTGTCGCCACTCGGCAACAGGCGGGGTGGGGAGAGTGTCGCGGCCATGGCCTCATGACTCTTCGGTTCGCGCCATGCTGTAGCGCGTTTTGCTGTGAAGTGGAATTCGCTTTCAGAAAATAAGCCAGCAGGTTCAATAAATTAATCCACCGCCCCGTGATAAAATGCGCTGATCACCCAATTGCGATGCGTCTGTTCGGCGGCCGTTCGCGACAGCACTTGACGCGACTGTCCTGCCCCGCAAGATGCCGGCCCGATCCACCCCACCGGAGTTGCTTTTTCGATGTCCCTGACCCCCGAAGCGATCGCGACGCTTTCCCGCGTTTCCACCGCCACCATCACCACGGTTCTTCTCAAAAAAGGCTTGCGAAACGTCTGGATGCGGGGTTCGCGCCCGCTGCGGCCAGGGCAAAAGCGGCTGGTCGGGCCGGCCTTTACACTGCGTTTCGTGCCCGCGCGGGAAGATCTGGCGACGCCGGAATCATGGTCGTCGCCGATTTCGACCCGAACCGCGATCGAAGCCATGCCCGAAGGCTGCATCGCGGTGGTCGACGCCATGGGCGTCACCGATGCCGGCATTTTCGGCGATATCCTGTGCGCGCGCATGGTCAAGCGCGGGGTTGCTGCGCTGGTCACCGACGGGGTGGTGCGCGATCTCGAAGGCGTGCTCGGCACCGGCCTGCCCGTGTGGTGTGACGGCTACGCCGCGCCGCCCTCGGTCGCCGGCCTGACTTTCGTCGGTTGGGGCGAGCCGATCGGTTGTGGCGGCGTCGCCATTTTCCCGGACGACATTATCGTTGCCGATCAGGACGGCGCCGTCGTGATTCCAAAAGCGTTCCTCGATCTGATTCTGGCCGAAGGCGCCGAGCAGGAGCGAATGGAAGGCTGGATTGTCGAACAGGTCAACAACGGCGCAGTTCTGCCCGGCCTCTATCCCATGAACGCCGAGACCAAGGCGCGCTACGCGGCATCGAAAAAATAATCCGGCAACGCCGGATGGAGCGATCGCAGGAGGAAGTCCATGGATATCCATCTCGCCGGCTCCCGGCCGACACGCCGCGCGCCCAAGGAGTACTTCACCGGCACAGTCTGGCAGGACCCGGTCGTCGCCGCACCAGCGCCGGCGCGCCTTGTCGCCAACAGCGTGTCGTTTGAGCCGGGCGCGCGGACAAAC
>JBKQRS010000011.1:0-5578 GCA_052143915.1 Bradyrhizobium sp.
TCTTCCTTGCAGATGCGGATCATCGCCCGCGCGTAGGGGCCGTACGAGCAGCGGCACAGCGGGATCTGGTTCATGATCGCCGCGCCGTCGACCAGCCAGCCGATCACGCCGATATCGGCCCAGGTCAGCGTCGGGTAATTGAAGATCGAGGAATATTTGGCTTTGCCGGCCAGCATCTGGTCGACCAGTTCTTCGCGCGAAGCGCCGAGGGTTTCCGCGGCGGCATAGAGATAAAGCCCGTGGCCGCATTCGTCCTGCACTTTGGCGAGCAGCGCCGCCTTGCGGCGCAGCGACGGCGCACGCGTGATCCAGTTGCCTTCCGGCAGCATGCCAACGATTTCGGAATGCGCGTGTTGCGAAATCTGCCGCGTCAGCGTCTTGCGATAGGCCGCGGGCATCCAGTCGTTCGGCTCGATGCGCTCCTCGGCATCGATCCGCGCCTGGAACTGCGCTGCCTTTGCAGCGTCCTCGATATTGCGGTCCTCGGCTTCCGACGTATTGAGCGCCTGGGTGTACATGCGCCGACCTCCCGGATTATCGCGGTCAGATATATAACATAATTCTCAATATGCAATATATTTCTGTAACATGTCACTACCCGAAACGGCGCGCCAGCTCGGCGCCGGCGGCGGGCAATGGGCCGTTTTCATTCAATCCGTTACGGTCGAGCCATTGCTCGGAGGCCGGCAGCAGGCCGCGATAGATCTCGCCGCACAGCTGGCGGGCCGCCCGTCCCGGCCAATCCGCCGGCAGTAGCACCGTCGGCAGCAGCGGATCGCGCAGCACCACCCGGCGGTAATAATGGATCAGCAAGATCCGCGCGGTGAAGGCCTCCAGCTCCGGCAGCCGCGCACGCCGGCCGATCCAGCTGCGCAGTGGCTCGAAGGTCTTCATGAATTTCAGGTAGGCGTCCGCGGTGCGATCGAGCGGCCAGCTTTCGCTGAGCAGGCGGCGGCCACTGTCATCCTCGGCCGAGACTTCCAGCCGGATCGCGGAAGCCGCTTCCTCCGGGATCGGAACGCCTGATGGCGCGACCCACACGCCGGGCAGCGGGCTGCCGAAGCCGGCATTTTTGAGCGCCTCGCGCGAGGCGTCACGATCCTGGCCGTTGCCGATCAGCAGCAGTTCAAAACGCCCGGTCCAATCCGAGGCTTGCTGATCGTAGATATGTTTGGTGGCGGCATCGAAGGTCTGCCGGCCCCTCTTCACCAGACGATAAAAACTGTTGCGGCCGACCTTCTCGCGCTCGAGCCAGCCATCCGCCGCGAGCCGCGACATCGCGGTGCGCACCACGCCGCTGTCGATGTCCAGCGCCTTGAAGAATTCCAGCAGCGTTCCGAGCCAGACCGAACCGCCGCGCGGCACGATCGCGTCTCCGAACACGGTGATGACGATGGATCCGGTGCGCGAGGGTTCGCGCTTGAGCTGGTCGATGATGCGGGCAAGCGGCTGCGGCATTGCCAACGCATAGCGCGTTTTGTCGATTCACAAAAACGCCGGCTCAGGCCGAACGCGCTAGCGGCCTCTTCTCCTTCTCCCCGCTTGCGGGGCGAGGTAATGGTTGGGACCGATCACCGGTTAGGATCGGGATACACGATGCTGCGCCAGCCGCTGCGATCAAACGGCGCCCACGCGCCCTCAGGCTGGGCGAGACGATCGGCCACGGCGTAGACGACGGCGGGGTGATGGCCCATGCCGCAATGGCTGCTCTCGACCTCAATGCTTTCGGACCTCGCGGAGGTCTTTTCCATGCAGCCCTGCCAGGCGCAGATTCCGTCGGTCCGGCTAAAGATCGCGGTGGTCGGCACCGGCGGCGTTTCCGCCAGCGATCCGCCGAACCGCGTATCCTCTTCGTCGGCACGGCGCCCGCTCGCCATTTCATAGACGCGCCAGGCGTTGGTGGCCTTGGGATGGCCCGCGAACGGACTGCCGAGCGTGATCACCGAGCGCACGCGATCGGGCATCATCTTCGCAAGCTGCCGCGCATAGAGACCACCAAGGCTCCAGCCGACCATGCTGATTCTGCGCCCATGCGTGTCGCTGAGTTCGCGCACCAGATCGACCATGGCGTGCTGCACGCCATGGCGCAGGCCGAGATTGCGGCCCTGCCGCCAGCCGCTGACCGCGTAGCCTCGGTTCTTCAGGAAGCTGCGCAGCGGCCGCGTCGACATGTCCGAGGCTACAAGGCCGGGCAACACCAGCACCGGATGTCCGTCGCCCTTCGGCGCCAGGCTGAGCAGCGGCAAGGCGCCGATAAACGCGCCGAGCTCATGGATCGCCCGGCCTTCCAGAAACATCAGGGTTCTGGACGGCGGGCGCAGCGTCTGGGCAGTGGCGGACATCGTATTTCCTCTTCACAGCCGAAGGCCGGCCAATTGGTCAGTTTTGGGAAACGCGGCTCTCACGCAATTCGTTCTGCAGTGCAGCAATCTCCTGAGAGATATGGCACTGATTCCATCATTCAAGCGGCTGCCATCAGAAGGGACAATGGGTCTCGACGTATAAAACCATCGCAGTGATCTAAAAGTCACAACAACCGCAGCAGGAATTCACAGCCATAGAGCGCAAGGCCGGCCAAGCCGCCGATCAACGATCCGTTGAAACGGATGTATTGCAGGTCCCGGCCGATGTTGATTTCGATCAGCGAAATCAGCTGTCGCATGTCCCAGCTCTTGACCTGATCGGAGATGAAGCCGGAGACGCCGCTCTTCTGGTCGGCGATAAAACTTCGCAGCACCGCGACAAGACCCTGATTGATCTCCGCGCGCAGCTCGGAATCGGCGGCGAGCGTCTCGCCCGCTTTCACGAACATTCCTGCAAGATGTTGCTGCAACACCTGGCTCTCGCCGCTGGCGCTGCGCTCGATGAAGGCGCGCGCGTTCGACCAGATGGTGCGCGCAAGCTCGCCGAGCTCGGGACGCGCAAGGAGATCACGCTTCAAGCCGTCGATGCGATCGGCATAGCTCTTGTCGCTGGAAAGCCGGTCCACGAACGACAGCACCATGCGGTCGAATTCGCCACGGAACGGATGGTTGGGATCGCTGCGGACCTCCTCGAAAAAGGCGGTCGCGGAGGCGACGATCTTGTTCATCAAAAACTTGTCGGTGCGGTAAAGTTTTAGCAGCGTCGGCAGCTCGCCGCGGATTTTCTCGCGGATCATGGCCATGGTTTCCGGCTGCGTCATCGTTTGGTGCACGGCGCGCAGCATGTCGTCGAGCAGGCCCTGATGCCGTCCTTCGGCCACGAAAGCGCGCAACGTTCCGGCGGCCAGCGGCGCGAGGTCGATGCCCTGCAACTGCGTGGTGATGCGGCGGGTGATGAAGGTCATCAGGCCGGATGTTTCCGTCGCCGTCACCGCCTCCGGCAACAGCCGCAGCGTGAAGCGGGCGAGATCGGCGCTGCGCTTGCGGTCGCGCAGCCAGTCGGCGATGAAGCTGCCGAAGTCGATCTGGCGCAACTTGGCTTCGACGGGCGCGGCTTCGAGAAAATGCACCTCGATGAATTCGCCGAGCTTGTCGGCGATGCGGTGCTGGTTGGCCTGGATGATCGCGGTGTGCGGAATCGGCAATCCCAGCGGCCGCTTGAACAGCGCCACGACGGCATACCAGTCGGCGAGGCCGCCGATGGTGGCGGCTTCCGCAAAGGCCGCGATGAAGCCGAAGACCGGATGCACGGGGACCAGCAGTTTCGCCGTCACGAACAGTGTCAGCGTGCCGGCAAGAACCAGTGTCGCCAGCGCCTTGACCCGCCGCAACTCGGCCGCGCGCGCGGCATCGCCGGGCGTGTCAAACGAGAATGTGCCGGGAATGGTCATGGCGGCTTTCTCGAGTCGAAGCGGTTCAATCGTAGCGCGACAAATTAGTGCCGTCATTCCGGGGCGATGCGCAGAATCGAACCCGGAATCTCGAGATTCCGGATCGCCGCTTCGCGTCGTCCGGAATGACGATGAGATACACGCCAAAAAGAAGGCCCGCCTAAGCGGGCCTTCGAACTAACGCAACTGATACCAAAGCGATCAGGCGGTCTTGTTGTAGACCTTGGCGAAGTTGTCCTGGGCAGTCTTGGCGCCATCGGCGACGAGCTTGCCGAGATATTCGCTCGAGGCCTTCGCCCGCGACACGAACACCTCACCGCGCGAGCGCAGCATGTCGGACTGGATCTGCACCGCTTCGTTGAGCGACTTGGCGGAAGCCAGCTTGTCGATGCCGGCAAAGAATGCCTCGGCATCCTGGTAGATCGCCTGCTGGATATTGCGGCTGATCTTGGCGACTTCGCTGACCGAACCGGCAACGGCGGTCTCGATCACATCGGTTGCCTTCTCCGAGCCGGCGTAAAAGTCGGCGGCACGCTCCTTGGCGGTCTCCGCCTGCTTCTTCACGAACTCGCGGGCGGCTTCCGGAACTTCCAGGTTCTGGAGCTTGGTGAACGCCTCGGTCACGGGCGCGAAGGCTTCCTTGACGGTGTTCAGCACGGAATTGGTTTCGGTGGTCATTGGGGTCTCTCCATCCTCAGGTTTGAGCTATGGGCTCACCCCGTCCGGATTGGCCCGGGGCAAGGCGTATATGACATAGTTAATGGTGCAATGCAACATAGATGTTGCATCGCGATATCACAAATTTGTGATTAGCCCGGTTATTGGGCGTTTTGCCCGGGGAACCGGCGGATTGTTCGGCCAATCAGTGCGCAACCGCTCCCGGAAGCCCATAGGCCTCCAGCTGTGCCCGAACCTGCGCCACATTGTGCCCGAGAACGACGATGTCGTGTTTCTTGCCGTCGACGTCCCGCACATGGTCGCGCAGCAGCGCTTCTGCCTTGAAGCCCAGGCTTTCGAACAGCGTGATCGCCGCCTGCTGGTCGACGGTCATCTGCACCGACAGCTTTTCCAGGCCCGCCCCCAAGGCCAGCGCAAACGTCTCCTGCGACAGCGCCCGGCCGACGCCCTGCCCGCGGACTTCAGGCGATACCACCATCCGGATCTCGCCGACATGGGGCGACCAGGAATGGGGATCGCGCACCAGCGTGCCGCAGCCGACCACGACGCCCTGCTTCAGCGCGAGCAGGCTCGTGATGTCGCCCCGCTCGATCTCGGTGATCCAGGCCGACAGCACTTTTGGCTGGCTGATGTTGCGCGGCAGGAACAGGAGATCATGCGTCGGCAGCCTCTCGGCAAAGGCGAGCACGGCGGCTTCATCGGGGCGCGCCATCAGGCGGAATTCGATCTCGCCGGCATCCGTCGTCACGCGGCGCGGATAGGAACGGGTTTCGCTGCTCATGTCGATCTCTCGCATAGCCATGAATCGAGTTTGGGCCAGAGCCGCCTGATGGCGTTGGCGCCGGCGACGAGGCTGACGTGGCCGCCCTTGAGGATCACTTCTTCCTTGTCGAGGGAGCCGATCTTCGCAATCAGCGGCTTGGCGGCGTCATAGGGAACGATGTGATCGTGCTCGGCGACCGCGTGCAGGATCGGAACCTTGATCCTGGAGATCTCGGCCTTCCGCCCGCCGACCGACATGGTGTCGTTGAAGAGCTTGTTGTCCCACATCAGGTCCTTGGTGATGGTGCGGAAATATTCGCCGGC
>JBKQRS010000012.1:0-11556 GCA_052143915.1 Bradyrhizobium sp.
TCCCACTCGAAGGCTTCCTTGACCTCTTGTTTGGCGGCGGCTTCGATGGCATTGGCCTTGGCCTGATCAATGACGCCCCACGAGATCAGGGTGTTGCGGCAGATGTCGACCGGGTCTCTCTGCAGCCAATCCCGCAGTTCGCGTTCCGGACGCCACGAGGTGATGGCTTGCGGGTCGTAGCCGAAGGAGCCCATTTTACCGACCTCGGCTCCCGGCGCGCCCCAGTGGGCGTAGTAGCGGTACGTCTTCGCTTCGATCAGGGTCGGTCCCTCACCGGCGCGGGCGCGCTCCACCGCCTCTTTCATCTTGTTGTAGACCTGCGTCACGTCCTGACCATCCACGACGACGCCGGGAATCCGGTACGTGTTCGCGGCAACTGCGATGTCCTTCAGCGGGCAGGAATAAGAATAGTGCGCAAACTGGTGGTACAGATTGTTCTCAACCACGTAAATGAACGGCAGCTTGAGCAGCGATGCATTGTTCAATGAGCTATGAAATGCGGGAGTAGCGTACGTACCATCGCCGCCGAACGCGACGGCAACCTGTTTGCTGCCTCTGGCGCGGAATGCGTAGGCCGAACCGGCGGCGATCACGGCGGCTGGACCGACGATTCCATCCGCGCCGATGTAACCGACCGATTTGTCGGCGAGGTGCATCTCACCCGCGTAGCCGCGATTGAGCCCGGTCGCCTTGAAATTATATTCGGCGGCCAGTTTTTTCATGTCGACGCCCTTCGCGATCGCATGTCCGGTTGGACGATGCGTCCCATAGATCACGTCGATCTCGCTGAACGGTCCTTTGTTGTTGAGCGCGGCGCAGACACCGGTTGCGACGGCTTCCTGGCCCGCGTAGAGATGAATCAAATTGCGGAAACTGCGATCGCTCAGCTGCTTATCGGCCAGCGTACGCTCGAACCACCTGATGCGCAGGATGGTCGAATACATCTCGATCAATTTTTCATTAGGCAGATCTTTTGCCCAGTACCCGATTTCACCGTCACCCCAGGCAACCTTGCTGCTCAGGGAAACTGCTGCGCCAGCGGCGGCGAAGCCCTTCAGAAGTGTACGGCGCGTCGAGGATATGCGCTCCGTGGTGCCCCGACTTGATTGATCATGGTCCGACATTGGAACGTCTCCTTCAGTAATATCTTTGGAGAAATCTGCATCCACTCGTTGAGCATCTCAGTCCGAAGTGGCTGCAACCGCCTTGATGTAGGTCAACGGCCGCGCATTTAGTCGTTTGATTTTTCGAAGGACCGAATTCAATTAGCATCGGCCGATAGGATGCCGGGTCTTACAAGAGATTAAGACGAACTCTGGCTGCTCGCCGCCATATATCTACTCTGCACGCGCACGCGATCAGTTCTCGGAACGTCATCGTTGCAGGCGCTGATGCTCGCTGTGTGTTGGGCGACGAGTTTGCAGCGTCACTGCTGCGCAGCTGATCAGTTGCCCAGGAACCTGGTCTGCATAGCGGCCTGACGGGTAGGGTTATCTGCATTTACCGCATCAAGATACGCGTCCACTTTGGCCCAAAATGCATTGGTGGCCTCTTCGGACGGTTGACGGGTTTCGGCCGCTTCGGCCGCCGCCATCATGTGAGTCGCCAGTTGCCTGAGCTTGACCTGATAAGCATCGCGACTAGCCCGAACCTCGTTGAGCTTGGCTTTGCCCTTTGCGGCGGTATCGCCTTTGCGGGTGGCAATGTCCTGCTCCAGGCTGGCAATGGCAGCGTCGACTTCGGAGGCCTGGTCCTGTGGCCAACGCATTGCCTGCCTTGCAGGACCTTGGCGCTTGATAGCGTCCTGCTCCGAGGCAACGGCAGTGTCAAATTTCGAGAGCCGGTCCTGTGACCAGGTTAAATCCTGACAATCTGCGGCATGCGCCAAAGTCGCCGCGACTGCAGGAAGCGTGACGGAAGCGAGAATTGCAACGCCATAAGCGCATAGACGGAGTTTCATGATGGGGTCTCCTCCTGGTTGGTACGCGCTGCGATGTTATTGACTGGACAAGCAAGCTAGCAATTTGCGCCGCGTTTTTTCGCCCCAGTTGATTTAGATCAACGCAAGCCTCGCCCAACGCAAATTGCGGATACACCGAACTCATTCGGAAGGCTGGCAGCCGCGACTGACCATGTGAATTTTTCATGACACAATGGATACGAAGCGGGTGCAGCAATTCGTTCTGGAATTGACTTGGCGCAATGCGATCTCCGGCTCTCGAACCAAACTCGAGTCTCAAAATAGGGAGGAAGGCGATGCCGACAGGTCTTAATCGCAGAGATTTGCTTCTTACGGCGGGTGTGGCGGCGGCTGTTTCCGGTCCGGGACCGCTTTTGGCAGAAAGTGCGCCGGTCGAATCCGTCGCGAAGACGCAAGCTGACGTAAGCGGCGTGCCGAACAATGAGAAAAAAATCAATATTGTCACGCTTCGCGACCTCGAAAGCGAAGCGCAGAAAGTAATGGCCCCCTTCGGGTTCGCCTACGTCTCGGGTGGTGCTGGCGACGAATGGACGATGCGCGAGAACATGGCAGCCTTCAATAGATGGGTCATCAATCCCGACTTCATGAATGGCACCGGGAGCGCCGACACGACGACGACTTTGTTGGGTAGTAAGCTCTCCTATCCCGTCATCGCGGCGCCGGTGGGAAATCAAGGCTCGGTCCACGCTCAGGCCGATCTGCCAAACATCAAGGGTACGAACGGTGCCGGTACACTGTACTGCGCCAGTTCGGTTTCTCAGCTCAGTGTCGAGGACATTGCTTCTGCTGACGAGGGACCGAAATGGTTCCAGCTCTACATCCCGCGGGACCGCGGGTTCGCTCGGGAGATGCTGCAACGCGCCAAGGCGGCAGGTTACAAAGCCATTATCGTTACCGCGGACTTGGATGTGACGAGCAACCGTGAACGGTCGATGCGGCTGCAGGGTGCAGCGCTTCCGAATCTAAAAATGGGTAACGTGCCAAAGACCCCCGGCGTGAACGGCAACGCGATGGACATGAAGGGGAACATGGACTGGAAGGATATCGAGTTCTGCCGAAAGGAGAGTGGGTTGCCGGTTGTAATCAAGAGCATTCTGTCCGCGACCAACGCCCAGCAAGCGCTCGATTCTGGCTGCTCGGGAATTTGGCTTTCAAACCACGGCGGTCGTCAGCTCGATAATTCGGCCGCACCGATGACGACATTGCCTCGTGTGGCTTCCGTGGTGAAAGGCCGAGTCCCGATCATTATAGACGGCGGAATATACCGGGGCCAGGACGTCTTCCGGGCACTCGCGCTTGGAGCGACTGCGGTCGCACTTGGCCGCCCGCTGCTCTACGGTTCGGCCTTGGGCGGAGTGCAAGGCGTTCAGGCCGTGCATACTCACCTCAAGAACGAATTGACCATGGTGATGAGGCTGGCCGGCACGCCAACCATAAAGAGCATCACGCGTGAGTTTGTCGCGCGCACTGAAGGTGGATAGGCGAGGGCCGGGTTCATTGCACGGTTAGGGAGTACTCATGTCGAAGGTGTGACACTGGTTGCAGACCGTCGCCGACGCTTTATGGACATGGTGACATTCTGTACAAGGGATTTCGCCTTGGTGAGACTCGTGAGGATTGGGCATATCCTTTGCCGTGCTCACCGCGAGCTTCTGGTACGTCCCGCCGTGACACGTCAGGCATGTCGCTGTTGCCGGCGGTACAGCTATTCCGCCAGCATGGCATTGAGCGCAGGTGACGTGCGCCACAACGTGTTTGTCGATTAGGAAGCCGTGCCCGCCGCCTGGAGCGGCAGTCTGTGAAACGGCATTCATTGCCGGAACTACCGCGGCAGCAGTCATGCCGAAGGCGATCACAAGCAGTAAACGTTTCATTACGACGCCTTTCGTCTGCTCATTCTGCAGGGAGGCACAGCTTCATCATGCCCACAATATGGTATTGGGATCGGGCTTAGCCACCCTGATCACCAATGATCCGCGCTTTGTAATTGTCGCCGCTCAGCACGAGGCCAAACTAGTCCGGCCGCAGCAAACGATGGTGCGCAATATCCTGGCGTGTCCACATGGCGAGCCCGGCCCGATCATCGATGGTGTCGATCACTATCACCGCATCCGGGTCCGTGAACAATATCCGCCCCGGCCGCCCGGCCTTGGCCGTCGCCTCGATGACGACATCATTTAAGAACCGTTCGACATCTGGCGTGTGCAGTTCAGGTTTGGGTCCGCGCCGATGCAGGCGCGCATGAAACGACTTTCCAGCCAAGCTCGGTAGCCATTCGAGCACGATGGATTTCGTACTATCCTTGAAGCCCTCCGCAGATGAAAAATCGAACGCCTGCGTCGCTGGTGCTACTCGCGCGATCGCGTCATAGAGCGCCGGGCGTTCTTCGGTCAGACGCTCGATGGCTTCGAGAACCGCCATTGGATTGTCAACTTTCATCACCAGCACATTGTGGTACGGACTGCGCTCGGCCGGCCCGATGTCCTGCAAGGCGCGGAGCGCCCGCCTGAAACTCTCCTGGTAGATCGTGACAATAATGTTCCAGTCTTTCACGCGCCGCCTCCTTGCGATCGTTGGCCGGCAAAGAACGCAGCTTCGATTAACAGCAAGTTGGCGTCCTGAACGAGGCAACCGCTGGGGTGGAGGATCGGCCGCATAAGGGTTTCTAGCTCCGGGCGCCGGAACGACTTTGCGCTGATCATAACTTAGCAGCGACTTCCCGAGGCGCGCACTTGGCCGTAGCAGATGAACGCCGTCTAGGCCGCCGGTGCCTGCGTTTCCCTTTCCTCCGGCTCCGGCGGGAACCGCTCGAGTATCTCGATCACTTCCTCGTCCGAAACTTGTCGAAAGTCTCGATAATAATCGCCAATAGCCTCAAAGAACTCGTAATCCTCAAGGCATACGACCTCATCCGCCTCCTCACGCATCGTGACAATGCTTTCGGACGGTGCTACCGGCACGGCAAGCACAAGCTTCTTCGGATTTCGCACGCGAGTGGCGCGCAACGCCGCCCGCGTGGTCGCTCCAGTGGCAATGCCGTCATCGATCACAATGGCCGTACGACCAGCGATGTTCACGCGTTCGCGGCTGCCTAAGTATCGCTGTCGCCGCCGCTCGATTTCGGCGAGTTCGCCATCGCAAACACCCTTGAATTGCTTCTCGTCAATGTCTGCGCCTCGAATAACGTCCTCGTTTCGCACAATGATCGGGGCGCCGCCGTCTACCACCGCGCCCATCGCCAATTCGGGTTGGAAAGGCACACCGATCTTGCGCACGAGGATCAGATCGAGTGGCGCGCGGAGCGCGGCGGCGACCTCGGCCGCCACGGGAACGCCGCCGCGGGGCAAGGCAAGGATTACCGGATGCTGATCTTTGTAGTTGGAAAGCGCCCGCGCCAACTTCTGACCGGCCTCCGATCGGTTCTCGAACGGCATTACGATCCCCTGCGCTTGTTCTCGGTCCCGGCAAGTGTCGATTTTGCGGAATCAGGCGCGAGGTGCCGCTCGAACCACCGAGCGGCATGGTCGATGACAGCCTCCAGCGCTCCCGATTCGGGAAAGAGATGACTCGCACCCGGAATGATCTCCAGAGCCTTCGGCCCTTGCAGCCGCTCCAATGCCCGCTCGTTGAGTTCGATGACGCCGAAATCGGCGCCTCCGACAATAAGGAGGGTCGGCGCCTGAACTCTGTCGAGGGCATCACCGGCAAGATCCGGGCGGCCGCCGCGCGATACCACAGCCCCCACACGACGAGGAAGTCTCGTCGCGGCGACGAGTGCAGCCGCAGCCCCGGTGCTGGCGCCGAACAATCCAAGTGGAAGTTTTGCGAGGGATGGTTGCGCGTCCAGCCAGCTGACCGCGTCTACGAGCCGGACTGCCAGTAGCGGAATGTCGAAGACGTTGGCCCGATCGGCCTCTTCGTCCGGGGTGAGCAGATCAAATAACAGCGTCGCGATGCCCCGGGCGTTCAACGCGACGGCGACCGCCCTGTTCCGCGGACTTAGCCGACTTGAGCCGCTTCCATGGGCAAAAGCGACAAGTGCATAGGCATCTCGCGGGACATCCAATGTTCCCGCAAGCCCGATCGGCGGGATACGAATATCGCGGGTTTCGTGTTTTTGCGTGTGCCATCGATCCGAAGGGGTCTGCCGCGGAAGCGCTCGGAAGAAAGCTGCTGCCAGATTGGAACACTGTCCCTGTCGAGAGGCTTCGTTTTTGACACAGATCAATGAATGTCGGTCTGTTCGCGCGATGATATTGATGCTGCGGGGTATACCTTGAATTGGACCTGAGGAGGAGGAAATGAAAGTCAAGGACGTCATGCACAAAGGTGCAACCTGTGTCGAACCCAGCACGCCGGTGAGGGAAATCGCGAAGCGCATGCGTGAGAGCGATGTCGGCGCGATTCCCGTCAAGGCAGACAGTCAGTTGGTGGGAATAGTCACCGATCGTGACATTACCTGCCGCGCGCTCGCAGACAGCGGCAACCCGGCCAAAATAACCGCCAAGGACGTCATGACGAAAGACGTCATATGCTGTTCGCCCGATGACGACATCCAGCTTGCAATCGAGACCATGGAAGCGAACCAAATCCGCCGTCTGCCCGTAACGGATAGCCACAAGACGATGGTCGGCATGGTGAGCCTCGGCGACATTTCGCACAAGGTCAGCAAAGAGCTTTCGAGTGAAATGTTGCGGGCGGTCTCGGGACATCATGTCTAGTCGACAGCGCATTTGCTCGGTCGCCTTGGCTATCCGACCACAAATTAAATGGAGTCGAACATGCTCAACGACTTGCACGTGGATCAGGCCCATTTCATTGCGCTTCTTGCCAAAACCGCGCGAGCGCAGCGCGACGCGTTGCTTGGCAATGTAGCGGAGGATGATCTTGACGGGCCGATGCCAGGGCGAGGCGAACACAACCCCACCGCTGAACTTGGGGTCGAACCGCTTCCGGCTGATGTTTCCAAGCCGGCGGCGGCTTTGCGCGAAGCAATCAGCGTACTGTCCGAACCGGCGCGTCGTGAGCTTTATGCGCTAATGCGGATCGGTCAGGGCCACCTCGCAGCCAAGAAGTGGCTTCACGGCCTATCTGAAGCCGAGATGCTCGGCGACAACGCGATCGCCGCTGCGATCATCGATGATCCCGATCTGCACGATCATGTTACGAAGGGGCTTTACGAGGCCAAGCTCGCCGCGTGATGGCGCTATGATTCCACAGCCGTCGCCCTGCAGATTGAAGGAGGCTTGGCAACGGGCGCGTTAGGAATGTTGGCCGCCTGCCATCATGGCGGCGCCTGTAGATGCCTCGTTGAAGACCAGGATCTCAGCGGCCCGTTGGCCGGCTCAGAAAGCTTTTCGAATCCCTCGTTACCAGCGGCGATACCCGTCGTCGGGAAAAGGCAGCCTGTCGCCGTCGCAGGCAAAGCGAGCCCCAACGTCATGTTGGCGACCAATCCGCCGGAGCGCTGCGTTTAGCTTACGCGCGTCGCCACGCACGATCGGCGATCCGCAATGGGTGAAGATGGCACGCCGAACATCAACCTTATCACACCAATCGAGTTGACTGGAAATTGGCGCATGGCCGATTACGGTCCGTCTCTTACGGCGCAGCATTGATCGCTTCATCGTCGCACCATCGCCGATGTAGACGTTGATGCCGCGAAGTGCGTGTGCCGCATCGGGAATCCCGGCAACATCGGGCACATAGAAGAAGCAAGCGCCGCCTGCCGATACGCGAAATCCGACCGCCGGCGCTCGGATCGAATGCTCGACCGGAAACGCCTTGAACCGCACTCCGTCGATCATTATGGACTTTCGCAGCGGCAACCTGCGCCGATCATCAATGGGGAAGCGACGGATCAAATCCCATGTGACCTTAGTCGCGTAGACCGGACATGGAGCGCCCTCGGCAAGGCCCGCAGCATGATCCGGATGAGCGTGGGTCAGCACAATGGCCGTCGGCGCAACCCCGTGGAGCCGGCCTAGCCAGTCCGTCCCACAATCAATCATGATGCGCGCCTCGTCGCACTGAACAAGCAGCGAACTATGGCGTCGGTGCCGACGAGAGCTGACCTCGATCTCGCCGCGCGTGCCGAGGAACGTCAACTCGAGTGTCCCGGCGTTTGATTTCACCTTCATCCACGAAGCGAATTTAAGGAGCCCCAACGGGGAGCAAGCACAATGGGTCTTCGTCCTGAGCGAGATGTAGTAGATGCCTCACCTCGTCGTCGCCGAATGCCCCGACCATCGTGGTCGCGAGACCGAGGGCGACGGCTTGCAGCATCAGGCTTTCGGCAGCGTGCCCCGCCTCCATGTAGATGTAGCCGCGGCCGCGATTGCCATACTTGACCGTCGTTCGCTCAAAAACCGCGGCAATGCAGATCACCGCCGGCGCGGTGGCGATCCATTCTTGACCGCGCGCGGCATCGACCAGCTTTTCGTGGTGATGACCGGCGGCTATGAGCAGCAGTTCGTGGTGCGCAGGATGATAGCGATACACACCGCTGGCCAGCCTGCCGACATTGCCGCAAACGACATAGAGCTCCAGCGGATAGAGCGCGCCTGCGGATGATACCGCGCGCTTGCCATCGGCTGCTGTGATGCCTTGGGCCGCCCACAGCAGTTGGCCGAATTCACCCTCGGTCAGCGCTCGATCGCGGAACCCGCGCACTGATCGGCGCTGACGAATGCAGTGTTCCACCGACACGCCGCCTTGCTGGCGCGGTTCCTTGAATCTGAAGCTTGTCGTCCTGTCGAGCACCTTCGCACCACCGTTTCGAATTCGGCCCGAACCGCCAATCTTGAATTCCGACGTCCGCGACCGAATCGTAAGACGGCCGCAACCAAACCCGTGAGGCGATCAGCCTGGTCCGGGCAACGTGCGGACGATCTCTTTGAACCGATCCCACTCCGTCGCCGTCCAGATTTCGGTCTGAGCATGGCCGAATGTCCGAAGCAGAGTGGAAACCCGGGCTGCGGTCTCAATGTCGCTGGCCTTGAAGACATCGAGATAATCGCACGGCCCCAGCACCGCATAGCTGCTCAGCCACTCGACGTCAGGGCATTGCTCCCGGACGCGCTTCATGGCATCGCGCTCGAGTTGCTCAAGTCCTTTCGGCGAGCGTACCGCATCGGGATTCAGTCGCGTCAGCATGATGAAGGTGGGCATGGCATTGCCTCCCATGTTGGAGCGGACACGATACCGGCGCGCGAATAGCGGGATTTGATTTCAATCAAACTGATGGGTGACGCGCGGGAAGCGATCAACCAGAAACCGGCAACAATATTGATCCATTCTTCCCACTTCGTGAATTTGAGCATCGCCGCAATCGAAAACGCCGCGACGACGAAACCCACGGCGTCACCGTTCAGTACCGGCAGCCGCATCTGGGTATAACTCAACATCCAGGGCGAAACGAACAACCATAGCGCCAGTATCACCTTGCCGGCGTCCTGCCCGTGCGTGAACTTCGGTCTTCGAGTTGCCATGATCGCCTCTACGGTCGGGAGCCCAGTCGCTGCGAAGCATGTGGCGCGGACATCTCGGCCGCTTTGACGTGGATCAAGATTTCGGCTGAGAACGTACGCTGTACAATAACGCTGACAAGCGCGTGGGCCAAAAAGCTCTAATTTTACGTCAATTCACCGGCCGCCCGTATGCTTACCAGTTGGAATAATCCTCTTATTTCGCAACTCCGCGGGCTCAAGTTGACCACTGCGGTTTATGGCGAGACGATCGAAAGTCTCAGACATATACCGTAGAAATTCCTCCTTCGAGACAGGGATGAGGATTGAGCACGTCGTAGCCGCTGCCATTCTTATCTTTGTCCATCAAACTCAGCAATTGTCGAACGTTGCTACGTGCTGCTGCGGTATGTTTGCTAGCAGCAAATGCACACTGACCCGATGACAAGTGACATTCCAACCAAAGCGGTAGCGGATTTATCTGTCCGCCTTGGGTGAACTTCTGTACCGGCGTCGCCACGGTCGCGCGGATGACCATCGGTTTTCCGGCGCCCAGCACGGCCAGCTTCGCAACGTCGCCGACTCGCAATAGCCCAATCTTGTTGCGCAGATCGGATGCGCTGCGCACCGGAGTCTTGTCGATTGTCGTGATCACGTCGCCCGCTTTTAGGTTGGCGCGCTCCGCTGCCGAAACCGTTGGTGTACGAAAACAATCTTTACGCCATGGGAACAGCCTTGGCTCTTTCGGAATCGGAGACCGACATCCAGCGTAAGGCGGCGAACTAGCGGATCGCTTCCGAGGCCGTCGACGGCATGGATGTCATCGCCGTCGAGGCTGCCGCTCATCGGGCAATGCACGCAGTGCGCGAGAGTCGTGCGGCTGCAGATCGTGCGCGAGCATACCGATGCCGTAACGCACGCCTATTTGAAAGCGCTTGGAAGGCGAATTGGCGTCGAGGTTGCAGTGAACACATCCTTCAACGTCGGGGGACCGATCGCGCAAACCCCAGTCCAGGCGCTTGATACCCTGCGCCGCGCGAAGGGCATGGACGGTGTATTCATGTTCTCAGAGGAAGGGCAGGTTATCGCGGCCTGGACCAGGGAACCTGGAGCCGCGGCGCGGATCCCTGAATGGCTCGTGGAGTGGCAAAGCGAAACAAACGCCACGGTCGAGTTATCCGGAGCGCGGTCGTGTTGAACAGCGTAGCGTCGGTATCCACATAGCGAAAGCTATTGGTCGGGCGCGGCGCGTTTGCCGCTTCTGCGAATGCGAATCGGGCTACCGAGTAGATGTCTTCCGCTTTGACCCCGACAACAGACATGCGGTAACTGCACCGCCATGACCGTTTCGTGCCACAACTGGATTAGCGATTAGGTCTATCGCCTCAACGAATCATCGTGCCGCTTGAGCAGCGTATCGCGTTGATCTCGTTGACTCTGCCTCAAGGACTGCCTGACGCAACCGCATCAGCTCTACATATCGAAGCCAGAGCGGCTCCTTGAGCCGGTTGCTGAAATTAGTTATTGCTTTTATCGGTCTTTCTTCTTGTACCCGTAAAGAAGGCGTCGCGCGCATGATGTCCTCCTACTGACCGTGTTAAGTATCAGGGCCGCCAAGTGAGGGCTTTTGGGGGGCTTGGCGGCCCTGTCGCGCCAACAAGTCGATTCTGGTTGAACTTTCAGTCTCGACCTGCGAGCGCGAAATCAACTACTTCGAACGGCGTACGTTAGCTCCGGCCGCTTCCTTGGCTTTTTCCTAGGCGAGCAGTTGCATGAGTAGTATCCGTCTTGAATCGTCGGCAGGTGATTCCGCTAGAAGTTTTCGATAAAGCTCCAGATTCTGCTGCCGTACATACTCGTCTATTTCCATTTTTCTTCCCAATCAGCCCATTTGCGCGGGTTGGTTTAGGCTGCGAGAAATTCCGCTAGATGTTGTGCAAAGTCAGCAGTGTGCGCTCCTTGAGCCTTATCGGATCCTTCTCACCGCCCGCAGCGAGCTTGAGAAGCTGCTCTGCGACGGAAGCTTGTATCTCGCAGCTACGCTGCTGTTTCGGAAGACCAAGAACCACCTCGTTCAGGACGGTCTTCAGGCGAACAATCTCCTCAGGG
>JBKQRS010000013.1:0-4890 GCA_052143915.1 Bradyrhizobium sp.
TCGTGCAGAAGATGAGCGAGCGCAAGGCCGAGATGATCGAGATGCGCCCGTCCGGCGGCCATCGTTTGCGGCTGGTGTTCTACGCGCCGACCCGCGGCCTGATCGGCTATCAGGGAGAACTGCTTACCGACACCCGCGGCACCGCGATCATGAACCGCCTGTTCCACGGCTACGCGCCCTACAAGGGCGACATCCAGGGCCGGCGCAACGGCGTCCTGATCTCCAACGATCAGGGCGAGGCCGTGGCCTATGCGATGTTCAAGCTGGAAGACCGCGGCCCGATGATGATCGAGCCCGGCTGGAAGGTCTACAAGGGCATGATCGTCGGCGAGCACACCCGCGACAATGATCTCGAGGTCAACGTGCTGAAGGGCAAGCAGCTCACCAACATCCGCACCACCTCGAAAGACGAAGCGGTGCGCCTGACGCCGCCGATCAGGATGACGCTGGAAAAGGCGCTGGCCTATATCGAGGACGACGAACTGGTCGAGGTGACCCCGAAGTCGATCCGGCTGCGCAAGAAGTTCCTCGACGCCAACGACCGCAAGCGCGCCGAAAAGGCCAAGCAGGCGGTGGCGTAAGGCGGCCTATTGGCTTGGTCGCGTCGTTTCAATATGGATGGTCATTCCGGGGCGCGTCGAAGACGCGAGCCCGGAATCCATAACCACCATCGGGAGTATGGATTCCGGGTCTGCGCCAGCCAAGTCGGCTGCTGCCGACTTGGACAGCCGATAGCGCCGAACTCGGGTAAACCCGAGTTCGGGCGGCGCATCCCGGAATGACGATGGTAAATAATTCATGTCCCTCCCTTCCTCCATTGATGTCGCCATTATCGGCGCCGGCGCCGCCGGCCTCGGCGCGGCGCGCGCGCTGGAGGATTCCGGCCTTTCAGTCATCGTGCTGGAAGCGCGCGACCGCATCGGCGGGCGCGGCCACACCATCATGGCGGCGCCCGATATCACCTTCGACGTCGGCTGCGGCTGGCTGCATTCGGCGGACCAGAATTCGTTCGTCCAGATCGCCGAGCAATTGAATTTCGAAATCGACAAGACCCGCCCGCCGTGGCGCGAGCAGGGTTTTGATGCGGTGTTTCCGCCCAAGGAACGGCTCGACTTCATCGGCGCGCTCGACGCGTTCTACGACCGCGCCGAGGAAGCCGCCAAAGAAGCCACCAAGAGCGGCCGCGATCGGACAGCGAACCTCTGTCTCGAACCCGGCAACCGCTGGAACCCGATGATCGATGCGATCTCGACCTACGTCAACGGCAGCGAACTCGACCGGGTTTCTATTCTGGATATGGACGCCTACGAGGACAGCGAGATCAACTGGCGCATCCGACGCGGCTATGGCGCGCTGATGGCGGCCTATGGCGCACCCTGCCCGCTATCGCTCAATACGCAGGTCACCCTGATCGATCATTCCGGACCGCGGGTGCGCATCGAGACCTCGCGGGGAACGCTTTCGGCCGCCAAAGTGATCGTCACGGTGCCGACCAATCTGATCGCCGACGAGACGATCCGTTTTCGCCCCGCGCTGCCGGCGAAGGTCGACGCCGCACGCGGCCTGCCGCTCGGGCTCGCCGACAAGGTGACGCTGGCGCTCGATCGGCCCGAGGATTCTAAGGAGGCATTGCCCAAGGACGGCAATCTGCGCGGCGCCACCATGCGCACCGCGATGGGCGGCTATCATCTGCGCCCGTTCGGCCAGGCCTGCATCGAAGGCTTTTTTGGCGGACGTTTCGCGCGCGAGCTGGAAGATGCCGGCGACGGCGCGCTCGCGGCGCAAGCGATCGACGAGATCGTTGAGCTGCTCGGCTCGGATTATCGGCGCAGGTTGAAGCCGCTCGCGGAATCGCGCTGGGCGCACGATCCGTTCGCGCGCGGCTCCTATTCGCATGCACTGCCCGGCCACGCGGGGAAGCGCGCCGTGCTCGCCGCGCCCGTCGACGGCCGCTTGTTCTTTGCAGGCGAAGCAACCTCGCCGAACTTTTTCTCGACTGCCCACGGGGCGAGGGATTCCGGCGAGCGGGCGGCGGGGGAGGTGGTGGCTTTGGTCGCGAAGAACTAACTCACCCGTCATTGCGAGGAGCAAAGCGACGAAGCAATCCAGCGTTCAGCGTTGCGGCTTCATGGATTGCTTCGCGGAGCCTGTCATCGGGCGCGCATTCGCGCGACCCGTTGGCTCGCAATTGACGACCCTCAACGGTCGATCTCCTACTCCAGCACCCTGTTCCTGAACGCCGCATCCGGCACAAAGCATTCCTCATACTTGCCGAAGATCCGGTAGCGGTTGCGCGCGACCAGATTGTAGACGGCATCGCGGAGCGGTTTTGGCACCGCGCGCAAGGCACGCACCCAGCCCCAACCCGGCAAATGGCTCAGCACCGTCAGCGCGCCGTCGGATTTGAACCGGGCCATGCCGCCATGGACGACGGCGTTGGTGTCGGGGTCTTGCGGGTCGATGCCGAACGCCTGTGCCAGACGCGCGCCGTAAGGTGACTGGATCGCGGTGAAGCGGAAGCGCCTGTTCTTGTCGCGCGCCGCGATGAAGCGGATCCAGCGCGAGCAGAATACGCAGACGCCGTCATAGAGGATCACATCGTCGTCGGGCCAGGGGTTCATCGCGCGGTTCATCGTGTCATCGCTTCTTGGCCGCGCCTGACGGGAGCGCTCTCAGCGCGCGATCCAGTTCCGGCCCAGCGATTTTGATGCCGCCCTCCGATTCCACCAGCCAGTGACCTTCGCTCCCCGAGGGCGCCAGTACATGAAAGTCAGCGCTTCCACCGCCGCCGCGGAACGCGTCGGCCAGTTTCCGCGACAGATCGGGCGGGAAATAGCTGTCATTGGCCGCGACCAGCCAGGTCACCGGCACCCGCGCGCCATGGCCGAATTCGGCCGCGGAGGAAATCAACGTGTGCGGCGCACAGACCTGATTGGGGAAGTCGTTGGCGTGGCCGCCGCGGCCGGCGGCGAATACGACGATGGTCCCGACCACGGCCGGATCGGCCGCGGCGAGCGCCAGCGCGCCCCAGCCGCCAGCCGAGTGCCCGAGAACGACCGCACCGTCATGCCGGATGAAAGGTTGGCTGCGCAAATAATTCAGCGCCGCCAAAATCTCCTCGGCAGTGGCGCGTCCCGCGTGGGAATAGTCGGCCTCGTCGCAGCCGCGCTGGTCCTCGAGATATTTTCCGCCCGTGGCGCCGTGGCCCGGGCGCTCCGGCACCAGCACGGCAAAACCCCTGGCGACCAGCCATGCCGCCAGCGCGCGGTATTCAGGCTGCGGCATTTGAGCGCGACGCAGCACGTTTTGGGTCGAGGCATGCGCAATCAGCGCCAGGCGAAACGGTCCCTCGCCCGGCGGGCGGAACAAGACGGCATGGGCCGCGGTGTCCGGATCGGGTGACGGCACCAGCCATTGCTGCTCCCGATTCGGCTCGGCCTCCGGACCTTGCGGACCCATCCCGCCTTGCGCGGTCGCGGTCTGCGTCGCGAGCGCACCCTGCACGAGCAGAGCGAAAAGCGCCTTCAATGATGGCATCAGCTTACCCGGCACGACGGGGGACGAGGATTTCTGGATCGGAGAACAGCGTAGCCACGGCGAATCAAATCCTGGACATTTTTCGGTGAAGACGACCTCTGCAGAACCTCGGCCGGCCTGCCCATGCCAGCCAAATCCTGCCAACCGCCGAGCCAGATGCTCCCTAAGGCACCAGTCTGTCCACTTTCGGTACAGATGGGGAAGAAAACTGATGCAGAAAATCCACAGGTTAACTGATAATTAAGGATAGACCTTGAAGCCGACGCGCCGACTTGCTTTGATTGCGTCCATGAGCACAACCCTGATCGAGGTTCGACCGGCCAAAGCTGCAGACGCGGCGGCGGTGGCGTCTACCCATGACGAAGCCTGGCGCTCGGCCTATCAGGGCATCATTCCCGGCGCCGAGCTCGAGAAGCTGATCAACCGCCGCGGCCCGCAATGGTGGGACAGCGCCATCCGCAAGGGCAGCCGCGTCAGCGTGCTGGTGTTCGGCGACAAGGTCGCGGGCTACGCCAATTACGGCCGGAACCGCGCGCGCAGCCTGCACTTCGAAGGCGAGATCTACGAACTCTATCTGCGACCTGAATTTCAGGGTCTCGGCTTCGGCCGCCGGCTGTTCACCGCGGCCAGGCGCGACCTGTTGCAGAGCGGCCTGAAAAGCATGGTGATCTGGGCGCTTTCCGATAATGATCCGGCGACGGAGTTTTACCGCGCGCTGGGCGGCCGCATGGTGGCGCGCTCTTCCGAGAAATTCGGGCCCAAGTCGCTCGACAAGGTTGCCTTCGCCTGGACCAGTTGAATTTCGCCATCCGAAGCACGGCTGATCCGGAAGGTGTGCTTTCATCCGAGAGTTCGTTTTCGAGCGAAGTGGATGCCGGCTCGCGCGAGGAAAACGCGGCAAAGCCAATAGCGCCCGCGCCGTCCGCCTCGATCCGGGATTTAACCCCAAAGACTCCTTAACCCAAAAGCCTAGCGGAGCCGTCCATGCGCGTTGATGCCATATCGATCGGGATCGACCCGCCGCGCGAGGTCAACGTCGTCATCGAAGTGCCCGTCGGTGGCGAGCCGATCAAATACGAGTTGAACAAGGAGGCCGGCACGCTCGTCGTCGACCGGTTTCTCTATACCGCCATGCGTTACCCCGGCAATTACGGGTTCATTCCACACACGCTCTCGAATGATGGCGACCCCTGCGATGTGCTGGTCGCCAATACCCGCGCGATCGTCCCGGGCGCCGTAATGAGCGTGCGGCCGGTCGGCGTGCTCCTGATGGAGGACGAGGCTGGCGGCGACGAGAAAATCATCGCGGTGCCGTCATCAAAATTGACCCAGCGCTACGACAAGGTGCGGACC
>JBKQRS010000014.1:0-47263 GCA_052143915.1 Bradyrhizobium sp.
CGGGTGCAACCGGCACCCGGCTTTCCCTGCGCCCTCTGTTTTCGGAGGGACGATATTTACGCACAGCTCGGGCGCTATCCGCGCCGCGAGAACGCGAAGCTGTTTTCCTCTTTCGTCATGCCCCGCGGGGCATCCAGTACGCGGTGACGTCTGGCCTGCGCACGAACGTCGCTGGATACTGGATCGCCCGGTCAAGCCGGGCGACGACGTCAAAGCAAGGATTTCGAAAATTGAGCCCGAGACGATGCGCAAGCGCGCATTTTCGCCTTGAGTTGAACAGCCAGGCGCAACCGTGCAAGGTTGGCCGGCATTCCCATTCCAGCCCGATGTCCATGACCACAGCATCCGTCACGCCCTCAGAAGTCCGCCGCGCGCTCTTGCTGCGCGATGAAATCGCCCTGCTCGATCTGCGGCAGGAAGCCGTCTTTGCCACGGGCCATCCGTTGTTTGCCGCCAACATGGCGGCTGAGCGGATTGCGCTCGAGGCCGCGACGCGGCTGCCCCGCAAGGATGTGCCGATCGTTGTCTACGACGCCGGCGAAGGCCTGGTTCCGAAGGCCGTCGATCGCCTTCAGGCGCTGGGATACACGGACGTTCGCCAGCTCGATGGCGGGCTCGATGCCTGGCGGAAGGCGGGCTTTGAGCTTTTCCAGGATGTCAATTCCTACGCCAAGGCGTTCGGCGAACTGGTGGAGTCCCGCCGGCATACGCCCTCGTTGTCAGCGGAAGAAGTCGCCGCGCTGATCGCCAGCAAAGCCAATATCGCCGTCCTCGATGTCCGGCGTTTCGACGAATATGCGACCATGAACATCCCCGGATCCGTCAGCGTACCCGGCGCGGAACTGGTGCTGCGCGCCGGCCGCGCCGCACCGGATCCCGAGACGACGATCATCGTGAACTGCGCCGGTCGCACGCGATCGATCATCGGCACCCAGTCGCTCATCAACGCCGGCGTCGCCAACAAGGTGGTGGCCCTGCGAAACGGCACGATCGGCTGGACCCTCGCAAGGCAGGAGCTGGAGCATGGCGCGGACCGGCGCGGCGGAATCGGCCTGTTCGAGGACGCGAAAGCCAATGCCTACGAAGTCGCCTATCGCGCCGGCGTCCGGCATCTCAGCCCGGACGAAGCAGGTGCGATCGAGCGGCAGACCCACCGCACGCTCTATCGCTTCGACGTTCGCGCGCGCGAAGATTATGCGGCCGGTCACATCACAGGATTTCGCCACTACCCGGGAGGACAATTGGTGCAGGAAATCGACATGGCCGCACCGGTGCGTGGGGCGCGCATCCTCCTGACCGATGATATGGGGGTCCGCGCCGACATGACCGCGTCCTGGCTCGCGCAAATGGGGTGGGAGACCTACGTGCTTGATGGCGGCTATGATCGCGCGCTTGAAATGGGGCCGCCGGTGGATTTGCCAAAGCCCGATCCGTCACAGCGCTACCGGCGTCCCTATGAGGGCACCGATGTCGACATGAGCGCGATGCAGGCCTATCTCGATTGGGAGTTTGGCCTCGTTGAACAGCTCCGGCGCGACGCAACCCATGGGTTCTTCGTGATTTGATCAGCCCGGTTCGTCGCCTGGGTTAAGCCCTTGGTATGAGTTAAGGCTTGGTATGAGTTAAGGCTTGGGTAACTGAAATTGGTAACTGGCTCTCCACGGTTGTCACGTAACCGTTGTTCCATGGGAGCCGAGGTTGTGGGATGGACAGAGTTGAAACACGGCGCCGCCGTGACCGGCGCTGATGTCGACCCGACCCAGACGGACTCCCAGTCTCAACGCAATCCGATCCGTACGTTGATCCTGTGCGGCGTGCTTCTGATCGCCGCGATCGCCGTCGGCACCAGCATGATGGTCTATGGCTTTCGCGAACGGGCGCTGCAAAGCAGTACGCGCGAGCTGGAAAACACGGTCCTGCTGCTTGCCCGTCATTTTGACCAGCAATTCGGTGATTTCGACGTCGTTCAAAAGGACATCATTAACCAGTTCAATCTGCGGAGGATCACCTCTCCCGAAGACTTCAAGCGGGAAATGTCCGGCGACGACACTCACCAAATGCTCAAGAGCAGGACAGGAGCCTTCTCGTACCTGGGAAACCTGACCTTGCTGGATTCCGAGGGAGATCTGATCAATTGGTCCCGCAGCTGGCCGGTTCCGAGAGTCAATTTCGCCGATCGCAGTTATTTCCATGAATTGAAGTCGAGCGCTTCGCCGGATCAAAAATATGTCGATGTCGTGCACAGTCGCATGTCAGGTCGCTGGACGACGATCCTGTCACGCAAGCTGGTGGGGCGAAACGGCGAATTCCTGGGGATTTTCTGCCGAGGCGTCGAGCCGATCGATTTCGAGAAATTTTTCGAATCCCTGACGCTTGGAAAAAACGCCGCGATCTCGATGTTGCTTGCGGACGGGACCTTGATCGCACGGTTCCCTCATCTGGAATCCAGGATCGGACAGAATTTCAGCTCCAGTCCGATGATCGGGCGCGCTTTATCGCATGGCGGGCGTGCCACCGCGCAGTTCACGGCTCAGACCGATGGACTCGAGCGGCTGGGGGCCTCGCTCCCGCTTAAAAATTTCCCGATCGTGATGCTGGCCACCATGTCGGTTTCCGCGGCGCTGGCGGATTGGCGTGAACAAACCCGGCTGATGATCGGCGCCGCCACGGCGTCGGTCGTCTTGATCGGGTCCATCTTGTTCCTGATTGTCCAGCGCCTGCTGTGGCAACGCCGCGCTTCCGAGCGGCGTATTTCACTTGAAAAAGATAGCCTCGACACCGCGATCAACGCGATGTCCCAGGGTCTGGTGTTGTTCGATTCGGAGCACAGGCTGGTCGTCTGCAATCAACGTTACATCGCCATGTACGACCTGTCGCCCGACGTCGCGAAGCGGGGTTGCGGTCTTCGCGAGCTTCTGCAGCATCACAAGGACACCGGGTCACTGCAATCCGATGTCGATACGTATTGCGCGCGCACCCTGGAGAGCGTGGCCTTGGAGAGGGTCTCTGTCGTTCGCGTCGGAAACGGACGTTCGGTCCAGATCACGCACCAGAAGGCAATAGACGGCGGCTGGGTGGCAACGCATGAAGACATCACGGAACGGCGGAGAGCCGAGGAGAAAATCGCGCATCTTGCGCATTTCGACACGTTGACCGATCTGCCCAATCGCGTCCTGTTCCGCGAGCGGCTCGAGTTGGAGCTCGGACGCGTTCGAGGGGGTGGTCAGCTCGCGGTGCTGTATATCGACATCGACGAATTCAAGAGCATCAACGATTCGCTGGGCCATCCGGTCGGCGATGAATTGCTGAAGTCCGTGGCGGCGCGACTGCGGCGCTGTATCGGGAAAGCCGATTTCGTCTCGCGGCTCGGCGGCGACGAATTCGCGATCGTGCAGACCTCGGTGCGGCAACCCGAAGACGTCACCGATCTGATCTCCCGGATCTATTCCGCCTTGCGCGAGCCCTACGAATGTCTCGGTCATCAATTGTCGACCGACGCCAGCATCGGCATTGCGCTGGCGCCTCAGGATGGCGCCGATCTCGATGAACTGCTGAAAAATGCCGACCTTGCGATGTATGGCGCCAAGGCCGATGGGCGCCGGACCTACCGTTTCTTCGAGCGCGACATGGATATCCGCATCAAAATGCGCCGCATGCTCGAACAGGATCTGCGGCAGATGACCGCGGATGGCAGGTACACCGAGGGCGGCTTCGACATTCACTACCAGCCTCTCGTCAATCTCCTGGACAATGAGGTCTGCGGATGCGAAGCGCTGCTGCGCTGGCGTCATCCGGTGCGCGGCATGATCTCGCCCGCTGAATTCATCCCGGTCGCGGAAGACAGCGGTTTGATCAGCCAGCTCGGAGAATGGGTGCTCACCAGGGCCTGTGCCGAGGCGGCGACCTGGCCGAAAAACATCAAGCTGGCGGTCAACGTGTCGCCGGTTCAATTCAGAAACCATGCTTTCGCCCTGAAGGTAGCCGCAACGCTCGCGGAATCCGGCCTCCCGGCAAGCCGGCTCGAACTCGAAATCACCGAAGCGGTTCTGATCCGTGATGACGAGGTGGCGCTGGCGATCCTGCATCAGTTGCGGGCCATCGGCGTGCGGGTCGCGCTCGACGATTTCGGCACCGGCTATTCTTCGCTGAGCTATCTGCAGCGCTTCCCGTTCGACAAGATCAAGATCGACCGGTCCTTCGTCAATGACATCGTCGAATCCGACGGATCGTGCACCATCATTCAGGCCGTGGTCAACATTGCCGCCGCGCGCAACATGACGACGACGGCCGAGGGCGTTGAAACAGAGTTGCAGCGGGAATTGCTGCGTACGCTCGGCTGCACGGAGATGCAGGGCTATCTGTTCAGTCCGGCCAAACCGGCGGCCGACGTCGTCGCCATGTTCGCCACTCGGCGCCCGGCAGCCGCTTGAGCCGCCGGTCCCCGGGTGGATGCATTCTCCTACGCCACGGAAGCGACCGGAGGTCTTGTCGCAAGAATCGCCCGGCGGTCATGAATCAGGTTCTCCAGACGGTGGGCCACCACGTTCAATGTGGCAGCGTCGACCGCATTTTCGTCGCCCCCCTCAGCCTTGAGGCGTTCGGCCTTGAGAATGTTGTCGATCTCCTCTTCGATGTTTGACAGTTCGGTCTCTGTATTCACGCCACGTATCCGCCGCGCCAGGGCGTAAAGGGAATCCAGCGGGCCTTCCCTGACTTCGGGCTGCCCGATGCCTAAAAATTTCCAGGCTGCGGCGAGAAAGGAGGCAATACCGCCCAGCACCATCGGGCCCAAATAGATGTAGTTGCCATATTCATCCATGAAGCTCTGTTGCGTGCCGTTGTAGACGGCCAGCGCTCCGGGATGGACGGGAAGGTAGGCATCGGCGTCGATGCTTGGAGCGGTGATCTGTGCGAACAGGGGGTGCTCGCCCAGAAGCTCTCTGCGGGCCTTCATGATGATCTGAGTGAGGTTGGTGGCACGGTCTGCGCTAAGCTTCTTGTTCGCGACAAGGTAAAGGGACGTCCTCAAGGTCGTCAGATCGTCGTCAGGCACCGGAGGGGCTCCTCGCAGGGTGCCCTTCGGTACGTCGAAACTCTCATAGGCGCGATTGGCCTCGGCGATTGCCGCGGCCGATTCGATCGGGATCAGGACCGGCAGCGCTTTCGAGCCCTGTGGAAAGAAGCCCTTTACGAGCGACAGATATTTCTCTGTCAGGGGAATCACAACCAGCAGCGCGCTGACTTGCTTTGACTGAACGGCTTGTCGAGCCTCCTGCAAGGTGAGATTCTTGAAGACCACTTTGGCGCGCGTAAGGTCGTACACCTTGTCGAGTACTTCAACAATCTTGGAGTTTGTCTCTCCTCCGACCACGCCCACCGTACGGCCCTTGAGCTTTTCGATGCTGTCGATGGATGAACCAGGCGGTGCGATGATGAGCACGGTCGCATGGGTGAGAACGACGATAGCCTGGGCTTGCGACAAGTCGCCGACGTCGCCGCGAACAACAGCGAGATCCACATTGCCCGCGGCAAACGCCTTGGCCGATTCGAGCGCGGTGCCGGTGTCGATTACCTTGAGCCGCACCGACGCACCGTCCGAGACGAGCTGGCTCGCCATCTCGGACATTGCCTTGGCCCCTTCACCGTCGATTGAGCCGACAGCCAGCGTAAGCGTCACCGGATGGGCATACCAACGGTAGGCAAGAAGGCTCGCGCCGGTCACAAGAATGATCACGCCAAAGAGCGACACCACGCGAAGCCAGAGCGGCATTCTGATCGAAATCATGAATATGCTTCCCATGCCGGCTGGCGCCGAGCACGCACCGTGCATAAAATTTATCGAGCAGGCGATACCCTTAATTGATGCAGGTCAAGAGGATTCCGGGTCGCGACTGCGTGCCGGTCTTCGCCGCATCATTGATCTGGATCAAAGATCACGGATGGATTAACTGCGTCGCTTGCAGCTCACGGTCGACTGATTCGGCGCATCTGGAACAAACCATGGGCAGTCAGTATTTGTTGAAGTCTCCACGCACCCTGCGCGTGGCGTGCCGTGACATCGCAGCGACGCATCCGGCACTGACGGCGGGGGATTGCGACGCGTGCGCCAACGGCAAACTTTGTGCGATTTATGATCGGATCGAACGTGATCAATCAGGGGCGGCCAAAGCGGCGCACTTTGAGACGCCGGCCCCTGTCACCACTAGGCCAGTGACCAGGACGGCAATTGGGAAAGCTCCGTCATGATCCTCTCAAGAGTTGGCGTCCATCGATCGTTCGAATGGATCTATTTCTGACGGCACAGGCCGCGGGCATCGTCGATCTGTCACAAAGCTTGGCAGTCGCTTCGCCGTCCGCCATATCAATTTGGCTTCCTGCCTTTCACCGGAACAGCCTCCTTGGCCTCTTCCTCCGCCAACAGCTTCAACAGCACTTTGTGTGTGGCGTCGTCATGGGCCTCAGAGAGGCGTTTCCTGAGCAGGCTCAGATTCTCACGGTGAATGTATTTATCCATGCCGTCCTCCCTCACGGGCAGGAGAGGTAAGTCAATAGTATGGGACATCGAGTTCCAAAGTTGTGGTCAATATTGAACAGTCACGAGCAAAAATTGAGGCTCTCAAGCCCGAGTCGCTCGTACCCCGCATACATATGGCGACACTTTGTCCCGACTTTGCTTTAGCGGGGTAGGGCTGAAAGCGCGTCGCGCAAGGGTTGATCGGAGATCATCATCAATCCCGTAAAAGGCTGACTAAGCTCCAGAATCAGGAAGATCGCGGCCGATGCCGCAAACGAGAAAACACAAAGGATGGCGATCGTCCTTGCGTTGCTTTCCGCAAAAAGGCTGATGCTTGCGAAGATGAGCGCGAGCCAGCCAACCAGCACGATCAGGAAGGGGATAGGGATCGAGCCGCCCGCGTTGGTGAACAAGAGCAGACGCGTCTTGCCTATGTCGACGAGTGTGTCGTTGGCTCGCGCCTGAAGAAAGCGCTGCGCGTCGGTCTTCGGTGCGAGTTTGAGAATTTCGGTATAGATGGACAACCCAAGAGAGCTCGCCTCAAAGGGGCGCGGCTTGCCAAAGCTCGGGCGGTTCTCCTCCCAGATTCGATCGGCGATCACGCCAATTTCGCGCCTCAGCAGCGCGCGGACCGAAGCGGCATCCTGCCCATACAGGTCCAGGGTGTTGTCCAGCAGGACGATGTTGGCAGTCAGTTGCTTGATCTGACTGCTTTCGGTCTCGAATTTTCCATTGGCCGAAGCAATCAGCAGGCCGAGGACAAGCGAGGCGAGCGTCGCGATCAGCCCGGTACCTTGCCTCACGATATCCTTGGTGTCTCCGCTGAGATGCCGATCGGGCAATCTGTGGCGAACGAATATGCCCAAGAACGTGCCGCCAAAGATGCAGGCGAAGGCCACCAGGGACATCTGCAATGGGCTCATGGCGGTCGTCCATCCATTTTTGAACCTGGGGGCAATCGACGGAAGACCGCCGTCCGCCTGGTCCCGTCAGCACCGCTGACATTTTTGTGCCGATCTCGGATCAATGTCGGATCTTAGTTGGACCGGCTTCTGGTTGGACCGACTTGATGGAGATCAACCGCTTCCGCGACCTCGCATGCGAGAAAGACGCATTAATTTTCCGAATTGCCGGAAACAGGAAAACGACAATGAAAATCCAGTCGTCGACATTGATTGCGATATGTGTTGCGAGTTGGGCCGCCCTTGGCGGCCCGGTGTTTGCCATCGACCTGAATGGCCCGTGGGCCACGGATGCCTCGGTATGCAACAAGGTCTTTGTGAAGAAAGGCAACACGATATCGTTCGTCCAGGACTCCGACCAATATGGCGGGGGCTTCATCCTGGAAGGAAACAAGGTCCGTGGCCAGATGCAGACCTGCACCATCAGGGCACGAAAGGAAGATGGCAACATGATCCATTTTCTTGCCGCATGCGCGAACGACATCATGGCGTCGAATGTTCAGTTCAGCGCAAGGGTCATCGACGACAATACCATCGCGCGGGTTTTTCCCGGAATGGGTGACGAACTCAGCATCAAATATTCGCGCTGCCCGATTTGACCGACTTGGTCCGTGACGGCATTGCCACTAATCCGGAACGGCGGGCGGAGACGCGTTCGGCGCGGGGATTCAATATGGATGAAGTGATGTAGGAACTGCAGGAGACGCCGGCGAAGGATTAGGCGAAGCGGTGGTGCCAATCTGCGGCCGGCCTCCTTCTGTGGCCGGCCGCTGGCATGACCGGCAAGACGGTGTATTATTGGAGCGACAGGCGCGACCGCGGCTAAATGCGGTATACGGAGCGTCGCCGATGCGAGCGGGAATTTTCCCGGGACGGGAAAGACGCGATGCCGGCGTCACGGTCGCCCGCGCATTTTTCGGCGCTTGCCTCCTCATTGCGATGATCCTGCGGCCGACGGTTGCCGCCTCACAAGACGCGTCCTCCCGTGATCAAAGCAATACGGGCGAAGACTTTTTCAGACCTCCGTCGAATCTGTTTCAGATGATGACTTATTATAAGACGACGCCTGGAAGCGGTAGCACGCCGGGATCTTTTCGCGACGTTACGACCGAGACGCTGAATCTGCGGATGGACCACGCGCTGGATCTGGCGCCAATGTGGATCCTGGCGCTGCGCTCCGATCTGCCTCTGCTTGCCAAGAATCCCATTACGTTCGACAATCCCGATGGCGATTACCTGCATGGCGTGGGCGATGCCGATGTCCAGGCAGCCATCATCCATAATTTGAGCCAACGCTGGGCGGTCGGCTTTGGCGCCCGCCTGATCACGCCCACGGGCGGAGACACCTTCGGGTCGGGAAAATGGCAAGCCATGCCCATTGTCGGCGCGCGTTACGCGTTGTGGGAAATCAATTCTTCCAGTTATTTCGAGCCGATCGTTCGATACGACACCAGTTTCGCCGGCGATCCGACCAGGAGAAATATCAGCAACCTGCAATTTGCGCCGACCTTCAACCTGGGCCTGCCGGACCGATGGTTCCTTACCTTCTATCCGAACGCCGACATCCGGATAAATCTGGGAGATCCGATCACCGGCCAGACCGGCCGGCTGTTCCTGCCGTTCGACGCCAGAATCGGCCGCAAACTGTCCGACAATGCGGCACTTTCGTTCGAGCTCGGCGTGCCCATCATCAAGGACTACCCGATCTATAATATAAAGACGCAAGTCAGGCTGAACGTGACCTACTAGATCTCGACGGCATGCCCGGATATTCCGGCTGCCCGAATTGACTAACCCGCTCCCCGATTCACGCGCGGTCCACTTGACTTGATGGCACGCCGGCCGATGATGATAGAGGTCCTGAGGGAGGATTGCTCGGTCGCCCTTCGCGATCGGCGCTGAGGGCTAGGCGGTTGGCACGCAAGCGACGCAAATCCGGCAAGGTAGATGGATCGCGGAAGAGATCCGCCGGAGAGCCGACGCAGGCCGAGCTGTCGCAAGAAACCAGTCCTGACATATCGAGAGCCACTGTCTTCTCGGGACGTCGGATCTGGATTTCGGCGGTGGCCGCCGTGCTGGTCGTCGTCGCCGCCGGCTTTGGCTTGCATCTGCGCAGTGGCAATGGGATTGCGCCGGCGCAAATTTTCGTCGGCAGCGAGACATGTGCAGGCTGCCACCAAACCGAAGCAAAATTGTGGGATGCCTCGCAACACAAGGTCGCGATGCAGCACGCAACCGACAAGACCGTGCTCGGCGATTTCAACGACGCAAGCTTCGATTATTACGGCGTGCATTCGCGCTTCTTCCGCAAGGGCGGTAAATTCCTGGTCGAGACGGACGGGCCTGACGGCAAGCTTGCCGTGTTCGCGGTGAAATACACTTTCGGTATCGATCCGCTGCAGCAATACCTCGTGGAATTCCCCGACGGTCGCATTCAGGCGTTGTCGATCGCTTGGGACAGCAGGCCGAAGGAAAAAGGCGGCCAGCGCTGGTTTCATATCTATCCGAACGAGGAGATCAAACACGACGATATCCTGCACTGGACGAAGCTGAACCAGAACTGGAATTTCATGTGCGCGGAGTGTCACTCGACTGGTCTGCGCAAGAATTATGACGCCAGGACCGATCACTTCGCCACCAGCTGGGCAGAAATCAGCGTCGGTTGCGAGGCGTGCCATGGACAGGGTTCGTCTCACGCTGCCTGGGCGCGCGATCAGCGCAGCTGGTGGCCGTTTGGCAAGCGAGAGGATTTGAACAAGGGATTGCTTGTCCGTTTCGACGAGCGCCGCGACGTGGCCTGGCCGATCGACCGGCAGACCGGGACGGCGCGGCGCACCACCGCGCCGGTCATGCTGCGCAAGGAGGTCGAAACCTGCGGATTGTGCCACGCGCGCCGCGCCGGGTTCCACGAGGACTGGAGTCCCGGCCAGTGGCTGCCGCAAACCCATGTCGTCGAACCGCTGACGCGCAGCACCTATCATGCTGACGGCCAGATCCGCGACGTGGAAGAGCCATATAATTATGCACCGTTCAAGCAGAGCAGGATGTTCGCTGCGGGCGTTACCTGTGGCGACTGCCACGAGCCGCACAGCGCGAAGCTTCGCCTCGCGGGCGAAGGCGTCTGCCTGCAATGCCATGCCTCCGACAAATACGCCGGTGCCGGCCATCGCCGTCATGCCGGGGTCGATGCGGCGCCTACGTGCATGTCGTGCCACATGCCGGCGCGCACTTATATGATCGTCGATCCGCGCCACGATCACAGCTTTCGCATCCCGAGGCCCGATCTTTCCGTCAAGCTCGGCACCCCGAACGCGTGCAACGATTGCCACAGCGACAAGCCGCCACAATGGGCCGCCGCCGCCGTCGAAGATTGGTTCGGCCCTGACCGTAAGGGTTTTCAGACCTACGGGGCGGCTTTTCATGCCTCGCGCGTAGACCAGGCCGATGCCGCCGCACTCTTGGCTGTCGTCGCAGCGGATGGCAGTGCGCCAGCCATTGCGCGCGCAAGCGCGCTTGCCGAACTTGCGCCTCGCGTCTCACCCGCGAACATCAGCGTGGCCAGAGGCGCACTCGCCGACCCCGATCCAGTGGTACGGATAGGCGCACTCGACATGCTCGAAAATGTGCCTGCCGGACAGATCTGGCCCTTCGTATCGCCACTCTTGTCCGATCCGGTGCGCGGCGTCCGGATCAGAGCAGCTTCGCTGCTTGCAGCCGTTCCGACCGCAAGCCAGCCGCCACCCGATCGTGAGCGTTTTGAGCGTGCCGCAGCCGAGTTTATCGCCGCGCAACGCACCAACGCCGATCGCCCCGAAGCCCGCACCACCTTGGGAAGTTTTCTCACCCGGCGCGGGCAGCCAGCCGATGCCGAGGCCGAATACAAGACGGCGCTGCAACTCAGCCCGCAATACGTCGCGGCGTCAATCAATCTGGCTGACCTCTATCGGCAACTCGGCCGGGACGGCGAAGGGGAGGCGGTGCTTCGCGCCGCGATCGCGGCTTCGCCGCGCGACGCCGCGACCCATCACGCGCTCGGCCTGACTCTCACCAGGCTCGGGAAGCCGGACGCGGCGCTTGCCGAGTTCCGGCGAGCGACCGAGCTGGAGCCGGATGGCGCACGATATGCCTACGTCTACGCGGTCGCGCTGAACTCCAGCGGTCAAGGCGATCAAGCCATGGCGGTGCTGAAAGCGGGGCTGGCACTTCATCCGGGCGATCGCGACATCCTGTCGGCGCTGATTGCGTTCAACCGGGTGGCCGGAGATAACGGATCAGCGCTCGCTTATGCCGAGCGGTTGGCCGCCATCACGCCGGATGACGGCAATCTGGCGAGCCTTATCCGACAACTTCGGGGCGCAATGCCGAAATAGGGTCCTGCATGGCAAAGGCCCTGCAACGCGTCTCCGGTGAGCGTACAATATGAGAAAGCTGACTTCGCTAAGCCGCTCGGAAGGGAGCAAGATGCTCGGATCGCCGTTGGCCGTTGGGATGAGCACCGAGGCCGCGCGTTTCACGCGGCAATTCTGTTGCGGATCGTCCAGGCGGGGCCGACGCATTTGAGCCCTGCACGCGAGCCCAGCACGACCGAAACGCGCAAGATCGTGATCGCCTCCGCGATCTGGGCGGTTTCAATTTTTCTCAGCCGAGTCATGGGCCTCGTTCGCGAGCAGATCATCGGCCGCACGCTGGGGGCCAGTCGTGAAGCGGATATCTATTTCGCCAGTTTTACGCTGCCGGATTTTCTGAATTATCTGCTCGCCGCGGGAGCGTTGTCGATCGTATTCATTCCAATGTTTGTTGAATATCTCGAGCGCGGGGACAGGGAAGGCGGCTGGGAGGCATTCAGCGTCATTGCAAACTTCATCCTTGTGGCGGGGACCGTCGGGATTGCGCTGCTGATGGTGTTTGCGCGGCCGCTGGCGGGCGTCGTCGCGCCGGGGTTCACCGATCCGGCCGCGGTGGACACGCTGGTGCGGCTGATGCGCATTATCCTGCCGGCGCAAATCTTCCACGTCATCGGAGGCTTGCTATCGGCCGCGCTGCAGGCGCGGGATCGCCACCTTCTGCCGGCGATGGCGCCGCTCGTGTACTCGGCTTGCATCATTGCCGGGGGCCTCGCCGGTGCCTATCAGGCAGGACTGGGAGCGGAAGGCTTCGCCTGGGGCGTATTGGCGGGATCTGTTTTGGGGCCGTTCGGGCTGCCGTTGTATGACTGCCTGCGAACGGGCATGCGCTGGTACCCGATCCTTTCATTTTATAACCGCGACCTGAGGCGGTATCTCTGGTTGTCCTTTCCCATCATGATCGGCTTCTCCAGCGTTGTGGTGGACGAGTGGATCGTCAAGAACCAGGCTTCGTATCTGGCCGAAGGGGCGCTGTCGCATCTGCAATACGGCAGGACGCTGATGAAGGTGCCGATCGGCGTGTTCGGCATGGCAGCCGGCGTGGCTTCTTATCCGACGCTGAGCCGCATGGTCGCAGACGGCGATGTGGTGGAAGCCTACGCGGTGCTGTGTCGCGCCGTGCGGTCGATGCTGATCGCGATTTTCGCCGCGCAGGTATGCATGACATTGGCCGGCTTCGAGGCGGCCTACCTGATCTGGGCAGCATTCAGCAGCCGCTTCACGCTCGCTGATGCGGATTCCACGGCGACAGTTCTCGGGTTTCTCTGCATCGGCCTGGCCGGATGGGCGGCGCAGACCGTCATCAGTCGCGGCTTTTACGCGTTGGGTAGCACCTGGCTTCCGACAATCGTCGGCACGATCGTCGCATTTGGGTCGGTGCCGCTCTATGTCGTGCTGCGAAAATATGGAGGCGCGATCGGCCTTGCCATTGCCAGCTCCTTGGCAATTCTGACTTACGTGTTGCTGCTGGGATGGCTGCAATTTCGCCGATTCAAGCGGGAGGCCAAAGCGAGGGATGCCACGCTGAATGATACGCCCGGCATGCTGGGAGCCGCACTGCAAATGGCGGCTGCGGCCTGTATCGCGATCGGCGCGGGGTGGGGGGTGCGAATGCTGCTGCTCGGTTGGCTGCCTGGCGTGCATCTTGTCGAAATTGTCACGCGCGCCGTGGCGCTGTGCGGTGTCGGCGTCGGCACATATCTGGTTTTGCTCCGAATCTTCGGCGTTCGCGAACTAGCCGAGGTCGAAAGCCTGGTGGCGCGCAAATTCAGGATCTGGCGGAGCGGGAATAGGAATTGATGTGATGTGCGCAAGCCGCGGCGTCGTTACCCGGTCAAACGGCCGGGGCGACCCCGGCCGTCCGGCCGATAGTCTGGGGCTGCTGAAACGCCCAGATTCGTTCCTATCTTAATCCGATAGGAGTTACCCATGCCCGATCAAAACGACCTGGTAGGCCAATTGTCGAACGCCCTGGCTGCGCGCGCCGAAGCCGCGAAAGGCGCTGTCGTCGCTGTCCGCCTTGCGCGCGAGCGGCATGTGACGGGCATGCTGTGGCCATCGGGGATTGTCGTCACCTCCGAACAGGCGCTGCCGCGCAAAGATGATTTTGAACTCGTCGCGCCGGGGGGCTCGATCCTGACGGCCAGGATTGCCGGGCGCGATCCCGCAACGAATATCGCCATCCTGAAGCCGGCGGAACAGCTCGTCGCGCCGGCGGTCGCCGCGGCCGAGGCGCGTACCGGTGCAGTTGCGCTCGCGATCGGAGCCGACGGAACGGGCGGCGCCAGCGCGCGGCTCGGGCTCGTCAATCTCGCCGGACCCGAATGGCATTCCAGCCGCGGCGGCCTCATCGACCGGCGCATCGTGCTCGATCTCCGATTGGCCCGTCGCGAGGAAGGCGGACCGGTTTTCGACGCTGCCGGCGCCTGTTTGGGCATGTCGACTTTCGGCCCGCGCGGCCAGGTTATTGCCATTCCGACCGCAACCATCGAACGCGTTGTACCGCTGCTACTCAAGGACGGTCGCATCGCGCGCGGGTGGCTTGGTGTCGCCCTGCAAGCCGTCGCGGTGCCCGACGCACTGCGCGAGAGCGCCGATCAGTCCAGTGGCTTGATGGTGATGTCGGTCATCGAGAACGGTCCGGCGGCGCAGGCGGGGATATTGGCCGGTGACATCATTCTGAGTGTCGACGGGACATCGGCCCATCGCTTCCGGAAAATCGCCAGGCATTTCGGCGCCGACAGCATCGGGCGCAAGGCTGAACTTCGCCTCATCAGGAGCGGCGCGGTGATGACCGTGCACACGACCATTGCAGAACGGCAAGCCGCATGAGGGAAGTGGCAAGCAGACAGATGCCAAAGGAGCGGCTGCACGTGGCGCTCCACGCCGCCGATGCGGTGCGGCGCGCCGCGCTCGGCAGGGTGGTCGCTGAAGCCGGGCATATGGTCGTCGACACGCAGGATGCGGCCGACGTGGTCCTGGCCGACGGCGACTGCCCGCCGGGCGAAGCCCGGCCGGTCGTCACGCTTGGCGGCACGGACGATGACTTGCCGGGCGTGCTGCCGCGAGACGCGGATGCAAGCCAGATCGATGCTGCCATACGGGCGGTTGCGGCCGGCCTCATTGTCCGCTTGCCCGGGACCAGGGAAGGCGGGTTTGGCGCGATGCGCGAGACCGAAGCTCACGTGCTTCTAACTCCACGCGAGCTCGAAGTGCTTGCGGCGCTCGCGGAAGGCATGACCAACAAGGCGATTGCACGCCGATTGGACATCTCGCTGCACACCGTGAAATTCCACGTTGAATCCCTGTTCCGGAAACTGGGCGCGCGTACCAGGACAGAGGCCGTGGCGAAAGCTTCGGAGCGGCGCCGCCATGAGACGATCACGCTGTGACAAGATGGATTTGGGCTCGCTCGACTGATCGGATTGCAGCAGGCAGGGCATCGCCTGGCCGGGCCACTGCGGGCAAGACCGGTTCAACCGAGCGGCGCGCCAAACAGCCCGAAGATCAATGGGGCTGCAATCAGGAACGACAGGACCATCGCGCGTGCGCGGGAAGAGCCGATCGCCTTTGTGAAGGCAATGGCAGCCATCGGAATGACCGCCATCACGGGAAGGTAATAGCGTGGATAGGCGTCCATCATCCAGCCGGTCTGGAGATGCCGCTGGTAGCTGAACATGATATGAATCGCGAGCGTGGCGACTATGGCCAGCATACCCGTCGCGACAATGGGAGCGGAGGCCTCGCCGCGGTCAGCCAGTATGACGCGCAAGGATAGTACGGTCCCTGCGGCGGCTATCATCAATACCGCGCTCGGCAAAATCAGCAACGCCAGCTGAAGGCTGTTCCGCGGGTGCAGCGCGGGCATCCATTCCGACACGAAGTTTTTCAGGAACATGATCGCATAAGATGCCGCGTCCATCCTTGGAGCGGTGCTCCAGCCGACCGCGTCAGCGCCCTGGCGCAGGAGTTCGATCTGTGCCGGCGTGTTCGGCGCGGGACTGCCATATTGCAGCGTGAAGGCGATATAGGGCGACGCCGCAGCGATGAGGCTGGCGACAACAATCGCGGCATCGACCCTGTTGGGCGCTCGCCTCAGGGCCAGCAGGGCGAGCAACGCCGCAAGGAATCCGCCGCAAAGCAACAGCCCTGTGAGTTTCGACAGGCCGGCGACAAGCATGCCGCAGCAAGCAACGACCAACCATGACCGCCGCTGTGATTCGACATATGCGTAAGCGCCGAGGATCGTGAAAGCGCCGGCCGCGAAACTGAGATTGTCGTTATTGACCGATCCCGCCAGCGGCGCCAATACCGGCGTCGTCGCAGTCATGACGGCGAACGCATAGAACTCAAGGCCCCGTAGCTTCATTCCGGCGGCCAGCGCCAGCAGGGCGCCTAGGCCAAGGGCCCCAACGGCAACGTTCAATAGCCGGAGATAAAGCAAAGCTTCCGGATGTTCCCTGACTTCAGGCCCCAATGCTGCAATGAGCCAGTAGTAAAATGGCGGGTGATTCAGATAGTTGGCCTCGGAACTGGACTTGAATGTGGTCGGGTCGATCATCCGCATCCGTTCCAAGCGCGGCCAGCCTGGATGGTCCTGAACGTGAGCGACATAGGAGACGTGCGCGACTTCGTCGAAGCCCTGGGTAATTGGCTTCCGAAAAGCACTTCCGCCGGCGCTTAGAATGAAAATCAAGATGATGATCGCTGACGCGACGAGCGCGCTGCTTCCCTGGGCCGAGCCTGTTGTCGACGTTACATCCGCGAGCTTCACTATTTAGGGTTGATCGAAAATGGTTAAAAAACATTCTATCAAAGGGAGCGGCTTCTAAAAAATACATGCTTTGGGTGAATTGGGGCAGCGGCGACGTCGCTTGGGCCCGAAACATCGCCATCACTAACATGTGTTCTTGGAATTTCAGGAATTCGTAGGTTTTCGGAGGCCACAACAGCGATGGGATGGAGATTCGACCCGCCTTAAGCCAGCGCTGACGTTGAGGGCATGCCGCAAATTCAATTCGAAGATCAGCAATCGATAGAAAGGACCGGCCGCGCAATTTGGGCCATTATCGCGCTCCTGCTGATCGCGGTATGGAGTGGATGTCGGGTGGCCGGCCTGTCGCTCGATCTCTTAAGCGGGCTCAAAGCGGCACTCGTCATCCTTCTATGCCTCGCAATCTCCCGCTATTATCGGCGATGGCGCTGCGATCCGTGGATTTCGATCGGCGCCGAAGCCTCCGCACAGCTGGCGCTCATCATGATGTTGGGCATGTTGCTTGCGTATCCGCTTGCAGCCGCCGGATTTCCGTTGCGCGATGCTGAGCTGAATGCCGCTGATCTCTGGATGGGCCTGGATTGGCGGGCATGTCTTCGGTTTCTGAACGCTCATCCATTGGTCAGTTTGATTGCCAAGGCCGCTTACTGGACGATGGGAGCCCAGGCTCTCTTTGTGATCGGTGCGCTGGTAGCTTCGTCGAATTTCCTGCGGCTGCACCAATACATTATTGCAGTCGCGATGGCGCTCGTGACCACGCTGGTCGTCTTCACATTCATGCCCGCAGGAGGAGCCTACTTCTTCCTGCACGTCCCGCCGGAGGATTATGCCAACATTGGGCCGACCATTACTTTTGGGCCTCTTCGGCATCTTGAGGCGATACGGGCGGGGAACGGCTTTCTCATTACGGCGAATGACCTGGAGGGGCTTGTCGCTTTCCCCAGCTTTCACACCATATGCGGTCTGCTATTCACGTGGGCGTTATTCCCGTTGCGAATGCTGCGGTGGTGGGTGGCAGGCTTGAATGCCCTCTTGATCGCGGCTGCACCGGTAGAGGGTGCGCACTATTTTATCGATCTTGTCGCCGGTGCCGGCGTCACGATAGCTGCGATTGCCGCGACGCTGTTGGTGACTGAAGCTTTAGCCGCGCGCGGTCGCTCCAAGGACACCCGCGCTGCGCCCGGCCAAATCGGTACGGCGCTCACGTTCCCGGATTAGGCCGATAACAATCCGCTCAACAGGCAGGGCAAGCGGCCGCAACCCGATTTCCATGGCATTTCGCTCATCGTTGCTGGTGACGGCGCAAGGTTTCGGACGGCAATTCGCCGAACTTCTTCCGGTAGTCTCTCGCAAAATGACCGAGATTGTTGAATCCGCAGTCGAGACTGACCCCCGTGATCGTTGTGCTGGGCTCGGGTTCCACCAATCTTTGGCGGACTTTTTGGAGTTTCGTGTCCTTCACGAAATCCATGAATGTGGTTCCGCGCGACGCGAAATGCCGGAAGATCTTTCTTGAGCTGATCCCGAATTTTGCGGCGATATCCTCGACCTTGAACTTCTTGTCCCAGTTCTCTTCGATAAACCGGGTCATCGCGAGCAGCTTCTTATCGGTGACGACCGCCTGTGTCCGCAACTTGACATCAGTAATGTCGAGCGTCGCCCCGACTACTTCCGTGACTTCCCCGGCACTGTCCAATACGCAACTTGCCATGCCACGAAGCCAGCGAATTTTGCCATCCGGCCTGACAATCCGGTAATCCTGCGCATAGACGTTGCCCTTCAAGGCATCCATCAGGAATGCCGACACGGACGCCTTGTCGTCGGGGTGCACCCGCTCCAGGAACTCGGCGATCGAAAGCGAAGATGCGGAAGCAGGAAGTCCCAGGACATGATTATAGACCGGGGAAAATTGCGCCGCGCCGGCCTTGACGTCCCAACGCCACGCGGCCAATCCGCTGAGCTGTTCGGACAGGGCCAACCGCTGTTTCAGCAATTGGTGCTCTGTGATGTCCTCTATGATCCCCGTTGACCAGCGCAATGTTCCGGATTCGTCCGCGATCGTCGTGCCGGTCACGCGACCCCAAACGATGGTGCCATCCTTTCGGACATAACGCTTGTCGATCCGATAATGATCTATCGCACCGGTGGTCATCCTGCTGTGGATTGAGAAGTTGCGCTCGCGATCCTCCGGATGAGTAAGGTCCAGGAAAGTCATGCCCGCGGTGAGTTCATCGACGCTGTAGCCAACGAGCCGGGCAAAAGTCGCGTTGGCAAACAATATGCGGGTCGACTGGATGTCGGCGAGCGTGGCCCCAACTCCAATGCCGTCGAAGAAGATTCGCGACATTGATTTTACTTGGGCGAGGACCGTACCGGGCATTGTTGGGGGTTACTGCTTGCTGGCTGGGACAATCTTAGGATGATCATCGAAATATACTGCGACCTTTAGCAATCGTGCCTCGATCGTTCGGCGGTTTAGGCACTATTAGCGCAGCATATGAATACTCCGCCGTCGCGGCAGCAACCTTGAGATAGATCAAGGCCCGATCCACCAATGTATCCCACATGCTTCTCATTCATGACGGGCCGGCACATCATATTCAGATGTCCCCAGACGGGACTAAATGTGCAACAATGGTTGGCCGATGCGCCCCATGAGGCGAAGGGCACGCATAGTCCTGTCGTTTGCAAGGCCCGCACCAGGCTGCATTTCATCAACAGCTCGACCGGCAAGCTGCTCGGCGAAGCAGACACATAAGGGCCAATGACCGGATAGGCGCCCCAGGAGCAGTTCCCGTTTTGCGCGATCGTGGCCCTCGAAGCAGGCTATGCTCCGGCGTTTGTTCGAGGACCCGAGGACAGGCTTCGCCTGAAAGCGGTCTATGCGGAAACCTTTTCGAGCAGGTCCTGCACAAGCCCTCTCAGCAGATCGAGCTTGTAACCGGTCCTGGCGAGCGGCTTTGCGCCGAGCGCGGATTGCGCAGCCGCGTTGGTGATGGTCGCGGCGTTCACCGCCGCGCCTTGCGCAGCGGATTCGGCGGCCAGAAGCCTGATCGGTACCGGGGCAATGGCTCCGGACACGACGCGAACGAGCTTGAACGCCCCGTCCGCGATGACGGCGCGGACGACGACTTCCACGAGCGGCCACTCGGCATAGCTCCGGCTGATCGCCCGCCGATAGAGGGCCCGCTCGTTCGCAACGGGAATGCCGAGCTCGATGCTTTCGATGATTTCGCCGGGCGCCAGCGCATGGTCGGCGCTGCCATTGGAGCCATCGCCGAGCAACTGGTTGATGGTGAGGTGCTGGCGAAGATTCGTCGTGACCGTCGCCTCATAGGCCAAAAGGGCTGCGGCCAGCGTGGAGGGATGCGGTGCGACGCAGGGTCCAAGATCGAAGGCGACGCCGTAGAGGTGGTTGCCCTCGCGTGCCGGACAAATCGAGCCACCCTTCTTGAGGCAGGCAATTTGCGGGTCACGATAGTACCAGCAGCGCGAGCGCTGGGCGAGATTGCCTCCAAGCGTCGCAACGTGCCTTATCTGCGGCGTCGCAAGGCCGGCGGCCGCCGCGGTGAGGCCCGGATAGGCTGCGCCCAGTTCCGCATCGGCGGCCATCGCGGCGATACTGGTGAACGCACTGATCCGGGCCGCACCACTGGCATCCCAGGCGATGTCTGGCGTGCCGGAGGGGCGCACCAGATCGACCAGCGGTCCGCGCGAGACGCCGCTGCGCCGCCGCTCCGAAAGGTCGGTTCCGGCGGCGCGGAATTCTGCCTGTTGAACTGTTGCCGGAGCTGAGGTGCTGCTCATGCCACGCTCCTTTGGTTCAGCATTGCGACGAGCCGGCCAGGTCTGATCGGAAGCTCGTAAGCCCGCATGCCGATCGCGTTGCGGATAGCGTTCGCGATCGCCGGCGACGTCGGCACGGTCGCGACCTCGCCGATGCCGACGCTGCCGCCGAGCACATGATCGAAGCCCGCTTCATCGAAATGCACGTCAATGTTGGGCGTGTCTGCGATGCCCGGGATCCGGTAATCCTCGAGCCCGGCGGTGAGAATATCGCCGCGCCCGGGATCGACCTCCCGTCCTTCGTAAAGCGCATAGCCGATGCCCTGGATGACCGAACCTGCGGCCTGGCTCCGCGCGAGCGCCGGTGCGGCGAGCTTGCCGACAGCGATGCCAGTGTGAACGTTGAGAACCCGCACATGGCCAAGCCAGGTATCGACCTCCACTTCGATCACCTGTACCGAGCTTGGCACGCCCGCACCGATGGCGAGATTCGAGAACCGGCGCATCATCCAGCCGAAAATGATTCCCATGAAGCCCGCTTCCTTCAGCGGCGAGCGAACGCCCGGGAACGTCGGCCGGCTATCCTCCGGGCGCGTCGCCGACACGCTGATATCGGGAGATGCCGCGATCAGTTCACGCCACGGCGCATTGGAACCCGGGGCGGGTCTTCGATTCGCGTTTTTCTCGATGGTGCCCTTGAGCTTCCCGATCGCGAGCAACGCGGGCGGCACGACCGAAGCCGTGGTCCGGCTGCCGCCTGAGCCCGGTCCTTCAATGAGATTGGAATCCCCAATCCGGACCTCGACCTCGTGCGGCTCCAGCCCGAATTCGTGCGCCACCGTGTTGGCGATCACCGTTCGACTGCCGGTGCCGATGTCCTGGATCGCCGTGCTCGCGACCAGGCGTCCGCCTTTGATGGCCAATTCGACCTTCGAACCCGGCTGCCACAGATAAAGCCAGTACCCGGTGGCAATGCCGACGCCGCGGCGAAAGCGACCGGTCTGTGCCGTCATTTTCCCGGCGCTGCGCCAGACGTCGAGCCCCGCCGCCCAGTCATAAAGGCGCTGACGATTGGGGTCGGTATCCCATCGCTTGCGCAGTTGAATCGGATCGATCTGCATCCGCAAGGCGGCCTCGTCGACCGCCTGTTCCAGCGCGAACGCCATCGGTGGTCCACCCGGCGCGCGAAAGGGCGCGCCCGGCGGCAGATTGCTGATGACATCGAAGTCGATCAGTTCCTTCGCCTCGGCCGGATAGATCAGGCGCGCCAGTGCGGCGATCGTGGAGTTGACGGCCGCGCCATTGTCGGAATAGGCCGTCAGAGACAGTGCCTTGAGGTTGCCCTCGCGCGACGGCAACAGCGCAATGTTGATTTCCGTTGCCGGGCGATGGCCCGTGACCGACAGCTCGTCGTGCCGGTCCAGCACAATGCGAACGGGCGCCTTTGCTTCGCGCGCGAGTTCGATCGCGGCGATGGTATCGATGCCGAGGGTGCCCTTCGAGCCAAATCCGCCGCCGACGTGGTCAGCGATCACGCGCACCTTGTCGCGCTCGAGCTTGTATCGCTTCGCGATCAGTTCCATCAAATGGAATACCGCTTGCGTCGAGACATGCAGGGTCAGGCGATCGCCGTCGAAGCGGGCGACGGTGACATGCGGCTCGAGGGAAGAGTGCGACTGACCCGCGGTCCGGAAAATGCATTCGACCAGCAGCGGATCGTGCGTTTCCGCAGCCGTGGCGATCGCGCTCCGTACCTTCTTGGCCTTGTGCGAGAACGCCGCAGACGGGCCCCGCACATTCTGCTTCCACGGGGCCGGCGCCGGCGAACCCTCCGATACGTTGCCCGCCTTCTTGCGGTTTGATTTTTCGAAGACCACCGCAGCCCCCGGCTTGCGCGCCGCGTCCAGTCCCACGACCGACGGCAGTCGCTCGTATCTGATCCCGATGGCCGCGGCGGCTTCGTGCGCGGTCTTGCGATCTTTCGCGGCGATCGCGGCGATCGGCTCGCCGACGTAGCGGACGGTGCGGTCGTCTCCGAGTAGCGAGATCGCCGCCATCACGCCCGGCATCGCGCGTGCGGGCGCGAGGTCGAGCTCGACGATCCGCCCATGGGCGATCTGCGAACGGACGATCAAGCCTTCGAGCAGACCATCGTGGTGGATGTCGACGGTATATTTCGCGGTACCTGTCACCTTGTCGCGGGCCTCGAGCCGCGGCGGGACGGTTTCGTCGCCGTCGAAGCGGCCGCTGCAGGCCTCGGCCACCGCGCGTAAAATAGTGTCATAGGCGCCGCAGCGGCAGAGGTGCCCCGACAGCGCCGCGCCGATCTCCTCGCGCGAGGGAACGGCAGTGCGCTTTGCCTTTCGCCAGCCGTCGTGAAAGGCGACCGCCTCGACAACGAAGCCTGGCGTGCAGAATCCGCACTGCAAGGCATCCAGCGCCATGAACGCCTTTTGTATCGGATGCAGCTTCGCTCCGCCAATTCCCTCGACGGTCGTGATCATCCTACCGGCAGCTGCCTTCGCGGGCATCAGGCAGCTCACCACCGGCACGCCGTCGAGCAATACGGTGCAGGCGCCGCAGACGCCGGCCCCGCAGGCGAGCTTGGTTCCGGTGAGATTCATTTTGTCGCGGATGACATCGACCAGAAGCGCTTCAGGATCGTCGGGCAGGGCTTCAACGCGACCATTGATCGTCACTGTGCTCATCGCGATCTCCTTTTGGTGCGGGATTGGGGCGCAGCGGGCGCGATGGCGCCGGCCACAAGCAGGCGAACGATCCGGTCAAGTTCACGCAGGACGCCGGCGTTGAGGCGAAGATCGTTGAATCCGCGGATCGCAATCTGAATACACCGGGCGAGATCGCGGGATGTCATGCCGTTCTGCAGGGCAAGGCCTTGCCTGGCACAGACACGATCGATGGTTTCGGCCCGCAGGTCGGCGTTATGCTCGATGAAGCTCTGATAGAGATCGCGGGTCTGAAGCTGATGCTCTGACAGCAGCTCCTCGGCCTGCGGCGATTGCTCGACGCATTCAAGGAGATAGCGAAAGCGCGCTCCGACCTGCGCGGCAAGAATATCGGCAAGGCCACCGCCGGCCTCTTGCTGTTTGAGGCCGGCCGCGGCCTCGGCCTCGTAGGCGCATTCATGTAATTGCTCGACGACCGCCCGAAACAGCGCCTCCTTGCTCGGGTAATGATGATAGAGCGCCTGCCGCGTCAGCCCGGCTTCCTCCGCGATCTGGCCCATCGACGCGCGCCGATAGCCGAACCTGGCGAAGACGTTTTCCGCAGCCGACAAGATGCGATCCGACGAGCCCATCCGACAATTTTGACAAGAAACGTCAATTTGTCAAACGTTGACCCTTCCCGCTGCCTCCACTGCAGTGACGCCTTCGTGCCGAAGGGTTGTCCTGCTGCGGACATAAGAGATATATTTCATGCACTTAACAACGGCGCCGAATGGTCGTCGCGGCTGAAGACCTGCGAAGGTCTCCTTTGTTTTGCAGGGTAGGAGCAGCGGAATCATGGCGTCACCCAAAGTTGCAATCGTTGGCGCCGGGATGGGCGGCATGGCCGCGGCCGGCACGCTTCGACAGGCGGGTATCGACGTCGAGGTATATGAACAGGCGCATCAGTTCGGCCGAATCGGCGCGGGCATCCAGATGCTGCCGAATTCGATGAAGGTGCTGCGCGGCATCGGTGTCGAGGCGGGCTTGCGCGAGCGGGCCTTCGCGCCATATTCCCACCTCAACCGCGTCGGCGACACCGGTGAGCTCAAGCGCGAGCTGCCGATGCCGGAAGACCTTTATGGAGCGCCTTTCCTCTGCATGCATCGCGCGGACCTGCACGAGGCGCTGACCTCGATCGTGCCGAACGAGATCGTCCACCTGAACAGGAAACTGGTTGGGCTGGAGCAGAACGGCGGACCGGTGACGCTGTTTTTCGCCGATGGGACGACCGCCAGGGCGGATGCCGTGATCGGCGCCGATGGCGTCCACTCGGTGGTGCGCGATATCGTCATCGGGCCCGACAAGCCGCTGCATCGCGGCCGCATTGCGTACCGCTCGGTGTTCAACTCCAACCTGATGCCAAAGGAGATATCCCGCTCCCGCGTCAAATGGTGGGGCGAGGATCGCCACATCGTGATCTATTACACGACCAAGGACCGCAGCCAGCTGTACTTCGTGACCAGCGTGCCGGAGCCCGCCGACTGGATGACGAAGGAATCGTGGTCGGCCAAAGGCGATGTGAAGGAGTTGCGCGCCGCCTATGCCGGTTTCCATCCCGAAGTGCGGATGGTGCTCGATGCCTGCCCGGATTGCCACAAATGGGCGATCCTCGAGCGCGACCCGTTGCCGACCTGGAGCCAGGGCCGAATCATCCTGATCGGTGACGCCTGCCACCCGATGACGCCTTACATGGCGCAGGGTGCGGCTACCTCGATCGAGGACGCCGCGGTGCTGGCGCGCTGCCTGAAGGACGTGGCGGTCGACGGGATTGAGGCGGCCTTCAGGCGCTTCGAGGCTCACCGCAAGCCGCGAACCTCCAAGATTCAGGAGATCTCCAGCGCCAACACCTGGATGAGCGGCGGCAATGACGATCCGAGTTGGCTTTATGGCTACGACGCCTGGAACGTTTCGCTCGACGAGCCGGCTCCGACGCCCGGCTCGTCACAGAAATCGGCCGCGGCATGACCGACTCCGTGACGTCTTCCGCGGGAAGCTTCACCGCGCCGGATGGGCTTTCGACCGCCTACACGTTGCACACGCAGTCGCGGCCCGGCGGATCGCGGCCGCGGATCGCGTTGATCCATTCCCTGGCGCTCGACCAGAGCATTTGGGATGGAGTGGTGCCGCTATTGACCGGTCACGCCGACGTGCTGACCTATGATTGTCGCGGCCACGGCAAGTCCGGGCGCGTGAAGATGAAGTTCACGCCCGAGCTTTTCGCGGCCGACCTCGCGCGCCTGCTCGACCATGTGAAATGGCCGTGTGTCACGCTTGCCGGCTGCTCGATGGGCGGCTGCGTGGCGCAGGCGTTTGCCGGGATTCATCCCGAACGGGTGCGCGCGCTGGCGCTGATCGATACCACGGCCTGCTACGGACCAACCGCGCCGAAGGATTGGCGCGAACGAGCCGCGACCGCGGCCACCAAGGGATTCCAGGCGTTGTCGGCGTTCCAGGCGACCCGATGGGTCAGTGATGAATTCCGCGAGGCGCATCCGGAGGTGATCCGCCCGAAGCTGGAGGTTTTCCTCGCCAATGATATCGACTGCTACACGGCGACCTGCGAGATGCTCGGCGACGCCGATCTTCGGCATTATCAACCGGCGATGCGCATGCCGACCAGCGTAATCGTCGGCGAGCAGGATTATGCGACACCGGTCGCCATGTCGGAGCAGATGCATGAGGCCATGCCGGATGCGACGCTGTCGGTCTTGCCCAACGTCCGTCATCTGACGCCGATCGAGTGCCCTTCGGCGATCGCGGAGAAAATCCTGGCGCTGATTGAGCGGGCGCGCGATATCTGATCCAACCGTCCAGCCTGCCCTTGGACCGGCTTTCCATGCTATTCAGGCAGGCCGATAAAGCGGGCCGAAAAAGCAAGAGCGGGAGAGAGACTTTGTCAGTCGTCAACGCGGGATTGCGGTCCGAGGCTCCCGCCGTTTCGTCGCCAGCGCCGCCATTCGTGCCCGAGGATGCCGCCGCCGCTTTGATTACCCGCATGGAGCGGGTGCCGACGTCGCGCTGGTTCGTCCTTGCCCGCGTGGTCATGGGAAGCGCGACGTTCTTCGACGCGTTCAACGCGCTCTCGATCGCCTTCGTTCTGCCGATCCTGGTGCCGCTGTGGCACATCACGGCACCGGAAGTAGGCATCATGATCGGGGCCAGCTATGCGGGCCAGGTCGTGGGAGCGCTCGCCTTCAGCTGGGCTGCCGAGCGTTACGGCCGGGTTCCGTGTGCCGCGGCGGCAACCGCCATCTACGCGCTGATGAGTCTCGTCTGCGCCGGAGCGTGGAGCTTCAGCGTTCTCCTGATGTGCCGCTTCATTCAGGGCATCGGCGTCGGCGGCGAAATGCCCGTTGCCGCAACCTATATCAGCGAGCTTTCCAAGGCCCGCGGCCGCGGCCGGTTTTTCCTGCTGTACGAGATGATCTTCCCGATCGGGCTGATGGTGACCGGGCAGGTCGGGGCGCTGCTGGTGCCGCTGTGGGGGTGGCAGATCATGTTCCTGATCGGCGGCATTCCAGGGTTGGTCATCGCGCTGATGTTGTTGCGACTGCCGGAATCCCCGCGCTGGCTGATCGGCAGGGGACGTCTGGCCGAGGCCGAGGCGGTGATCATGCGGCTGGAGTCGGCCTCCGACAAGGCCGTCGCGATGACGCCGGACCCATTGCCGGCCGTGACCATGCCGGCGCCGGTTCCCGTTTCGCAGCGACCGCGGGGCAGGTGGAGCGAATTGCTGTCGCCCGCTTATCGCGGCCGCACGTTGATCGTCTGGGTGCTATGGGCCTGCGCATACCTGATTGCCAACAGCCTCAACAACTGGATGCCGACGCTCTACACCACCGTCTATCATCTCGGCCTTCCCCAGGCGCTGCGGGCCGCCTCGATGACCAACTTGGCTCAAGTGGCGCTGGTGCTGCTATGCGCCATGGTGGTCGACCGGACCGGCCGCAAATACTGGATGATGGGTTGCTTTGGCCTCGGCGCAATCATGCTCGGCGTGTTGGCGTTCGGCGGCACGCAGGACGTGTCGTGGGTGATCGTCTTCTCGACGCTCAGCTATGGGCTCATCGGGTCCATCGCCGCCGTCGTCTATCTGTATACGCCCGAGATCTATCCGACCCGGATGCGCGCGATCGGAACGGGTGCCGCTACTTCATGGCTCCGGATCGCTTCGGCGATCGGACCGGCGCTCATCGGCTTTATGCTGGGCAAGGGCGGGGTCGACTCGGTATTCCTGATGTTTGCAGGCGTGGCCGTGGTGGGACTGGTGGCCGCGACCCGGATGATCGAAACGCGCAACCTGCGTCTGGAGGAAATTTCGCGCTGACATCAGGCGGTACGTCGGATCGTCACGCGAATACGGGGCGTTGATAAATTCCGCGTGTCTCCCCATTTCTATTGTGACTTACGGTGCGAATTCCGCAACGCCGCGCGCCAAAAAAAGGTACAATCGAAATTCACCAAACGACAGGTCGTCCGCCCATGAACGCTCACGAACACAATGTCTCGGCCCCGATCGATCCCGTCAAGCTCGACCGGCTCGCGGAAGTCGCCATCAAAGTTGGACTTCAGCTCAGGCCGGGACAGGATCTGCTGGTGACCGCGCCGACGGTGGCGCTGCCTCTGGTGCGCAAGATCGCCGAGCATGCCTACAAAGCGGGGGCGGGCCTCGTGACCCCGATCCTGTCCGACGAGGCGGTCACGCTGTCGCGTTACCGGTTCGGGCAAGACGAAGGTTTCGATCGCGCTGCCGGCTGGCTCTATGAGGGGATGTCGAAGGCCTTCGCCGGCAACACCGCGCGCCTCGCCATCGTTGGCGACAATCCGATGCTGCTGTCCGGTGAGGATCCGGCCAGGGTCGCGCGCGCCAGCAAGGCCAATTCCATCGCCTACAAGCCGGCGCTCGAACGAATCGTCAATTTCGACATCAACTGGAACATCATTGCCTATCCGTCCCCGTCATGGGCAAAGCTGGTCTTCCCCGATGACGAAGAAAATGTCGCCGTCGCGAAGCTCGCGGACGCGATCTTTGCGGCCTCACGGGTGGATCGTGACGACGCCATCGCGGCATGGCGGAAGCACAATGCCACGCTGCGCGGCCGAACCGAATGGCTGAACGGGCAGCGCTTCGATGCCCTGCATTACTCCGGACCCGGTACCGACCTGACGATCGGACTTGCCCACGGCCACGAATGGCAAGGCGGCGCTTCCACGGCAAAAAACGGCATCACCTGCAACGCGAATATCCCGAGCGAGGAGGTTTTCACCACGCCGCATGCAAGGCGGGTCTGGGGCCACGTCGTCAGCACCAAGCCGTTGTCCTACCAGGGCTCGCTGATCGAGGACATCGCGGTGCGCTTCGAGGAAGGCCGCATCGTCGAAGCGAAAGCCAGCCGCGGCGAGGAGGTCCTGAACAAGGTCCTCGATACCGACGACGGCGCGCGCCGGCTCGGCGAAGTGGCGCTGGTGCCGCATTCCTCGCCGATTTCGAAGAGCGGGTTGCTGTTTTTCAACACGCTGTTCGACGAGAACGCCGCCTGCCACATCGCGCTCGGCCAGTGTTATTCCAAGTGCTTCGTCGACGGCGCGAAACTGACGCCCGAACAGATCGCTGCGCAGGGCGGCAACAAGAGCCTGATCCACATCGACTGGATGATCGGCTCGGACAAGATCGACATCGATGGCCTTCACGCCGACGGCCGGCGCGTGCCGGTGTTCCGGCAGGGCGAGTGGGCCTGACGGATTTCCTAGAGCGATTTACCTCCGGTCAGAACTCGAGTGGCGCGTTATCGACGACTTCCTTCATGACGAAGAAGGTTCGCGTCTGCCGAACGCCAGGCAGCGCGATCAGCTGTTCGCCGTGAATCCGGTTGAAGTCCGCCATGTCTTCGACCCTGATTTTCAGGAAATAATCGAAGTCGCCCGCGACCAGGTGACAATCGAGGATGAATTTCAATTTTGCCACCGCCTTCTCGAACGCCGCGAAACTCTCCGGCGTCGAGCGATCAAGAACGACGCCGACCATCACCAGCGCGCCCCGGTCAACCTTCTGCGGCACGATCATCGCGCGAACGCGGCTGATGTAGCCTTGCTCGAACAGCGACTGGGTCCGGCGGTGGCACGTCGCGGGACTGATGTCGACCAGTTGCGCCAGTTCGGCGTTGGTGAGCCGTCCATTGTCCTGAAGCAGGCGCAGCATTTTCAGGTCGATCCGGTCGATTTCCCTGGCCATGAAAGAATCTTCCACATTCATCCGTATTTTCCGAAGATATCTTTGATACTGGTATAAGAGATATTCGAATTGAGCAACTTATTGGGTGAGTTCGAGAGCACCTTTCTCGCTGATGATGTTATTTTTCAGCGCATCGGAGCGGCTGAAAGAAGGGCACCTCGCATGCTGGAGAAATTCGAACGCTATCCACTCACTTTCGGACCCACGCCGATCGAGAAACTGGAACGCCTCGGCGCGCATCTCGGCGGCAAGGTCGAGCTCTATGCGAAACGCGAGGACTGCAATTCGGGGCTGGCTTTCGGCGGCAACAAGCTGCGCAAGCTCGAATACATTGTTCCCGATGCGATTGCCTCCAACGCCGACACGCTGGTCTCGATCGGAGGCGTGCAGTCGAACCACACCCGCATGGTCGCTGCCGTCGCCGCGAAAATCGGAATGAAATGCCGGCTGGTTCAGGAAAGCTGGGTGCCTCATGAGGACGCCGTCTACGACCGCGTCGGCAACATCCTGCTGAGCCGGATCATGGGCGCCGACGTCGAGATGGTCGACGACGGGTTCGACATCGGCATCCGGGAAAGCTGGGAAGCGGCGATTGCGGACGTGAAGGCCAAGGGCGGCAAGCCTTACGCGATCCCGGCGGGAGCCTCGGTACACAAATACGGCGGCCTCGGTTATGTCGGATTCGCCGAAGAGGTGCGTGCGCAGGAGAAGGAGCTAGGCTTTGCCTTCGACTACATCGTCGTCTGCACCGTCACCGGCTCGACCCATGCCGGCATGCTGGTCGGCTTCGCGAAGGACGGCCGCGAGCGTAAGGTCATCGGCATCGACGCATCGTTCACGCCAGCGCAGACCAAGGCGCAGGTGCTGGAGATCGCGCGGAACACCGCTGGTCTCGTTGAACTCGGCCGGGAGATTGTCGAACAGGATATCGTTCTGCTCGAGGATTATGCCCACCCGGCCTATGGTGTTCCGTCGCAGGAGACCAAGGAAGCGATCCGCCTGTGCGCGCGCCTCGAAGGCATGATCACCGATCCCGTCTACGAGGGTAAGTCCATGCAGGGCATGATCGACCTCGTGAGAAAGGGCTATTTCCCCGCCGGATCGAAAATCCTCTACGCGCATCTTGGCGGCGCGCCGGCGATCAATGGCTATGCCTATACGTTCCGCAACGGTTGAGCGCTGAACGCCAGGCATTCCGCCAGTTCATCTGCGCATTGGCGCTCTTGAAGCGATAGCCGTAAGGAAAGTTTAAAAGTTTATTATTAGCTTGGCGTCGAAATTCGTCAGGGTGCAACCTTATGCGTCTTAAGCCGATTTGAAAATTCCCGTTTGAGGTCCTTGATGTCCCGCGCTCTGATCGAAGCCACCAACCTCGTTGTCAATTTGACGCCGAAGCCGATCGAGCTGTCCTGGATCATCGAAGGCAATCCGATCGCGCAATGGTGCGTCCTGTCCAAAAGCGCGGACGGGTTGGCTTCGACCATGGTGTGGGAGTGCGGCGAAGGGAAGTTCGACTGGTACTACGATTTCGACGAGACGATCCTGATCCTCGAGGGCTCGGTCGTCCTGGAAAACGATTCGATGCGCCCGACCCGCTACGGCGTCGGCGACGTCATCTTCTTCAAGAACGGTGCGCATGCCAGATGGCATGTCGAGGGCCGCGTCCGGAAGCTGGCGTTCTGCCGGACGACGCAGCCGTATCTGTTCGGCTTCGCGCTGCGGGCGATCAACAAGATCAAGCGAGCCTTGATGCCGTCCGGCAAGCGGCAGCCGGCGAGCCTGATTGGCTCGGCCTAGAATCCGAAGCCGGCTCGGAAATCAGCCGAGCTTCAGCCTGTACACGTCCGTCGCGGTCTTCGAAAACAACGCGGTCTTCTCCGCCTCGCTGCATGGCGCGGCGATGCGCTTGAAGGCGTTGAAGATCACCTGATAGCTGCACTGGCCTTTATCTGGCGGAAAATTGCTCTCGAACATTGCTCGCGCTGGACCGAAGGCTTCGATGCAGGTCTCGACATAAGGGCGCCACGCCGCAGCCAGCTCTTCCGATGAGGGCGGCAGCGGACGTTCGTGAAAATCATAGCCGAGCAGTCGCATGGCGAGCCCGCCGAGCTTCACGACGACGTTGGGACATTTTGCGATTTCCTGAATCGAGACTTTCCAGGTTGCGAAAATTTCCTCGCGCCGGTCGGCGTAGCTGCCGATGCCGGCCGGACCGCCGCAATGATCGAGCACGATCCGCGTATCCGGAAAGGCGCGGGCCAGATCGGTGAGTTCACCGATCTGCGGATGAAACAGCCAGGAATCGAAACTCAAACCCAGCGGCGCGAGGCAGGCAAAGCCCTTGCGGAAAGTGGAATCGAGCAGCAGGCCCCTCGGCCGCGTGGCATACATGCCGGCGACATCGGCATCCGGGTCCCAGGCGGAAGAATGCCGGATGCCGCGGAAGCGGCCCTGGCCGGCGGCGATTTCCGCTTCGAGCACTGCCTTCGCGCCGTCGCCCAGCAACAGATTGACGTGGCCGACGATGCCGGCGCAGACGGCGGCGGGACCATAGCCGCCGCTCGCGCTCATCGCCGCGGCGCCATTGGCGAATTCAACTTCGCCCACGGGACGAAACGCTTCCGGCCCCTGGGCGCGGTACATCGAGCGAGCCTCGACATAAACCGTCGCAATGACATTGTGGCCGGAGGCAATGTCTTCGGTGATCTCCTCGATCAGGTAGCGCTGGCCGCCGCGATCCCACAAATGATGATGGGGATCGACGATCGGGCGCGCGGGATCGAGAACCACCTCTTTGCGCTGGGCAAGCCAGTCCGGCCGCGGATCGCTGTAGAGGCCGCTCGTCGAGGCGGGCAGACTGCTGGCGGCCATGATTTAACTCCCTCACTTCCGTTAGTCGGGCTTGTTGCAAATTAGGCGGTTGTGGCTGATCGGCGCAAGTCGGGCACCGGCCTTGAGCTAGATCAGTTCGCGAAGTTTCGATTCGCGGTACGCGTTCCCCAATCTTTCGAGCCGGGAGAACGCGATGTCTGCGCCGAAAATTCTTGTCATCTTCTACTCTCGTTCGGGAACGACGCGTAAGATCGCGACGGCCCTTTCCGCAATGCTCGGCGGCAGCGTCGAAGAAATCGTCGAGGATCGAGGCCGCGACGGTTTTTTCGGCTATTGGCGGTCGATCATCGAAGCCCGGCGCGGGCATTTGCCCCGCATTCTGCCTGCCAGGAACGATCCGTCATCCTTCGATTTGGTGGTGATCGGCACGCCAGTTTGGGCCTGGTCGGTGTCTTCGCCGGTCCGGGCTTATTTGACCGCAAACAAGGGCCGCCTGCCTGCAGTTGCGTTTTTCTGTACGCTTGGCGGGAAAGGCAGCGAAACGGCCTTCGCGCAGATGCAGAGCATCACCGGCAAACCGCCTCGCGCCACTTGCGCGATCACCGCGCAGCAAGTGGCAAACGGTGGAGAGGGGCCGCAACTTGCTGATTTCGTCGCGGCACTGCGGATGCCGGCAGTCACCCGGATCGCCGGAGCGAGTAGCTAACTGCGCCCTAGCTGCTCCGCTGCGCGGCCAATGCTGGCCTTGCGCCGTTCCGCCAGTACCCCCACGACGAGTTGCCAGTCCGAGGGTTCGGCGGGCTTGCCTTCTCCGAGCCAGCGAAACGAGTTCGCGGTGATTTTGGTGAAGCTCCAGCGCGACAGCGCACCGGACTCGGTCATGCCTTCCTGGACGATGTCCTCACCTTTCGCCCGTCCGATCTGCTGGCGGAACGTATTCCTCGCTGGATCGATCCAGTAGATGCGCCAGGCCTGGATGGTTGGGTCGTAGACGCGGATGGTTGTGCCATACCAATTGCCCGCGATCGGGAATGGTGGTGCACGCGCACGATCCGCGAGGCGCGGGATCATCCAGACGTCCTGGATCGCCCGGCCCTCGAGGATCCAGCCGAAGTGGATTTCACCCTGTGCATGGTGGCGTGCACCGTCCGGGCCGTGGGCGATGATCTCGGTGTCCCAGTCGCCAACAAAACGTCCATAGAGTTGAAGCGCCTCGGCGCGCTCGGGATCGGCTGCCTTGGCGTGCAGCACCGCGGCAAAATCGGTCGATTGAGGCTTCATGCTTGTCTCTCCGCTTCGACGCGGTGGATCAAACACGGTTCGCGGCGCGCCGACTTGGAGAAAGTTGCTTCAAACCCCGTTGAGGATAATCACCGTCGGCTTATGCGGCAACGTGTCGCGCGAGATCCGCAAGGTCCGCTCGGTCCGCACGTCGATCTCGAATTGCTCGCCGATCCTGCGCATGAACTCGTCGAGCGGTGTCATGAAGCGATGCATCGGCAGCACGACGGAGGCACGCAGTCGCCGCGTGATGTCCGAGATGCCGTCAAGCGACATCGTATAGGTGCCGTCGATCGGCACCATCACGATGTCGAGCCGGCCGATCGCCGCAAAATGGCTGTCGTCGAGCTGGTGGTGCAGATGACCGAGATGCCCGATGCAGAGGCCCGCGACCTCGAAGATGAAGATGGAGTTGCCATCCTTGATCATCTCCGCGCTCGAATCATCGCTGAAATAGCGGCGGATGTCGGTCGTCACATTGCGGATGAAGACATCGCCGATGCGCTCGGCGATTTGCGCAGGCTCCCCGTCGTCGCGCCAGCCGTGCAGCACGTGGGGAATGCGCGGATCGGGGAACAGCGTGTAGTGTGTGCTGTGCGCCCGGTTCATGGTGACGACGTCGGGCAGGCGGCCCACGGTATAGGCGCCATTGTAGTCGGTCGCGATCCGCAAGCCGCCGGGCGTATCGATGTAGTAGGTCGAATGGCCGGCATAGGTGATCGCGACTTCGTCCGCCTTCGCCGCCAGCCGGCGAAGACTGACCGGCGTGGCGCGGGACGGCGCTTCCGACATCGCCAGGCATTCGCTGGAACGCGGGGCATCCTGGGCGGCCGCCGGGGTGATCAGAGCCCCGAGCAAACCAAAGGCAACAACAGGGAATCGCAGCATGGCAGGCCCGCTTCCGGTGACGTCCGCAATAATACTGTAACGCGCAATAATGCCCGCGTCATGGTGGCGTCACGCATGTCTGTGCCGACCCCGATGTGAGAGCAGCGGGATGATTTGAATTACCACCTTGCGAATTTCCAATTAGAATTTGCCGGATCGCCTCAAAGTCCAGGTTTCGCGGGTCCGGTGCAAAGCGAGCTGTGGCGGCCGATCCCGGAGAACTGATGCCTGAACCAGTCGATCGCCAACGTCGCCTCATCCTCGGCACCGCCATATCGGGAGTTGCAGCCATGGAGTTCACATTGACCCGGCCGGCCTTTGCCCAAGCGGCGGGCCAAACCTCGGCGCTCCTGCGCGCACCTTCGTCGCGCCGGCTGGAGCCATTGGGTCACGTCGATGCCGGCGTTCTCAACATCGCCTACTACGAGGAGGGGCCGGCCGACGGTCCGGTGGTGATGCTCCTGCATGGCTTCCCGTTCGACATTCATTCCTATGTGGATGTCGCACCGCAGCTTGCGGCCAAAGGCTGCCGCGCCATTGTTCCTTATTTGCGCGGCTACGGTCCGACCCGCTTTCTCGACAAGGCCACGCCGCGCTCGGGAGAACAGGCTTCGATCGGCGCCGACCTGATCGCCTTGATGGATGCGCTTGGAATCAAGCGCGCAGTCTTCGCTGGCTATGATTGGGGCGGGCGGGCCGCCTGCGTGGCGGCGGCGTTGTGGCCGGACCGCTGCACGGGGCTCGTTTCGGTGAACAGCTATCTGATCCAGGACATCGCAAGAGCGATGGTCCCGGCGAAGCCGGAGCGCGAGGTCCCGCTCTGGTACCAATATTATTTCCAGCTTGAGCGTGGTCGCGCAGGTCTTGCCGCCAACCGGCGCGAGATCGCCAGGATATTATGGCGGCAGTGGTCGCCGAACTGGCATTTCGACGACGCGACCTTCGATCGGACGGCTGTGGCCCACGACAATCCCGACTACGTCGATATCGTGATCCACAGCTATCGCCATCGCTTTGGTCTGGCTGGCGGCGACCCGCAATATGCCGACCTGCAACGCCGCCTGGCGGCGCTGCCTGCCATCACGGTCCCCGCCATCACGCTCGATGGCGACGCGGACGGCGTTGCCCCTCCTACCGACGGCACCGCGTCGGCGGCGAAGTTCACCGGCCGCCGCGCCCATCATGTTATCCCGCGCGCGGGCCACAATCTTCCGCAGGAAGAGCCGGAAGCTTTCGCGGCAGCGGTGATGGAATTGATCAAGGCTTGAGGGGCGCCGCCGCTTACTCGCGCCGCGGGCTGATCTTCCAGGTTGCCGCCAGGATGCAAGCGGTCATAAGCCCGCTGACGAGCGCGGCTGTGGGAATTGCCAGCGCAAGTGCGGTGGTCGCAGCCCATCCGATCGAGGAAAAGGCTTCCGCGAATGTCGCGATCCGCGACGACGTCTGGCGGCGGCGAAACTGGCTGCGGCGGGCCTGCACGCGAAACCAGAGCTGGATCGCCGTGGCGGAAGCCGCGGCAATGATGACGCCGACCGCGGTGACCGCCGCTTGCAGCGGCGAGGCAAATACCAACGCCATGACCAGCGGCGCGAACAGCACGCCGATCGCGATCAGCACCACTTCGATCTTGGCGCGGGTCACGCGCGAGGATGGCAGCGGCGCGGTTGCCACGAGATCGGGAGCGTCTTCACCCGATATCGTGAGCCAGCCAAGGCCGCCGGCGAGCTGGCCTGCCGCCATCACGACCACGGGCGTGATCAGCACGATGGCGACCGAACTGTCGCTGAAACTCCGCCACAGCATCAGCGCCGGCGGCACCAGATACAGCAGCTGCATCAGGCTCTGCGATACCAGCCAGGGATCGCGCCGCAGCAGCATGAATTCCTTCCAGCGCAGCGCCTGTTGTCGCGAGCCCGAGCGAAACGCCCGCGCCTGGGAGCCGTGATAGGCGGGCGCGGCATTTGCCGAAGCGCGGGCCGCCGTGTCGGCAAATCTCGCCGAGAAGATCGCCATCACGGCGCCGAGCAGCATCAGACCGAAAGCCAGCAAAAGCAGCAGCGCTTCGCCGTCGCCGAGGGCTGCGCGTGCCGGCCACCAGATGATGCTGTCTGTACCGGGCGCAAACGTCGCGGCGGCGTCCGAGGTCAGCACCGCGAACCGCGACAGCGTGCCGTAAGACAGTATCGCGGCGACCTGCAGCGCAATCACAAAGCCGGCGCCGATGATGGCTGCGAGAATTTGCGCCACCAGCCGGGTTCGGCTCGGGCCGATCGTCCGAAACAACATGATGGTCACCGCGATCGCAACCGCCGCGGCGCTCACGCCAATGGCGGCGACGACACCGTAGGCCGCAAGCCACCTGAAGCCGCCGCCGATCACGAGAACGTCGATGAACGGCGTCGAGAACAACAGCGCCATCGCGGTCACCGACAGCGCGATCGCGGCGAGGCGCACCGAAAACACCTCTGCCAACCGGACCGGCGAGGACATGATCAGGTCGAGATCGGCGCGGGCGTAAAATACCCGCGTCACGGATTCGATCGCCTGCGACAGCATCAGGGCCCATGCCAGGAATATCGTCGAGGTGATGACAATGAGCGCGGATTTGTCGAGCGGCGCCTGCAGGTCGGCATACCTTCCGATCACGGCATAGGCCGGCAGATGCATCAGCGCCGCAAAGATCAGGAGGCCGACGACCGCGGCGCGCTTCCGCCCGCGCCGGCCGGCCGTCATCATCGCGAGCCATTCGCGCCATGCCAGCCGGATCTCATGCCGGGCAAACCAGGTCAGCGCGGTCGAATTCATGCGGCTTCGGCTTCGGTGTCGACCAGCGCGATGAACATGTCTTCGAGGCTGGTGTCGTTTTTCCCGTTCTGCTGGCGCAGCTCCGCCAGCGTGCCTTCGGCGACGAGCCGGCCCGAGGCGATGACGCCGATGCGGTCGGCCATGCGTTCGGCCACTTCCAGAATATGCGTGGTCATGATGACGGTGCAGCCGGCGCGCACGCGTTCTCCGAGCAATCCCTTGACATGGCGCGCGGACACCGCGTCGAGGCCGGTGAGCGGTTCGTCGAGGATAATCAGGCGGGGATTGTGTACCAGCGCTCCCGCCAGCGCGACTTTCTGGCGCATGCCCTTGGAAAATCCCTCGCAGCGCTCATGCAGGTTCGGTTCCAGGCCGAGCGAGGCGAGCAGATCGCGCGCGGATGGCTCCGCGACAGACGGGTCGATGCCCCAGAGCCCGGCGACAAATTCGAGGTATTCCAGCGGAGTAAGCTTGTCGTAGATCATCGGCTCGTCCGATACCCATGCCGTGATCTGCTTGGCCGCGACCGGGTCGTTGAGCGCATCGATGCCGAGCACCGAGACGGAGCCGGCATCGGGCCGCAACAGCCCGGCGACCATCCGCAAGGTCGTCGTCTTGCCGGCGCCGTTTGGCCCAAGCAGGGCATAGAATTCACCCACGCGGACGGTGAGATCGAGCGCATCGACCGCGAGGCGGTCAAAACGCTTTGTTAACCCTCTCACCTCGAGGGCGGATTGATCGGGCGTCATGATGTCGGGACGATCCTGGTTTGCGAGCGGCAAGCCAACCATGGACCAAAAACTATTTCGGCGCGGTGAATCGAAAACTGCAAATTCCGTCAATGCGCGCCGGCCGGTAAAATTGTCATGCCGGGGTGAAAGACCCCGATCACTTCTGAAGTATCTGCAGCCAGACGTCGCCGAGGATCGCCGGCTCGCGGGGGGGCAGATAGGTGAGGCCGGCGGTCCGGCCGAGCTCAGCAATGGTTCCGTCGGCCTGCAGGCCGGTCAGCGCTTTGTTGACCGCCGCCAGCAGGTCCGGATTGCTGGCGAGGCCGACATAACCGCGATTGGCGCCGACCGGATAATAGTAACCGGAGGCAGCGAGCCTGGTGTCGGGATGGGCAGCGCGGTAAGCGTCGAACCGGCGCAGGTCGAGCAGGGTGGCGTCGAAGTCGCCGCGATCGACTCCACCGATGAGATCGTCCCGGCCTGGGACCAGATGCGTGATGTTGTCGATCAACCGTCCCTTGTCAAAGGTCATCAGGATGGCGTCGGCGAGCGTTCCGCTCTCGATGGCCAGGCGCAGTCCGGCAAGATCGCCGACGCCGTCGATGTGGCGCTCGCGTGCCTTCGGACCGAGAACGACCGTCAACGCCGAATAGATGTATGGTTGACTTGGCGCAAGCACGCCCAGCGTCACGCGGCGCCGGCGATCATCGCGTGTGGCGCCCTCGAAATCGGGTAGCTTCGCGGTCTTGACGCCCGGCACCACCAGCGAGTCCTTCGTCAAGGCGTAGCTGCCGACCAGCGAGCATCGGCCGTCCGAGAGCAGGGCATTGGCTTCGAGGGCCGGGCTCGAATCCTCGTCGAGTTTGCTTTCGAACCACTGGATTTTCACCGGCCGGCCGAGCCGGTCGGCGATGGCTTTTGCGAGCGCAACGTCAAACCCGCTGTCGGGGGTGCCGCGATGATGTGCCGAAAGCGGAGGCAGATCCTCCTCGAGACAGATTTTGAACGGCTCCTCGACCGCGCGCGCCGTCGTGGCCGTCGCCGCAAGGAGAAGTGCCGCAGCCGATGCCGCAATGGCTCTCATGGATTCCTCCGGCTAGATACATAGGCCCAGATATCGGCGATCTGCTCTTCGCTCAGAAGGTCACCCCAGGGCGGCATTCTGCCGTTCTTGCCGTGCTTGACCGTGGTGACGAAGCGCGTCCAGTCGTTGGGAAATGTGCGCAGGTCAGGCGTGATGGTGCCGCCATTGACCATGTTGGGGCCGTGGCAATGCGAGCAATTCTGCGCATAGGTTTGCTTGCCGAGGTCGATTTGTGCCGGATCGCCGTTGCCGCTTGGCTGCTGTGCGGTGGCCGGTATCGTCATGCCAACGATAACGGTCGCCAGGACGGCGGCGTAAAACGCCGCCGTCCGCAAGTAGACTCTCTCCGTCACGTGCGTATCCGCTATCAGTTCTTTACCGCGAATACCCACAGTGAACCGCCGGCCGGAACCTTGGCGAGCCGCTCATCTCCGGAGAAGATCGAGTAGACGCCGCCATAGCCGCTGGTGACAGCGACATACTGGACACCGTCCTGCTGCCAGGTCACCGGCTGCCCCTCGATGCCCGAACCGGTCTGGAAGCTCCACAGCTTCTTGCCGTCGTTGGCGTCGAAGGCTTCAAACTCGCCGGTCAGTTGGCCCGAGAACACGACCCCGCCGGCCGTCGACATCACGCCCGAGAAGCGCGGGATATCGCTCGGCACTTCCCACTTCGTCTTTCCGCTCAAGGGGTCGATGGCCCTGAGGTGACCGCGCGGTCCGTCACCCCATTCCCAGACGTCGGTCAGATCCATGCCGACATACCATTCGCCAGCCTTGTAGGTTGCCGGTATCGTCTTGTAGTGGCCGCCGAAAGCCAGCGTATTGGCATAGGCCAGTCCGGTCTGCGGATCGAACGACATCGGCTCCCAGTTCTTGCCGCCGAGGATCGACGGATAGACGGTGACCTTCTTGCCGTCGCGGGCGTCCTTGGTGACGTCCGTCTCGATCGGGCGGCCGGTCTTCATGTCGATGCCGGAAGCCCAATTGACCTTCACGTAGGGATTGGCTGCGAGCAGTTTCCCGTTGGTCCGGTCGAGCACATAGAAGAAGCCGTTACGATTGGCATCCATCAGCACCTTGGTCGGCTTGCCGGCGACATTGAGATCGGCAAGCACCATCTCCGCGACTGAATCATAGTCGAACGGATTGTTCGGCGAGAACTGATAGTGCCACTTGATCTTGCCGGTCTTGGGTTCGAGCGCGAGGACCGCGCAGGTATAGAGATTGTCGCCCGGGCGCACGGCCGCGTTGAACGGCCCCGGATTGCCAATGCCCCAGTAAACTGTATTCAGCTCTGGGTCATAAGAGCCGGTGATCCAGGTCGAACCGCCACCCAGCTTCCAGGTGTCGCCCTTCCAGGTATCGCCGCCAGGTTCGTCCGGCGAGGGTACCGTATAGGTGCGCCACAGATGCTTGCCGGTCGCCGGATCCCATCCGTCGATGAAACCGCGCGTGCCGAACTCTGCTCCCGAGATGCCGGTCAACACGATCCCGTCTGCGACGAGCGGAGCCACCGTCATCGAATAGCCTTCTTTGATGTCGGCGGCCTTTTGACGCCAGAGCTCTTTGCCTGTGGCGGCATCGAGCGCGATCACATTGGCGTCGAGTGTGGTGCGGAATAGTTTGCCGTCGTAGATCGCGGCACCCCGATTGATGATGCCGCAGCACACGATCCGGGGCGTTTCGGCTGGATACTCGACCTTGGTCTTCCAGACCTGTTTGCCGGTCTTTGCGTTGACGGCTATCGTGGCGGCATGGGTGGTGACGTAAATGATGCCCTGGTAGACGATCGGTTGCGACTCTTCGCTTCGATCATCGGCGAGGCTGTAATTCCATACCGGAACGAGATTCTTGGCATTGTCCTTGTTGATCTGCGTGAGCGGACTGAACCGCTGCAGATTATATCCCATGCCATAATTGAGCACATTAGAGGTATCGGTAGCACCCTTGATCAACTGATCAGTGGTTTGAGCACTCGCACCAAACGGAACGAGCATAGCAAGGCCTGCGGCAAGCGCGATGCGGATCATGCATTCCCTCCCAGTGTATGCGCGCCTATTTTTTGACGCTGCGCGTGGACAATCTTCCTGAAATCGAAAAGCGTCAATACGAAAACGAATGCGAAAGCGAAGAAGGCCGCGTTTGCCTCTCGATGCAGTGGTGTTTGATTTGGAAACGGCTCAAAAGAGAAAACCTGTGCCATCGTTTTATGCAGGGCGCGTTCAGACGCGGTGCAACATCGCAAAAACAGCTCGATGGCTTGGATTGACGAGTAAGCAAATGGATCGCGTGGCATACCAAGGATCTGGGAATTTGCCGCGCTCCGGAATAATCGCGCGTCGCACCTCAAGGACCGCTCAGGGCAACCCCGACCTCGACCGGCTGCAGCGCGGCCGGATTGCAGCGCCAGCCGCCGCCGTCGGTCTTCTGAAACGCGAACGACTTTTCAATTCTCAATCGGTACCCTACCAGGAAATTGTCCCGGCTTCCGGGCGTCGGCTTTGGCTTGCCCGATCTCAAGTCCCAGCACGTGCCCGTGCAACTCGATGCGATCGGACTGCAGGCCGTAAAGGGAGAGAGGACCACCATTTCGACTTCTGCGACTACCTCAGCGTCCTTCTCGGCCACCTCGCTGTTGATCTGAAAGATGCGATTGACCGCGAGAAAGTCTTCGCAGGCATTGGCCTGGTGGATTTGCGCGACACACAAGTCGACCGCATCGGCGTTCGGCACGGCGGAAACCTGATGTCGTCCGAAAACCTTTTTCGGGTCTCCCTTGGCTGCAACGACCTCGGCTACTTTCCGGGTGAAATAATCCGCCAGGCAGCCCTCCGACGACGACAGCTCTTGCAGCGGCACATTGTCCTTGCCCTCGAGGTCGCACTTGCGGTCACGCTCCCTGGTCCATCGTTCGAATTCGGCAAGCGCTTCCCGGGCCTCGTTTTCCTTCAACCTGGCGATCAACCCCAGGGCAAGCTCGTTGAGTTCGGTCTTTGCAAGCGCCAGGGTCGGATCGCTGCAAATCAACACGCCGGCGGTCGTATTGGTAGCGAGGCAATCGAAGTTCGGATCGACCAATATTTCGATTCTTTCGTTGGTCTCCCTCAACAGACAGTCCCTGACGGATTTGACGTCCCGGCTCGCAACGCTTTGCCTTCCAAAAATCCCGCAACTTGAATTGCGGTCTCTGATCCATTCAGCGTTTTCCTCGATCGCGAGGCGGCGGTTCGGAAGCCTGTTCAGCCTTTCGGCGATCGCACTGCTGAGCCTGGAGGCGGCGGCGTTGAGTTCGGGATCGCCGCAGAACACCTGATCCGCGGGGTCCTTGATTTCCTCACAGTGGTTTTTGACAAAAAGCGGGAGGATATCGGTGATCGACCGGTTCGAATCCGACGGGTTTTCTGCGCGTACGGGGTGCGTCAGCCCGATCTGGATTGCAAAGACAGCCAGCACAATTGCCCGCATCCCGATCTCCAGGGAAAAGAATTAAACTATGGTGCCAACCATGGTAGCTTCTCGAACGTCGCCGCGAAATGAAATTATTGCCGGGCACCGCGTGTTAACCGCCAGATTTGATGCCGGCTGCAGCTGTGATAGCATGGCCATATTGTCGGGACGCCGAACCGGGGCGTCTCAGATCAACGGATTATTTTGAAGCAATGATGATTTTCAGACAATGATGAGAACCCCTCGGATGAGAACCCCTCGGGTCAGCGCAGCTGTGCGTAAATCGTCCGCGGGATTTGCCGTGCGACTGGGCATGGTCTTGATCCTTGCGTCGTGGTTCGGTGCCAGCGCGGCGCAAAAACTGGTTGATCCCAATGCCGTTGCTCCTGAATATCGTGCCGTTGCCGAAAAGCGGCGCGCGGAGCAAATCAAGCTGTTCGCGTGCTCAAAGAAGGCGGACGAGGCCAAGGTCCTGCGCAGGGATCGAGCTGCGTATATCAGTGAATGCCTCGACAAATGACCGCAGACCCGGCCGGTCGTGGCCGCGCCTGGAATTCACCGATCACGCCAACGCCGGCCTGCCGGAACGGCTAATCCCCGCAAGCCCTCCCGGGATCCGGATGGCTAGTTGGATGGCGACATCAGGCCGGTCGGGGCCGCAAAATTCACCGCCATTGCCGGCGCGGACTCCTGGCGGGATATGCTGGCAGGCGGGGGCATTTCTTCATACCGCATGACGCCGCGACCATCGATGACAAACAGCGGCCGATAGTTCCTGACATCGGCGTCCTCGACCATCGCCATGCGGCGATTATCGAGCGTCAGCCAGTGATCGTCCAGCCGCGCCATCGCAACCGCGTGGTCTTCGCCGCGGATGGTATCGCGCATGACGACAATCCTGAGATCGTCGGGTGAGACCCCGGCCATGCGCAGCGCCACGAACTTTGCGATCGCATAATCCTCGCAGTCTCCTGCGCCCGTGGCGAAGGTGACGAGCGGCGAACTCCACACGTCGATCTGGCCATACTGGGCCATATCGCTCATCGGCCTGATCGCCAGATTGATCGCGCGATTGATCTCACCGAGGCGGGCCCGTCCCTCGCGGGCTCTTGCATCGTCCACGATGGCAAGGAATTGCAGGGCAGCCGGCGATACGCAGCGCGTGCGGTCGCCGTCGCAAAGCGCCAGTTGCACTCTCTCATCGTCGAGCTTGCGCTCGACACCCAGCCATTTTTCCAACAATCCGCCGCCAGACAGTTTCGAAGCGAACAGCCCGAAAGGCTCGGCGGATTTGCGGATCAGATCCAGCGCGCCGGGCGAAATCAACGTGCCGGCGGTGAGCTGCGCCGCGGGTCCGAACCAGATCATGCCCCAGGCGAGCAGAACGACACGCCATATCTGTGAATGACCGAACAATCCCATCTGATGCCCCCTGTCCGGGCATCGGCGAGGCTCGCTAGCCCGCGCGTGACCAGATCATTTCAGCTGGGGATGATCGGCTGTGGGGCTTTTATTCGGCTTAAAGTCGGCCGCGGCCGGCGGGAAAGTGCTGAACAGGCTGAAATCCGCCTCGCTTTTTTGCGGAAAATTTTACGGATTTCACGTTCCGACGCGGGAAAGCCCCGCAAAGGACGTGTCATGGTTGTATCGGACGTCACTTTTCCGCGGGATATGGCTAATTAGTCGAAAGTTGGGCGCATTGTTATCTAGATCACAGTTTTAGCTTGGAAATTGGCGCAGTGTCCCCCGTGGAAATACGGGGTGAAGCTAAAGAAGGTATACGCGCCTGATTCTATACTTACGAATACATCAGGCGGCATGATTTCTGGCAAATGGCCGTTAGTATTTCAGCCGAATAAAGATCGAATACTTTGACGACAAAGTATTCGGCAGGGCAAACCCTCGCTGCGCGGCCGGCGAAGAAATTTGCATACAAGCAGTGGATGGTTTCGCAATGCGGTTCCCAATGATAAGGAAGCTTAGATCATTGAAATTATATAATTATTAACCATTGCGGTGGCCCTTTGAATTACTCTGGCAAATTCGACGCCAAGGTTACCGCTGACGGCTCTGGCCTGCATTCGAACGATCACGGCCACGTCCACGTCCAGACGGTTCACGCCACCCACGCTCCTTCGGACGCGATCATCGTCCCGGACGCGCATCTGCTTTTCAACGGAGATTTCAAACGGTCCGGCGTCGATCTGATCCTTTCCAAGGACGATCAGGAACTGGTGCTGCATGATTATTTCAAGGCCGAGAAGCGCGCGGCGCTGTCATCGCCCGACGGCGCGCATCTTTCCGGTGATCTTGTCAACGCGCTGACTGGCCACGTCGAGTACGCGCAGGCGGACGGCAGTGCCAGCGTCAGCCATGTCATCGGTCATGTAACCAAACTCGTCGGCACTGCGACTGCGATCCGCAACGGCGTCTCGGTTATCCTGAACAACGGCGACAACGTCGAAAAAGGCGACGTGATCCAGTCCGGATCGAACTCGACGCTCGGCATTAGCTTTATCGACGGCACCGTGTTCGGTCTGTCGTCGAATGCGCGAATGGTGCTCAACGAAATGGTCTACGACCCGAACGGGTCGAACAATTCGTCGCTGCTCAGCCTGGTGGCAGGCACCATTACGTTTGTCGCCGGCGAGACCGCAAAACACGGCGACATGAAGGTCGACACGCCGGTCGCGACCATGGGCATCCGCGGCACCGCGGTGCTGGTCGAGATCGATTTTACCGTGCCCGGCCAGGGTGGCACGCCCGACGCCAAGTTCCAGGTCCTGGTCGAGCCGGACGGGACCACCGGCTCCTACATTCTGTTCGACAAGACGACGCTCACCCCGCTCGCCGTCGTTGACACGGCCGGCCAGCAGATCAACATCAGCAACGGCATTCTGAGCCAAACGACCAATCCGCTGTCGCCTGAGATCCAAAAGCTCATCACTGACGTGTTCTCGCTGAAGTATTCGGATAACCCAAACCCCCAGTCGAACACTCATTTTACAGATTCGATAGTCCCGCAAGCGTTGGCGCCGATCAAGCTGGCGAGCGGCGTGACCGCCACCCCCTTTATTGTGAACCAGAATAATTCGGCATTCGATTCGTCGTCTCCCTCAGGTTCAACGCCGGCCATCTTTGTTCCTCACGTCGATCAGGCGCCGACTATTGTCGCTTCCGGGAACAGCCTTACCGCGCGTACCGGCACGGCGCTGGGCTCCGGGGTCGATTCCGTATCCGGCCCGATCCGTTTTACCGACATCAACGCCGGTGATCGTCCGACGGTGACGACGCATTTTGTTTCGCTGAAACTCCTGGACGCTCAACACAACGACATCACGGCGACCCTGACGTCTCAGCAAATTGCCGCGGTAGAAGCCCAGCTTGTTGTGACCCCCAGTCCCAGCAACCATAATAATGGTACGGCAACCTGGACTTACAGTGTCGCAGACGGCGCTTTCAACTTCCTGACCGGTGGCGAGACGCTGACGTTGACCTACGACGCGGTCGTCAACAACAACTTCCTGCCGTTCGAACAGCAAGCCGACGCCCAATTCACGATAACGATCAGTGGTCCCAGCGTCGTTGAGTGGATTCATCCAACCGGAGATCTATGGAGCGTCGGATCGAACTGGAATTCCGGCACGGTTCCTGCGGCAACTGACGATGTTATTATTCCCGCCGAAAATATTCCTGGCGGTAGCGGCCTCTACGATGTGACAATTGCGACGCCGGCGGTTGCGCGAACATTAACATTAAACGCCAACAATACGACCGGCGGTGAGGTGATCAATCACAGCATCCTGACGATCGGCGAGACGCTGACCATTTTTAACAATGGCGTGCTGAACAATTTGGAGTCGGGCATCGTTAGTGTCGGCGGCCAATTCGAACTCTTGAATCAGAGCTCTTTGCTGAATTCCGGTCTCATTACGCTTGGCGGGGGCGGTGATTTCAAAGATCAAAGCAGCGTTTCGAATGCCGAGACGGGAACGATCGAAGTATCCGGCGGCACGCTCAACGTTCTGGTCGATATCGCCAATTCCGGGCTGCTTTTGATCGATCAGAATGCGACGCTCGACCTGGAGAACGCGACCATCAAGGGCGGCACGCTGGATGGCAACGGAACGATTGCCACGGCGGCCGGCAATATCGATAGCACGCTGAACGGCGTCACCATTGACAGCAACACGCTGGTGACCGCGGTGGTCGGCACACTCGAGCTGACCGGGATTATCACCAACAACGGCGAGATCGACGCCACCACCGGTACACTCGACTTCGTGGACGCCATCGTCAATGGCGGCGCGCTGGGTGGACCCGGCACGATCGGGACGGCGACCGGCAATACCGACAGCACCCTGAGCGGCGTCACCATTCTCAGCGGCGTCAAGGTAACGGCTTCGGTCGGCACGCTGGACCTGACCGGGATCATCACCAACAATGGCGAGATCGACGCCACTACCGGCACGCTGGACCTGAAGAACGCCACCATCAACGGCGGCACGATCAATGTCTCCGGCGTGATGGATTCGACCGGCATCAGCTTCATCACCGGTGCGGCGATCGTCAACTCCGGCAACATTGAAGTCACCAGCGGCACGCTGACGATCGATCCCACGCCGGTCACCAATACCGGGATGATCGAGGTGACGGGCGACAGCTTCCTGGTGCTTAGCGGAGAAACCGTGACCAATAGTGTCACGGTCGCGGACGTCACCACGAATGGCGTCATCCAGGTCGACGCCACCTCGACGCTCGATCTGGCGGGGTCCACGATCAGCGGCGGCACG
>JBKQRS010000015.1:0-3153 GCA_052143915.1 Bradyrhizobium sp.
TTGCTTGCCCAGCGGCAGCAAGCGGCCGAACAAGCTTTCCGCAAGCCGGGTCAGCCGCGAGGCGTCGAGACAATAAACAACGTGCCGGGTTTCGGCGAGACTTGCCACCTGTTCGAGAATTTTCGCGCGCGAGGAATGATGCCGAGTGTAACCGCCGACGAAAAGCACGTCGACCGGACGCTCGCCATGTCCATACTGATTCATTGCCGGGATGATCGCAGGGAAAAACAACTCGGCGCGGCAGCCGTTGCGGCGCCAGGAATCCAGGATCGACGGAAAATTTCCCAGCACGGCGCCGTAGGCTGTCAAATCCGCTTGCCCCGACGGTGCGGCCCGCCAGCATAGGGTTTTTCTGACGCATCCCGGCAGCTTGCGCGCGAAAGCGCTGGGGAACCGCACGGGATCCAGATTGTAGAACACTTCGGTCCGGTGGTGCTCGATCTGAGCCAGCAAAATATCCTTGGCCAAGGCGCCGGCACGAATTCCGTGGTCGCGCGCCCATAATCGCTGCAGGGTGTTGTCATCACCGTTGGTGAAGAAGGCAGCCGGGTCGCCGGCCAACACCGGTTCCAGGAAATGTAGCGCGTTGTACCCATCGTCTAGGAAGATGCGACGGCGTTGTTCGAATCCGGACGCGTTGGACGCCAGAGTGTCGAGGCGGGCCAGATACGACGGATAGAGACCGCCGTTTTGAAAAAGGCGCATGTCTCAGGCCGCCCTTTCCATCGCCCATTTCATATTCAGATAGGGCCAAATCCGTCCCACCGATTCCCAGTCCCACGTCTTCGATACCGCCAGGCGGTCGACCGCCCGACGCAACCTGACATCGTCGACGAGTTCGGAAAACACCGGCACTTTCCGATCGAGCAACGAAGCCGTCCAGCCCGCAAGCGGTCCGTTCAACCATTCCGGCATCGGCGAATTGAACCCCACCTTGCGGCGTCCCATGCGGATCGACTCGGGCATCCGACCCTCCATCGCCCGCCGTGCGACCATCTTGGTGAAGCCGCCGGCTGATTTGCTCGCTTCGGGAAGCGCCATCGCGTAGGTGACGAGGCGCCAATCCATGAACGGCATCCGCACTTCGACGCCGTGCGCCATCGAGACGCGATCGAAGTTGCGCAGGATGGTCGGCAGTACCGTGGCGTGAAACATTCGATAAAGGCGCCGATTCAACGCACCCCATTCGCGCGGCAGAACATCATCGTCGCCGACAAGATCAAGCTGAGGTGGAATGGCGCTGAGCCCGCCACGCAAGAAATAATATCCCTTACTCTTAACCATCATTGCGCGCAACGTGTCGACGCATCGATTCACCAATGACGAGCTGGAGGCGGCGCCAGCGAGAAAGTTTTTCAGACGAAAGACCCCCGATTGGCCTTCCTGAAGATAGGCTCCCATCAACTCGTCGGCGCCATGGCCATCGAGCGAAACCAGCACCTTCTCGCGCCTGAGTTCGCGGTAGAGTAGCCACGCGGCGCTCGGCAGCGAAATATAGACGTCATCGATATCCTCGAGGATGCGGTCGATGTCCGTCAGGGCATCCTGGCGAACGATTTCCAGGATCGTCGGATCGACGCCGGCCCACGCTGCCGCTTGCTCCGCCATCGGCCGCTCGTCATTCGAGGCCCCCGGAAAGGTCGCCACAAAGGCGTGGCGCCAGGCGGCGCTGTCGCGCGGCCCCATTCCTGCTTTTGCATGCGCCGACATTTCGCAAATGACGGCGGACGAGTCGAAGCCTCCGGAAAGGCAGGTTCCGATCGGCACATCGCTGCGCATCCGCAGGGCGACCGCATCGCGAAATAACTCACCGAAGCGTTCGACCCGTTCAGCCTCCGTATTTGGAACCTGCGGCAGATGGTCAAGGGTACACCACCAGCGGCGGACTTCCGCCCGACCGCCTCGTAACCGCATGCAATGCCCGGCCTGCAGCCGACGCACCTCGCGGCACAGCGTGCGCTCGCCGCCTTCGACCCCGAAGGCATCGACCATCAATCTCCGCGCCACATCGATATCAATCGAAGGCGTAATCAATCCGCTTTGCACCAGGGCGCGCTGCTCCGAAGCGAACACGAAACGCTCGGGCGAAATCGCATAGAGGAGCGGCTTGATACCGAAACGATCCCGCGCGAGAAACAACTCCTTGGTCTCGGTATCGAATATCGCCAGCGCCCACATCCCGTTGAAGCGCGACAGCATTCCCTCCTGCCACATTCGCCACGCCGCGAGGATCACTTCGGTATCCGATTGGGTTCGGAAGCTCGTGCCCAATGCCTCGAGTTCACGGCGAAGCTCGATGAAATTGTAGATTTCACCGTTGAAGATGATCACGTGACGGCCGCAACTCGACAGCATGGGCTGGTAACCGCCCGGGCCGGGATCGATGATGGCCAGCCGCCGGTGACCGAGTGCTACGTTCCGTTCCGCACTGAACCAGTAGCCGGCTCCGTCCGGACCGCGATGTGCTACTAGATCCGTCAACCGTTCGATTTCAGCCTGCGCCACCGCTTGGCCACGAATCTTAACAATACCCGCAATTCCGCACATGCCTAGACGGCTTTCCCGGGTGAAAAACGGCTGAAAATCGCCCGCACATCCCGCCAGCACGTCTCGCCATAGGGTCCGATTCTTGAAACAGCGACGACAACGACGAAGATAATGCCCGCCGCCACGCCATATGATCCGGCGACGAACCACCAGCGCGGCGCTTGCTCGAATAATCGGTCCGCCACGAAATAGCGCAATATGATCGCCGTGATGATGCCCGTTCCCAGTGGCAGGAAGACAACGTGGGCTACGCGGGGCCATATGCGCAACAAGCCGAAGTCCTGCCGCAGCGAGGACAAGGTGACGACGATCTGCGCGATCATGCCTAGACAGGCGCTCCAGCCTGCCGCCTGCCAGCCGAAGTGCGGCAGCACCGCAGCGCTGGTGGCGAGCGTAACGAGGGCTGTGGTTAGCGCGATCAAAGCTGTTGAGCGTGACCGCCCCTTGGCCAGAAGATAGTACGAAAAGACGTTCGAGACACACCCCAGCATTCCCGCAACGGTGAGCACGACCAGTACGCCCTGGGTCTCAATAGCGACGGCTTTCCCGGTCCAAACGCGAAGCAGCGGGCCGGCGATCGGGATAAGTGCACCCAGCACGGTGGCC
>JBKQRS010000016.1:0-2553 GCA_052143915.1 Bradyrhizobium sp.
CCCAGAACTACGACAATGATCCAACTGCGCGCCGTATCTTTTTCCATGGCCATCTCCTCCTTGATGTGGTCGTGCTCACGACTTCGGCGTGAGCTTTATGAGCTTCATCGTCGTGATTTTCCCGAGGCTTGCCTAATGTGGACCTCCGAACCCGGCGATCGGCCGGAGCGCAGTGGTTTCAATTTTTCCATCGGAGAATAATTCATCTCGAATATGGAACATCATTTCCCGGCCGATGAACAATTGACTTTTAAGCTCGCCAAATTCGGTGACATCGTGCAGCACGCGCTTGAGACTGATCGGTGCGTCGGCGATCGGGGGCGACTTGACGGTGCGATTCGGCACCATCTCGAGTTCGAGCAAATCGACTTCGCTGATGCCGGCCGCGTGTTCGATCTTAGCAATGCAACAGTTTGCGCCATCGCTAAACCGTGATTCTCGTCGCCGATCGCGCTGGCTATGTCGCATCGCTATCGGGATTGGGATGGCGCGGAAGCAATACCCCGCGACTAAAATCGTGTGGGTGCCCATCAGGATGGATATCGGGCTTGCGCCCATTTGATCGCTGACGCGAATCCGTCGCGGTCTATTCGTTCAGTCAGTTCGTCCCGGAGCGCATTCGGCGTGGTCTTGATCGTAGCGAAAATATCGACGCCAAGATCGATGCTGGCGTGGAACCCCATGATTTCGTAGACCCGGTTCACGCCCTGTTTGTTGAAGTACCAGGTTTCGGGTGGGAACGCCGCCATCTTTCCGGCGAGGTGTTTTACGCGATCTTCCAGTTGCCCCGGCTTGCAAAGCTCGGTGAGGATTCCATAGCTCAGCGCGGTGCTCGCCGTGATGACGTCTCCGGTGAGCAGCAGATGCTTTGCCTGCCGCATTCCCATGATCCAGGGCGTGATGAAGAATGGGGGCGCATCGGCGACACGCACCTCCGGCTCGCCGAAACACGCGCCCGGATCGGCCAGCACGAAATCGCACGCCATCGCCAGTTCAAAGCCGCCCCCGAGGCAAAAGCCTTCCACCGCGGCGATTACCGGTTTCTTCAGTCGCCAGATTGTCCAGCAGGTCTCGTTGCCGATGGTGATGAAGCCGCGGGGACCGGAATAGGTCTTCGCGCCGGATTTGCTGCGCGCTGCGGTGAGGTCGTTGCCGGCGGAAAAATTTTTTCCGGCGCCGCTGATGACGACGCATCGGATCGCGTCGTCAGCCTCGGCCTCGAGCAGGGCGGCGCGAAGTTCGCGGTACTGCGGCAGATTGAAGGCGTTATAGACCTTGGGTCGGTTTAGGGTGACCCATCGTGCCCGCTCCGCGTCCTTCGTCTCGATCGTCTCGTACTGCATTCCTGTGGATCCTGGTTTGCGATGAACAAACCGTCGCTTGCTGCCCCTTCACGGCTTAAGGGCAAGAGTTGAACAGAACCTTCCGAGTTTCTGATTAAAATGTCAATCAAATATATAATAGACGTAAGTTGGAATTGTGCTATGTAACGTCCGGATGTTATGTCGCCAGCTGACCTGCATCCGATTTACGGGACGGAAATCCGTCGATGAGCGGACGTCCAGCTCGGTTCATGCTCTGGATGCAATCGGAGGCTTGATGTCGATAAATTATCAGAATTTCAATACTGAGGGCATTGCGAAGCAGATCGCCACCAGCATCCGCGACGCGATCATGGAACAGCGCCTCAAGGTCGACGAACGGCTTCCGACCGAGGAAGAGCTTGCCGAGCGTTTTGGCGTATCCCGGCCGACCATCCGCGAGGCACTCAAACGACTCGCGGCGCAAAACCTGATATGGACGCGGCGCGGCCCCGCTGGCGGAAGCTTTGTCAAGAAACCTAGCCACGAGGAGATCCGCGATCAGCTTTCGAGCATGACATCGGTGCTGGTCAGCGTCGGCGAATTCAACTTGTCGAGCATTGTTGAGGCTCGGCACGAATTGGAACGCGTGTGCTGCCGGCTCGCTGCGGAGCGCCGCACGGAGGGCCAACTGAATGCGATGGTGACCGAATTGCACATCCAATGCGATACAGCGATCACAGACGTCGAGTTCTGCGCCTCTGATGTCCGGTTTCATCGCTTGATAGTCGAAGCCACCGACAATCCCGTTCTGCGCTTCCTGATGTCGGCGGTGATCGAGGTCCTCCAACCCGTGCTCAACCTCGTGGTTTACAGGTTTCGCGAGCGCGGGCTCATCGTCGAGCAGCACCAGGCAATCTACGACGCGCTTAAGGCCCGGCAACCCGAGCGCGCCGTGGCCGGGCTCGATCGTCAAATGCTCTATCTCAAGGAGAAATACGCCGCCGCGCAGGAATGGCGCAGGCAGAAAGATGCCGACGTCTAAGCCGTCTTGTCCATGGAGGTGATATAATGTCATATTTGATTGACAAATATTAAAATGCGAGGAATCTTCCGCCCAGTTTGATCAATATCGGGAGGGACCAGTGGTGAAATCACCTGAGCTTTGCAATCTAGGAGACCGTCCTCCGCTTGGACAGGTCCCGGCCAGGATGCACGCCTTCGTCGTCCGGCAGGACCGTTTCGGCGAACC
>JBKQRS010000017.1:0-15381 GCA_052143915.1 Bradyrhizobium sp.
CAACAGAGCGACCCATGCGACCAGCGCACCATAGGCATTGCCGATGATCGTCTTGACGAGTGCATTGGTGTTGGCGCCGCTGTGGAAGAAGCACCCCCAGCCAATGAAGCCCGCCCACACGAGAACGAAACCGCTCAAGGGCCCGAGCGCGAGAAATGCCCAAATGCCTCCGAGAACGGCGATACTCACCGAGAGAGCAATCACCTGTGTCATGGCGTACCTCCGATGTAATGTGCTTTGTGGTGGAGCGGTACAGCGGATGCCGTGCATCGTCGCTGTTCTTTCGCTCCAAGCCCAAATATAGCACAATTCCGACGAGTCGTTCGGGAGATACTGCAAATCGGCGTCCAATCGTGACCTTGGGAGTCGGCGGCGCGGGTCGCTGATTTACACCAGTTTCTGCCGATATGGACTCTCCGAGGACCACGTCGCGACCACGCCGCACGACATCGACCGGTTCCGGATCGCCGCCCTCAGTCTGGACGACTACGCCGCCGGGCACGCCTACATGGCCGGGCTCGCTCATGACGCTGGGCAATCAGCCTACGATCTGTTCAAGAACTACCCGCAGTCCCCGACCTGAAGAAAGTGACCGCCTACGCCTCCGGCTTCGTCGCGCTGACGCCAGAAGGCATGGCCGGGACTTCGCAGGACCTGCCGGCGGCCGAAGCTGCTGCTGCCGGTGTGCTTCCGTGCTCCTCAGCTTTTGTGGTGCGCTCCGATATCTGATGGACAACTGGCAATTGCAGCACAGTCGCTCGCTGGCCTTCGACGAGCAGCGTCACCAGGACATTGCTTCCATCGGGAAATTCGATCGCGTCGTGATGGCGATGCGGCACATTTGGTTCGACCACACCAAACTTGGCAACGCGGAAGCTGGTTGTTCTCGTCCAGATCCATCCCTGGGCGTACCTAACGTCTTGCTCGAAGGCTAACTCGGTTCCGGGAAGCAGGCAGACCGCCACCCCGGGTTCGCCTTCTGCAGCAAAGCCACGGGTCGGGGTCCTGGGGAACGTTGTGGTGATGAGCGTCTCTCCAACTTTGGCGGGACGCGATGCCACGGCATGCAGACTATAGTCACACATCAGATTTGCTCCTCTTTCGAGATAGCGCACCCGCACCCGCGGTGGCGCGGGCGTCTATCAGTGTGGTCCGGTGGTGAATATTACCCAGCTTATGGGCAATTCTAGGCCGAGCGTTAGTTGTCTAAGTATGCGCCTCCAGAGATCTCAACGCGAGTTAATTCGCGGATATTTGGAAGGAAGCTAGGCACCAGCCCATATTCCGGGCCCGCCGGCTCACCTCGGAGGGTTTTGCTTGCCTTCCAAATCGGCATGAGGTTGTCTTGAGGTCCTATCGGATATGGGAGACCACCAAGGTGGCAACCGGAAAGGTGAAGTGGTTCAACGCGACAAAGGGCTATGGATTCATTCAGCCCGATAACGGCAGCAAGGATGTATTCGTGCACATCTCCGCGGTCGAGAAAGCTGGGCTCAGCACACTCAATGGGGGTGCAAAGGTGAGCTATGAGGAAGTGCCCAACAAGGGGAAGACTTCGGCGGAGAATTTGAGGATCGGGTGACTTCGGAAGGGCATGGCGAAGCCCGCCGGTTCACGCCGGGGGGACGCGGTTCGCTGTGCTGGGTATCTGTAGTCCCAATTGCGCGTCGCATCGAGGCTTTGGAACCTTTTGAATGTCACTCGGCGTCGGGTCCGAGCGCCGATCGGCATCCTAAGTACCTGATCGACTTCACGACTACGGGGTCAATGTTGGGCGCCTATTCACAATCAGACGCATCGAACAGATTCAGAAGCAGCTTCGGCAGCTTTACATCCTAGCGAACGATTGAAGCGATGATGCGCGGAGGAACCGTCCTCTTGAAGGAATCAATTCTTAACCGCTTGCAGCCACCCCTTTTGTGATCACGGATTGGTATTGTGCGCCGCGACCAGCATTTTCTGACGAGATATTGTTGATGACTTTTATGATCCGCGCCTCCAAAGACGGTGAGACCATCGAGCTGGTTCGGATAGGACCTACGGCCACCGTGGCTAAAGCTCGCGGACTTTTCAAGACCGGCTGGATGGTGCAGATCATCGACAGCGACGGATCGACTTACGCCCCGTCCGAATTCGATCAGTTGCTTTCGTTTGATCGCGTCAAAAGTCCAAACAGACTCTCCGATGACAGCGTTCTAAGCGTGGTGGAAGAGATCTTGGCGGAGCGCCGCGGGAAGGAGTAGAACACCGGTCGCTCTCCGGTGGCAACAACCTATGCTCACTTGGCCTTGCGCAGCTCCTTGCCAAAAAAATCAACAGCGACCATCGCAGCGATGAGGATTGCGATTATCATCGCCGCACCGCGAACCTCTTCACCAGAAAGTCCGAGATAATAAAGTGCAACATATTCTAGTATATACGAGAGCACAGCTGCTACTTCTGCTGAATTCGACTCAGATAATCGACAACGGCGAGCAAGCGGGTTCGTGCGATGGCATCTGAATCGGAGAAAAGCTCGACATAGTGATCTGGCTTCTTTGAACCGGGTGAAGTATTTCGAGCATAATATCGGTACCCCCGAATAGGCATATCTGGAGGACCGTGAGCTACGATCCTCTTTTTTCCATAGATGGTCTCATAGACCGCGTTGACAGGAGACATCTGTTATTTTTCTTCGCCAGAGAACAGCCGGCAAATACCTACGCTCTGAAAAAGGCGGATAGGCTGGTTCGCAGTGCGGGCTCTTCGGTGCCTGCCAATTAACTACCAGAGAGAAGAGCCTGCGCCACGGGGCAGCAGTCCGATTGAACAAAATGGGACCCAGCCGAGACATACTTCAATGGTGTCCGCATACTCTGGCAAAAGCCTACCCCGTCTCACAATCTACGGTGTTCTTGCCGGTTGCGTAAGACCCGAGGCTATCCGCGGCATGATCGACGCGATGCTGCATATCCTGGCTAAAAATCCCGGCGAGAAGCCAGCGAAAAAGGCGAGGGGGAAATGAGTGGCCGTCGTCCCGTTGCTCAAGAATCGGATAGCGCTGACGATCAACTGCGCTGGACATTGTCATCATGGCGTCAACGCCAACGACATCGGACGGAAGCTTTTGCAGGTTATCGAAAAGGTCAAGTAAGGCATTCAGTTCAAACTGACCTCGATCGCGAGTTGAAGCGAGGACGCTATACCGAATGGCAATGGTTCTTGATCCCGTTGCTCGTCCTTACAATTATTGATTTTCTCTGGTTACGGCGCTGGAGCTGAAGGCGAAGAAATGAAAGGCGAATGTGCGGGACCAGATCAGGGCCAGCCGCTCGGGCTCGCGTGCTCCCTGGGCAATGTCGTGAGAGCGCACATTCGCCACCCCAACGCCACCTAAGAAAACTAGTTCCGAGAGAAAATGGCGTCTGACCTGCGCACGAAAGCTGCTGTGAGGGGGCGGCAAATCAGCGGCCGGCGGCGTAGTAGGCTTCTGCTTGCTCGATGGGGCCGAGGTATCTGTCTGTCAAATAGACGGCCCCGACCGAGAGCACGATCCCCAGCGCAATTGCTAACACCGTCGGAACGACGAATTCAAAAGTAATCACTTTGTGGGTCATAGCGGATACTCTCGCTTTGACCTACCCCACAGCAAGATGCCACCGTCTGCTGAGTTGGGAAATTAGAAAGCTAGGCCAAGCGAAGTATTCCACTCATTTTTTCGCCTTCAGCCCGAACGACTCAGACGCGAACATCTCCATGAACTTCACGTAGGTGCCCGACTCGTGCAGCCTTAACCAGCCCAACTTGATCGCGCGGGCGAGGGCGGCGCGGTACTGGTCCGCGTGCCGCCTTCCGTAAGGAAGGGGCCATTAACGCGCTCCATGTATATCCGACCGTCTTAACCGCCTCGTTGGCGATCTCTACCAGCATGCGGGCGGCGGCGGCGCGATCAGTGAGGTGGGTTGGCTCGACGAATTTCATGGGCACGCTTTTATAGATCTCTAAGAATTTCAATGTATCAAAGCTTCATGGAAAGACGCGCGATCCCTCGCAAGCCTGTTCTGATGTCTGGAGCGGTTGAGTTCGCTGGCGGCACGATTAACTGCTTAATCCGGAACATTTCCATTTCGGGGGCGGCGCTCGACGTTACTAATCCCCACGACATCCCCGAGTGTTTCAACCCTGTCTTTAGGACGGACGGCACGCACATTCCTTGTCACGTCATCTGGCGCCAAGAGGAGCGGATCGGCGTGGTCTTCGACTAATACGGGATTGGATCGTCGAACGGACGTTCCCAGCCACTATCGGAACTCATGCCACGAATCATCCTCACATCCGGTTCGGTCATGCTTGGGGATGTGATCCGAGAGCTTTGGTCAGGCCCGACGCGTGTCGTCCGGACATCGTCGCGCGTCGGGCTTCGTTCTTGAACCCCAGCGAGCGCTACAAGTCGCCTGCGCCTTGCACCATGCGAAGAGACCCCGCCGCGCCTCGACGGGTCAAGTTCGGGAGAAGGCGGCACAAGATCGCCAACGTGCCGCCCGATGGATCATGCCACCATTCGGGAATACGGCGCGACATCCGGTAGATGCCGATCATTGAGGATGCGCGCTCATCCACGGTGCGAGCCTGGCGTCGGAGCTGTTCCGACATCATCCCCAAATAGTGACGCAGCGCTTCGTCGCTCTCTTTGATGTGGTTTCGAATTTCTCGGCGTTCAAATTGTGTGACGGCGGGGTCGGCAACCCGCCGCCAAGCCACCCTTTGCCAATCCATCAGCTCTTTAATCTTGCGGCTCAAAATATCAGGCTCAGTCATGCTGGCAGCCCGTCTGAAAAGGCTAATCCTAGCCGATTCTCAACCAGGCCGAGCGCCATGGTTGAGACAACGGCTAACCAGTGGAGGAATGGCGCCAGATCGAGGGAATGCCTAGGCCGCCGCTTGGCCGGGAAATGTCCGAATCTGATCGATGCGAGATGTACCGGACGGTCGTGACGGTCGCGAAAATAATGACGAGAAAAACCACGCCACCCAGCGCCGAGAAAATGAAACGCGTATCCATTTCGGCTCCCTCCTGAGGGATGAGCGGCCCGACGCTCCCTTGCCGGGTATGAGGCGCGCCGGGCCTAGCCATGCACCGAGTGCATCCGTCGGCTTCGGCCTACGTTAGATCGATGCAATCCTCATGCCGGACATGACGGCCGGTACGCTTGTGATGCGCATTTCGCCCGGTCTCCCCGAAAAATTGAGATCGGCCATTGCTTCTCGTATATTAGGCTCACCCGCGTAAACTGAGGAGTGGGCTCATGATCGACACTCTCTTTTGGTATACTGGTTTGGCCGCGTGGATCATTATGGCGTTCGGCGTGGTGTCGACGCTCGCAATCGAAGCCCATGATCGGTCAGTCCTGAGGCGCGGCGAGCATTTGAACCCACGCTAGGTCATCGATCTCTGGCCAGTTTCCGCTTTCCCCAAAGCGGATCCTTGCGATCCGGATTGAACACGCGCTCGACACGCCGATTTAACGCCGGCATGACGCCAATCCGGGCGAGCGTTGTCGGGCCACCGGATTCCGCGACCAGGATCAAGGCTTGTATCGCGGCTTGCCATTCCGGCGGTAGCGTGCTCGGCCTTGGGTAGTTTGGTGATGTAGTCGCCAGCATCCTTGAGCGTGACAAGCTGGCGTCCTCGGGGAAGCGGGATCGGCTCGTCGGATCGGCGGCGCCATCCTTTGCGAGGCATACGCATTGACCGACTGCCAATCGGGCCGAACGTCGGCGCCGCGCCGGCCGCAGGCTTGGCAGGTAAACCGCGGCTCGAGCCGAGCAAGAAGAGATCTTCAAATTAAACGTAGAGCGCTTGTTCCCCTAATTTGGGCACACGAACGCGAAGGCCGCCCGTGAGGGCTTGCCGTATCGTCGCCGCAAGTTATTGCGACAGCAGGCGGACGCGGGTAAGCCGCCCGTCAGGCTGACGAAACCCAGCGCCCATATCCCGCCGGGCAATCGGACGAGCGATGACCGAGCTTCGGGAGAGGCGGCCCTTGGCTCATTAGATTGCCGTTTTTATCGGGGGCGCTCTGGTCACCGATCTCTGTCACGATGCCATCACCTTCGCGCGCTTTGCATCCGGCTGATCGCTGTCGAAGCGCGCATAGCGCAACGCAAGGGTCGGAAGGACCAGAAGATTCAGCGCCATCGAAGTCAAGAGTCCACCGAGGATGACAATGGCCATCGGCCCTTCGATTTCACGGCCCGGCTCGCCGGCGCCGAGCGCGAGCGGCATCAAACCGAGGCCGGTCACCAGCGAGGTCATCAGGATCGGAATGAGGCGGTCGGCCGCGCCCCGTATCGCCGTCTCCAGGCCCCAGGCGCAGCCTTCGAGAACCACCAGATGCTCGTAGTGGGAGATCATCAGGATCGAGTTGCGCAGCGTGATTCCGAACAGCGTGACGAAGCCGACCATCGATCCGAGCGAGAGCAATCCGCCGGTCAATGCGACGGCGAAAACCCCGCCGACAAAGGCGAACGGCAGGTTGATCAAAACCAGCACAAGGTTGCGCCAATGACCGGTGACGAACAAAAGCAGGAGGACAATGCCGGTCGCTGCCAGCAATGAATTCACCAGGAGATCGCGTCGGGACCGAGCCTGCGCCTCAGCCGTTCCAGCGAACTCGACATGGGCACCGGGCGGCAGCTTGACCGTTCTGGCGATTTTCCTTTTGGCATCGGCAACGAATGATTCGAGGTCGCGCCCGCTGACGTTCGCGGTCACCGTCTGGACGCGCTGCGCGTCACTGTGGAGCACCTGATAGCGGCCGGAGGTCTGGTAGACGTCTGCGATCTGCTTCAGCAGAACATAAGTGCCGCTCGGCGTCCGTATCGGCATGTCGCCAATCTGGGTGAGTCGGGCGCGGGCATGCTCGTCCAGTTTGACGATTACATTGAAGACCACATTGCCCTCATAGGCCTGACCGACGACGTCGCCCTGGTAGGCCGTCCGGATCAGCTCCAGGACTTCCACCGCATCAAGTCCCCACCGATGCAGATCGGTCGGGCGGAGCGTCACATTGACCTGCGGCATTCCCGGGGGAGATTGCTGCTGGATGTCGATAGCGCCCGGAACCTGACCAAGCTCGCGTGCAACATCGCCGGCGACATTCTCAAGGGAATCAAGATCGGGGCCATAGACGTTCACGACCACCGCGGCGGTGAAGCCCGATACCGTCTCCTCGATGCGCTCGGTCAAATAGGTCTTGATCGAGAAGGCAATGCCGGGAAAGTTGGCCAAGATGGCTCGCATGCGCTTCTCCGCCAACTCCTGATTCTCGCCGGAGAGGCCTGGCCGCAAGTCGACTTCGAACTCGCTGGAGTGCGGGCCGACCGTGTCGACGCCGGCCTCGGCGCGACCCGCGTGTTGGGCCACGCTGCGCACGCCTGGGATGGTTTGGACCAAGTCGGATATCAGCTTTCCGATGCGCAACGATTCATCCAGCGAAGTGCCGGGAATCGCAGAGACGTGCAAAATCAGGTGGCCTTCCCTCAGATCGGGCAGGAAGGTGCCGCGGAAGAATGGCAACATCCCCACTCCAGCCATGGTTAAAAGGACCGCTGTCGCGATGAGCAACCGAGGAAAGCGGCCGATCCGCAGGAGCAACGCTTCATAGTGACGGCGTGACCAGCGCACCAGAGGCGGTTCGTGCTCTTCGTTCCGAGCCGCCCCGCCGACAAGCAGAAACATCGACAGCGCCGGCGTGACGGTCAGCGCGACGACGAGCGACGCCAGCACGGCAACAATATAGGCGATGCCAAGCGGCCCGAACAGGCGACCGGCAACTCCCGAAAGGGCGAAAATGGGAAAGAAGACCAGCAGCCCCGCAAAGGTCGCGTAAACGACGGCGGCGCGCATCTCGAGCATTGCGTCCAGCACAACGCGAGCCTCAGCCCGCGGCTCTGACGATCGGCGATTCTCGCGCAGGCGGCGCACCACGTTCTCGACGCCGATCACTGCATCATCGACCACCTCGCCGATCGCGATTGCAAGGCCGCCGAGCGTCATCGTGTTGAGACTCTCGCCCATCCATTGCAGGGCAAGCACCGCGGCGAGCAGCGATAACGGGATTGCCATGCAACTGATGACGGAGGTGCGCCAATCAAACAGAAACAGAGACAGAACAATGATGACCAGTGCGCCGCCTATCAGCAGCGCGTAAAGCACGCTCTCGGTCGCCGTGTCGATGAAGTTCGCAGGGCGAAACAGGTTGGCGTGGAGCCGGACCTTTCCTGCTTCCAGCACCGGCCGCAATTCATGCAAAGCGGATTCGACACGTTTGGTTACATCCCGCGTGTTCGTTCCGTATTGCTGGCTGATCATGAGCAGGATCCCGGGCTGCCCATTGATCAGCGCAGCTCCGATCGGCGGCTCGGGTGCGGTAACGACGGCCGCGACGTCGCCGAGCACAACGCTCGAGGCGCCTTCATGCCGCAGCACCGTGCGGGCAAGCTGCTCGGGCGCCAACGACTGGCCCTCCGTTTGCAGAATGATGCGCTGATTGGCCGTGTCGACAAAGCCGGCGCCGCGCACGCCGGTGGCTTTCCGCGCGGCGGCCAGAACGTCGTTCATGCCGACGCCGAAACGCAACAGATCGTCAGGGCGGACCTGTACCTGCAGCGACCTGACATCTCTGCCGAACGTCGATATTTGGGCGACGCCCGGCACGGCGAGGAGTCGCCTTCCCACCGTCCAGTCCGCAATCGTGCGCAAATCCATCAGCGAGCGTTGGTCGGACGTCAGCCCAATGACCAGAACCGTACCGGCCGTCGGCGTGAGTGGCGTCATCGATGGGGCCTGCACGCCCTGCGGCAGGCTGTTGGCCAGCACGGCAAGGCGCTCCGTGACCAACTGGCGCGCCCTGTAGATGTCACTGCGTGGCCGGAAAACCACGGTCACGACGGACAAGCCCTGAATGGAGGACGAGCGCATGCTTTCGACGCCCGCCAGACCGTTGATCGAGGTCTCGATTGGCTGCGTGACGAGAAGCTCGACCTGCTCCGGGCTCAGGCCAGGCGCTTCGGTCTGGATCGAGACCTGAGGCGAAGCAAATTCGGGGAATACGCCGTACTCCGCATTCCCCAGCGAGAACAAGCCGTAGCCCACGACCGCGCAAGCCAGCGCAAGCACGATCCCGCGAAAGCGGATTGCGAACGAGACCAGCGCGGCCTGGGGGCCCATCGTGGTCGGGCGGACGCCCTCAATCTTTATCGTCATTATCGCCGCCGCCCCGAAGCTCGCTCTTGGCCTCCTCTGACAAGAGAACCTGTGCGCCTTGGATCACGATTTCGGAGCCTGGCGGGATGTCCTGCACGACGTAGTCGTCGTCGGAGACGGGCTGATCGGTGCTGATCGGATGTCGTCTGAAAGTGTGGGGCCCGGCGCGGAGATACACCCAGGATCGGCCTTGCCATTGTACGATGGCGGTGTCCTCGACGAATACGCCTTCATAGGTCTTGCCGGACGGGACATAGACCGTTGTGTTCATTCCAGGCAGCAAGCCGCTGTCGCCCGAAGCCGAAAAGAAGTAGCTCAGTCCTTGAATTCGCGCGTCGGTTCGGGTTGCCGGTGAAACGTACTGGAGATCGATATTGGCGTTCCCCGTCAGCGCTTGCGCGAGTGCAGTCCGCGGCGGTTCGGCCAGGCTCACGCCCGGCGAAAGCGTCACCTGGACGAGAAACTGATCGCGTTCGATCAGCCGCACGACTTGCGGTGAGCGCTCGACGATTCCCTTTCCGATCACTGGGCCCCATTCCTGCCGCGCGGTCGCCGCAAGAGTTTTCAATTGCGATTCGGCGGCGGCGAGCGAGGCTTGGTCAGTTCGGAACGTTCCTTCGGCAGCCTCGGCATCTTTCTTCGCCATTCCTGCAGATTCGACGAGGTTCTGGGCTCGGTAGAATGCGCTCTTCGCGACATCGAACTTGGCCTGCGCCGTCTGCAGCAATGCCTGTGCGTTGGCGTAGCTGTTGGTAAGCTCAGTGATTCGGGCGACGTCCAGTACCACGCCGTAGGCTCTGAACTGCTCAGGATGAGGAGCCGCCTCCAAGACTGCAGTTTGCAGTCCGATCTGGCGCTGCTGGTCGGGGGAAAGCCTGACCGTGCCGGGCTCCGCACTCCCGCTGGAAGATGGCTCCGGACTGTTCGGACCAGCATCGCTCGCTTGCGAGGTTGCAGCACCGGTCCCGGCGGCGCCCCTGATGAGAGAGCCCGTCGCCAAGATACAAACAGCAACGGCGAACGTCCGCACCAATCGGCCATATCCATTGGGCAAGAGAACACCTGGACATTTATGATGTTACCGCCGTAACAATTACCGCCCACAAACCCAGGCTTCAAGGGGGCAGCGAAGGCCACACCATTTGCGAACCAAATGAGATAACCGAAAGATATTGAACGAGTCCATGGTTACAGAAGAGCGAGGGGGCAACCGAATGGGGCGCCGCGCACCCGCGAGACCTCGACGGAAGAGCGAAAATGCTCAGCGAAACACTGCTGCTGTTACTGCCGCACGCGCTTGGCTTCTTCTTACCTACAAGGTGCCTGCCGAGCCGGCGAAACGTAGAATCGCGCTATGGCGCAAGCTGAAGGCGCTTGGGGCCGTCTACCTGCAAAGCGGGGTCTGCCTCGTACCCAAGGTCGAATCGCACGCAAGACGTCTGAAGCTCCTGCAAAACGAGATCACTGCAACGGAAGGCGACGCGGTCCTCCTGGAAACCGTCGGGCTCGACCGCGTCCAGGAGTAAAAGGTGATCGCGCGCTTCTCTAGTGAACGCAACGAAGCGTATCAGGAATTCATCAGCCGGTGCGATGACTTCGAAGCCGAGATAGCGAAAGAGCGCGGAATCGGCAAGTTCACTTATGCGGAGGTCGATGAGAATGATGAAGACCTAACCAAACTGCAGGCGTGGCTCGAGAAGATCGTCCGGCTAGACTTTTACGCTGCATCGCTACGCTCTGAAGCGGAGGAGCGGCTCGCTCGCTGCGCCGCGTTGCTGGACGATTACGCGCGCGAGGCATTCGAGGCGCAGGACGAAAACCAGCCAAAGCGCGAAGGCGCAGATCGAAGCGATACGTGATGCTCAGGAGGCTGGCCTCTACCTAGCCTACACGAGCCGCCGGCCTTCCGAAGCTTCCGATGGATCAAGTCTTACCTTCCAGACGAAGCCGCTTGTACAGGGCTTGAACGCCATCGGCAAAATCCTTCGAAGTATTTGCGGCGCAGTAGTCTTGCAAGAACTTGAGTTGGGTCAGGAGATTGAAGCTCGGCGGGTTTAGATCAAGGCCCTCGTCGGTACCAAGCGGTCTACTCAATAGGATTCCGCTCATGAATCCTTGAGCCCAAGCCAGATAGTCCCGTCGCACCGAAGGATTTGTTCCAATGTCGGAATTGAATCCCTCGCACTTAGTCGCGCCCAACCCAACGACGTTGCGTATCGGGGGCTCGGCACGCACGTTCACCTCGCTGGCGGTCAACAAAAAACAGCACAGCAGTGGTCCCAAGCTGCTCGATGCGCGCCGCCGTACGCTAAGACTCATCGGCCCTCCTCGGAGGGGTGGTGGTTTCCATCCATGTGCCGTGGTCGGCATGAATAGCCTTGGCATCGGTCGACATCAGAGAGCGCACGATCATCGCAATGCTCTCAGGAAAGTCCCCCAAAAGTAATAATTCCTTGGCAACCACAGTCAATGCGAGCTCGTTTTTGCCATCAAAACCGGCAGCACGCTTATCCTCTATGAGCGACCCAGCATCGAGGGCGGGCGTGGGTCAGTTCTATTACCTGCGTCCAAGAAGGCGGCGAGTCGGCCGCAGCCGGTGAAGCCCTAGCGTCACGATTTGCGAGAGGCTATGACTAGCCCAGAACAGGAGAAGGAATCGCAAAGACACCTTTGGGTCTGATCGGCACCTTTTGATCAGGTTCGCTCGGTAAGCTATTGAAATCGCAGCAAATGCGACCGCCCTCCGAGCGCACCAGAAACCTCTGGAATGCCGCGCCCGCCCAAAGCGGAAAGGCGCGGACGTGAAATGAGCAATACGGCTGCCGGTACAGCGCAATTCCCGCAGGGGCGGCAATCGGTATTCGACGCGATGCGTGCTTGCGTTGCTTCGCTTTAACAACGGAGGCGTAAGGACGACGCCAACGATTCCGGCCTGCTTATTGTGGATGGGGACACGCGCATGAAATTTCTGAGCTACGCCTACCGGTTTCTCTCCAATTTCATCTTTCTGGCGCTGGTCTATTACAGCCTCAACTTCCTGGACAAGTATCAGCAGCGCGCCGTCGTCGCGATACTTGTGCTGGTCTATGCCGCGATGCGTGCGGCAACGGCGCTGCGATCGTTCTACTTCTTTCAGCGGATCGAGCGGCTCGAGGGTGAGGCGCGCCGCCTCGCGGCGCTGGCCGGGGAGGGGCCTGCAGCATCGGCCCAGCGCCGGCAGATCGTCACCGAGGTTGCGGGCCTGCGTCACGCCGGCGAAATGAAGTCCTATATCGACCTGCTGTTTCTCGGCCTGATCGTTCTGTTGTGCGTGTCGAAGATCGTGACGGATTGAGCCGTCAAACGTTCCTTCTCTTCTTGACCTGCACCAAATGCTTCAGCGCACCCCGATGGGCAGCCGCTGCGGGCGGGTTTGCGTGACCTGCAACCTTGGACATGGCGTGTTGCCGGTTACCTCTCGCACCGTGTCCGACACGGAACCGGCCGTGGGCGACGCGCCGCGTACCGGCCGAAACCAGCTTTGCATGCGTTTCCTGCTCGCTTGATTCGGCCTGTTCCGCGCGCCGCGAGGATGCAACCGCGTGCAGGGCGACGCGCAGGCCCTCCGGGATTTCGAAGAGGCTCTGCGCCGGCGCGGGCAGGGTGACGGCAGCATTCTCGACCGGAAGCTCGGATAGCCGGGGCCAAGGCGCCTCCCGCGGCAGCGGAACGCCATGCGCGGGCCGCCTTGGGCGATCGAGCTCCGCAAACGCGATCGGCTGTGCGTCAAGCCAGTCGAAATCCGACAGCGAGGGTGCGGGAAGCGTGCCGGTGTCGGCAAAAACGAAATTCGGAATCTTTGGCCAGTGCGCGACCGCCACGTTGTCGGACGACGGCTGCAACCGCCATTGCTCCGGCTCCGTCGGGGTCGCCGGCCGCTCCGCCGTCGCCGGCACCACGTGGACGATGTGATAGCCGCGCGCCTTCAGTTCATTCAGGATCCTCGGCAATGCCGCGACGGTTCGCGCCTGAATGTCGTGGAGCAACAGGATGCCCTTTCCCTTGGCCTCGAGCCGGCTCATCGCGAGGTCGTAAACGCGCGAGGAGGAAATATGCCGCCAATCGTCCGCCGGAAAATCGGCACTCCAGACCTGAATGCCCTGCGCGGCCAGATAGTCCTCGACACTGTCGGCGCGGAGCAGGCCGGGGATACGAAAGAATGGCGCGAGCGCGGTATCAGCGCTATCCCCCAGGGCCGCCTTCACCAACGCAATCCCGTCCTCGATCTCCTGCTTGGCGCGTTCGACCGGCATGCGGTTCATGCTGAGCGGATGGTCCAGGGTGTGGGTTCCGATGGTATGGCCGGCGTCGCGGAGCTTGCGGACACCTTCGGGAAAGGCCTGGGCCATGCGCCCGATTTCGAAGAAGGTTGCCTTCACGCACTGCGAGGCGAGGATTTCCAGAACCTGATTGCTGTTGCGCGGCAGCGGCCCATCGTCGAACGTCAGCACCACCTCGTGGTCGGCAAGCGGCAATGTCTCCGGATACTGCATGGTGCCGAGCCGGGGGTGCTCCCGGGGGTCGACCACAAGGGTGCGCGAGGTGCCGAGCGCGTCGGGATGGCCAGGGCAGTCGGCAGCCAACGCCGCCGGCGCGACAATCCAGGCACATAGCCCCAAGGTGAGGGCCGCCCATTGCCTCGTCCGAACGCCTCCTGACCCACTGCCGATCATGAAACCGATACCGTCACACATCCTGATTAGACCCGATCATTACATATCGCGACATGAACGCAGCCTTAATTGTGCAGCTTTCACAGGTGATTTCGGGTCAGTGAGGGGCTGGCGCCACAGGGACCACATCGACCACGTGATAGTCGTTGTCCCTGAGATAACGCAAGAAGGCCGGCAGCATGGCTGCGGTTTGGATTTTCGGGTCGTGGAACAGGATGATTCCCTTGCGGGCGGCCTTGAGCCGGTCGGTGATCAGCTTCAGTTCCTGCTTTGGCGTCATCCGATTCCAGTCGCTTGCCCAAAAATCGGCGCCAAACACCACGATTCCGCGTGATTGCAGGAGATCGAGTGTTGCCGGCGTCGACTCAAAACCGGGAAAACGAAAAAAAGGCGTGCTGGGGGTGGTGGTCGCAACGCCATGCAGTGCCATTTCGACCGCCGAAATGCCGTGATTGATTTCCTCCGTCGCCTCACCCGGCTTGATCCGCATCAGGCTGCGATGCGACCAGGTGTGATGCCCGATGGTGTGCCCCTCGGCCGCGATCTTGCGCACTAGGTCGGGGTGCTCCGAGGCGGGCTTTCCGATCAGAAAGAACGTCGCCCGGACACATTCATGCGCAAGCGCCGCCAGCACCCGCGCCGTCGTGCGGGGCCGGGGCCCGTCATCGAACGTCAGCACGACCTCGTGATCCCCTAGCGGCAGCGTTTGCGAAAAGCTTTTCAGTCCGACCCGCGGAGTGGTGGCGGCATCGACGCTAAGAACACGCGAGGTTCCGAGCGTCCCCTGGCGCGGACAGTCCGCCGCCTGCGCCGCCACGATCCAGGCCGTTGCAAAAATAATGCTTACGCTTAGCGCATTCATGAGCGTCCGAGCCCGTTGAGGCCCCGAATATCCGTCATGGCAAGAAGCCGCCCATTGATATGCATCATGCGACAGCTCAGTCGAGTTCGGCAATTCTGTCACATCAGCAGGACACGTCATGGGGGCCCAGGGTATCGGCGTCACCCGGCCCTATGGGCTAGGGCCGGGTATCGTTAATCAGACCTTAACGCGCATCGCCGACTATATGGGGGCGCGATCAGCAAAAGTGATTCCGGTTTGCGTCCCCGGTCGCGTTTTGAAATCGGGTGGAACATGCAGCGCCTGCGACTGAAAGCGGACGGACGGATCGTCGAATTGCGAGACGGGCAGGAATTTCCGCTCGCGCCAGTGACGCCTCTGGCTGCGCCGGTAACGACTTCCGCTGCAGCAGCGACGACTTCGGTCGTGTCTGGACAATTGGCGACAGCTCCCGCGGTGCGCGACCTTCGCCGCCGCGCGCGCCTCACCCAGTTGGAGTTCGCAAGCCGGCTCGGCGTTCCCGTCGAGACCATCCGCAACTGGGAGCAGGGCAAGCGCCTGCCGCGCGGGCCGGCCCGCGC
>JBKQRS010000018.1:0-29760 GCA_052143915.1 Bradyrhizobium sp.
CTGGGAGCCGATATCCACGGCTACAACACGCATGTGCCGGCGCCGGCCGGAACGCCCGACCAGCATGCCGACGACGAGAACCATCCGTTCGCGGGCCAGGCCAAATTCAGCCTGGTGCAGGCGATGAGCTCGATGATGGCGCTCGGTCTGACGCTGGAGCAGGTGGTGGCGATGGTAACGTCGCATCCAGCCGAGGTGCTCGGGCTTTCGGATGTCATCGGCGCGTTGCGGCCCGGCATGGATGCCGACGTCACGGTGCTTAACGAGAAGCGCGGCCGTTACATCCTGCGCGACAACGAGAAGACGGAAGTGGTTGCCGACAGCCTGTTGCAACCGGCGTTCTGCCTGCGCGCCGGCGAGCGCCGCGATGCCATCGCGCCGATCTTGCCGCGTGCGGTGGCCGCCTAGCCGCCCACGGCAGTTTCGCGTGATGCGGCCGTAGCCGCTCCGACGTCAGGCGTGTTGGACGCGCTTGCCGGCGAGCACCGTTTCGGACGGGAACAACCTTTGACGGCCTGTGCGCGTGCCTTTGTAATTGTCGAGAAATTCGAAGGTACCTTCACGTAACTCCATAATCGTCACGTCGGCTGGTGCGCCCACATTGAGGGTGCCGCAGTCGTCGAACGCAGGGAAGCAACGCGCCGCCTTGACCGTCGCACCTGCGATGATCCGGCTGAGCGGCATGCCGAACATAATGAACTTTGACATGACGTTCGGCAGATCAACGACGCCAGTGGTCTTCGATGTCGTGCTCCAGTCGGTGGAGAATGTGTCAGGCCACAAGCCCTGCCTGGTCGCTTTCTCGACCGTGTCCCAATCAAAGTGATCGGAGACGCCGTTGCCGAAGTCGAAGACAACACCGCGACGGCGCGCGGCCATGACTTCCGGCAACAGGATGCCCTTGTCGTTCAGGATACCGTTCTTTCCGGGAGCGTATATATGCGTGACGATGTCGCCGCGTTTGAGCAACGCAAGAATCGCCCGCAGCGGCGAGTAATTCTGACCCACATGGATCATGACCGGCAGATTGAAGGGCGCCGCGGCCTCCTGTGCGCGCCGCAGCGCTTCGAGGTCGTTGGCGCCTGCCACGTTGTCCGACAAGCGCGCCTTGACGCCGACAACGACGTCACGATTGCGGGCAATGGCACCTTGCGCCAGAGCCACATTCGCCGCATTGAGGTCATGGAGTTCGCCGCCGGGAGCGATGACACCGGTGCGCGCGATGTTGACCAGGCAGCGGCCGATCTGCGGTGCGCCCCGCGCAATCGCGGCCACCGCATCGATATTGTCCGCCCCGCCGCTGCCGGCATCGACCCAGCCAGTCACGCCGTCCTGCAGGCACATCGGCGGACCGTCCTTGCTGCGGCCCGCATGGGTGTGGATGTCGATCAGGCCGGGGGCGACGATTTTGCCCCGCGCATCGATCGTCTCGGCGGCATCGGCCGCAATGTTGGCCTCGATCGCCGCAATCCTGCCGCCTGATATCGCCAGGTCACGCGTCGCGTCGAGCGCGGTGGAAGGATCAATGACGCGCCCACCCCTGATGACGAGGTCATAGGTCGCCGCGAATGCCTTCGGCATGCGGGTTAACAGCACAGCGCCGGTGGCGCACACCAATTGGCGTCGGTTCATCATGAGAAGCTCCCTCCCCCGCAGGTCTTTCGAAAGTCTGCTTTATGGCCGCCAACCTAAGCTCGGCGTAAACGGCAAAGCTAGGGGCTTTATTTCATTCCGGACCTGCACCGACCGGCGGGCCGCCGGGTGGCCGGTGCAAGAATGAGATCGAAACAAACGCGCCGATCCAGGAGCCGGCCGCGGCAAAGCCGACATAGATCCAGTTTTCGGTATAGCTGATCACGGCGTAGGAGGAGAGCAGGTACCAGATGCTGCTCCAGCTCGCCGCCGGTACCCGCCTTCGAGCCACCACGGCGGAGGTGAACATGACATAGACCGCATCCGTCGCGGCTGTTGCAACCAACACGGCAGTGGCAGTCAGCGGATCGATCGACGTCATTTGATTTCCCCTTCATCCGATTTTTCCTGCGGCGGTATTGATTTTGCATCCGCTGCATCCACCGTCCACAATATTCGATTGGCTCTCCGGCCTCGACAAATCCCGTTTTGGCGGTCGGCCCGCGACGGCGTCGAACCGATCCTCATCCTTCGATCAACAAACTTGCATGCTGGTGAGAAACAGAATTAGCTGTGTCACGGCAACTCTGTTGGGGGATCGGATCGCGCACGGCGATGTAATCGGCAAGCGGTGCCCGATTGGTGACAGCCCGATGCCGACATCTGGCCAGCGGCGGCAAGCATGGCAAACATCTGGGCGCGGAAATCGACCGCTGCGTTGCTGAGCGAGGCCGCCCAAGTCGACGGGGAGGATCGGCATCCCCTGAAGCGGACCCTGTCTGCGCTCAATCTGATCGCGCTCGGTATCGGCGGGATCATCGGCGCCGGAATTTTCGTCCTCACCGGGCACGCCGCCGCGGCCAATGCAGGACCTGCGGTCTCTGTCTCGTTTCTTCTTGGAGCGGTCGCCTGTGCTTTTGCGGGATTGTGCTATGCCGAGATGGCCTCAGCAGTGCCGATCAGCGGGAGTGCCTATACGTATGCCTATGCGACACTCGGCGAACTGATCGCCTGGATCATCGGCTGGGATCTGATCCTCGAATACGCCGTGGGTGCGACCACGGTCGCAATCGGCTGGTCTGGATATGTGGTCAGTCTGGCAAGGGATTTTGGACTGAACCTCCCGGCACGGTTTGTCTCCGCACCGCTCACCTACGATGCTGCCCGGCACACCTGGTCCTTCACCGGCGCGGTCCTGAACCTGCCGGCAGCCATTGTCATCGTTGTCGTCACCTCGCTGCTGGTCCTGGGCATACGGGAGACGGCGCGGTTCAACAATCTCATCGTGGCGATCAAGCTTGTTGTGATTGCGCTTTTCATCATCTGCGCCGCGCCCGCCTTCAGCACGGCGAACTGGATCACGCCGAGCAATCCCGAAGGGGCTTTCATCCCGCCCAATGCAGGGGTCGGGGTCTATGGCTGGTCGGGCCTCGTCCGCGGCGCGGCCGTGGTGTTTTTTGCCTATATCGGATTCGATGCCGTCTCGGCAGCGGCACAGGAGGCGAAGAATCCGATGCGGGATATGCCCATCGCCATTCTCGGCTCGCTGATCATCTGTATGGTGCTCTATGTCCTGGTTGGCCTGGTGCTTACCGGCATTGTTCCCTTCGACAGATTGAATGTTCCCGATCCGATCGCGGTTGGCATCGATGCGGCCGGAGTCGGCTGGCTCTCACCGTTTGTGAAATTGGGAATCGTTTTCGGCCTGACCTCGGTCATTCTCGTGATGCTGCTGGCGCAGCCAAGAATTTTCCGCGCCATGGCGCATGACGGTTTGCTTCCCCCGGCTGCCGCGAAGATACATCCGCGCTTTCGCACGCCCTACGTCTCGACGATCTCGACCGGCGCGATCGTCACAATTCTCGCCGCGCTGCTGCCGATCGGCCTCGTCGGCGAACTCGTCAGTATCGGGACGTTGTTCGCGTTCGCGGTGGTATCCATCGGCGTGCTGGCGTTGCGCATCACCCAGCCAACGCTCGATCGTCCCTTCAAGGCGCCCGCCATCTGGTTCGTCGCGCCAGCCGGAGCTGCGACCTCGATCTTCCTGATGTTTGGCCTCCCGGCCGACACATGGCTAAGGCTGGCCGTCTGGCTGGCCATCGGGCTTGTGATCTATTTTGCCTATGGGGCCCGACACAGCCGGATCACAATCAACGCTTGAGGAAAACACCGTGCGCTGATCGCGCCGCCCCACGACGCGAGCCTGCACGCCGGCAGACGCTTTGCATTCACTTCCGCGGTCGGCCCCGCTTTGCAAAGACGAGGCCCTGTGAATCGGCCGTACTGCGAAGCAGGCCTGCGAGTTTGAGCGCTTCGCTACGCTCCCGCCCTGGGGGCAACAGGCGGGCCCGCTCTAATGCGTCCGCCGCGCGGATTTCCCAGTCAACCCGGTCAGACCCAGTTTGGATTTCTTTGCTCATGATTCAGCTAGCTGCGACTATCACGCCCATTGGAGAGCCGGACAAAACTACCGGCTACCCATAGACTCCAACGGGGACAGCGTTATTCTCTGCATCTGATGTTTTTATGACGCGAACATGTTCCTGCCGGCCCCGCGCATATAGGCCGAAACCTTGCAGCAGCGAACATTTTCACGCGGAATTTACCGAGAGCAAAGCAAGCGGCAGGTGATCCGAAAACTGTTCAGTTCGTCAACGTTCCCCATTGCGACGCCATGCGCTCGGCTCCGCGCTGCGACAGGGCAAAGATTGTAAACGTCGGGTTCGAAGCGCCCTCGGTGGGAAAGATTCCTGGTCCGGCAATCCAAAGGTTCGGGATTTCGTGGCTCTGGCCATAGCTATCGACGACCGAATTGGCGGCGCTCGTCCCCATGATGGTGCCCCCCAGCAGATGGCTGGTCGGCATCGCGCCACGCGCGGACCACGCCTCTTTCGCACCGCTCGCCCTGGCGATCTTCAGCCCCTCTTCGAGATTGGCATTCCACAGCGCCACCGCATCAGAATCGAAACTGTGGGTCAGCCGTCCCACCGGCATGCCGAATTCGTCCTTCTCGCTGGCCAATTCGACACGATTTTCCATGTTCGGCTGTTCTTCGCCGAACGTCTTGATGCCCGCGAGATTGCGCGCGGCGCGCTTCATGTAATCCGCCAACTCCGGCCCAAACAGATCGGCACGGGAATTGGCGAGATCGGTCGTCTTCATCGCGAATCCTGCGGTGACGAAAGAGCTTCCAAACGCACCGTCGTGACTCTTCTTGGGATAACGCTCGTAGGACATGTACTGCACGGCAATCGTGCCCATGTGATTCTGGACATCCTCGTCGAACATCGCCCATGTCGAGGCCACGTGATGCGACATCATGAAGCGGCCGACCAGGCCGCTCGCATTGCCAAGACCCTTGGGATGCTTGTCGGTCGCGGAGTTCAACAACAGCCGCGGATTCTGCGCCGACCATGCGGCCAGCAGCACCACGCTTGCTTCCTGGGTCTGCTTTTGATGCCTGTCGTCGTAATATTCGACGCCGGTCACCCGCGTGCCGGACTGATTGGTGAGAACGCGCGTCACCGTGGACCAGGCGCGAACCTCGGCACCGGCCTTTCGCGCTTCGCCCAGATAAGTCACTTGCGGATTGGCGAGCGCGCCGATCGGACAGCCGACGTGACACCATCCGTCATACAGGCAAGCGGGCCGTCCCTTGAATTCGACCGAGTTCATGCCGACCGGCGCCGGCACCATGGGAATGCCCGACGCTTCAAACGCCTTGAGCCAGATATTGCCGTTCCGGAAAGTCTTCATCGGCGGCATCGGATAGGCCTCTCCGGCCGGCCGCCATTTTTCCTCGGCCTTGGCATCACCGGAAACACCGATCTCGCGGGCGACCTTGTCATAGAACGGTGCAACGTCTTCATAAGCGATCGGCCAATCGTTTCCGCGACCGTGCTCGCTCTTCATCCTGAAATCGGTCGGCAACAGCCGCGGAAAATTGGCGAAGTAGTGCAGTGCCGCTCCGCCGACGCCCCATCCGCCCTGCGCGGCGTAGGCCATCGGATTCTTGCCTTCAAGGATTATTGGTGCGCCGGCGGGTTTGACCCGGCGGCCCCAGATCTCGGAGCTGATGAGATCAGAAAGCTCCCAGTCCGGGCCGGACTCCAGCAAGACGACCTTCTTGCCGGCCTTCGCGAGAACCGACGCATAGACCGAACCCGACGCGCCTGCGCCGACGATGACAATATCTACTTTCTCGTTAGCCATCTCACCACCTCTTTTCCGGTGGAATATGCGGCATATAGGGAATGCCCAGCGCCTCGTAGCCTTCCATCGTCCCGTAAACGACATCGACGGCGTCCGCGCGCAGCACGGTGTAAACCGCCGCACCGGGCCTTCCCGTCCAGCCTTCGATCTTGTTCTGCCGCATGCGATCGACGAACTCGCGCTGATCCGTAGCGGACAACCGGGCGAAATCCAGTCCAAACATCCGGCGGCTGCTCTCGTCGATCGTGACGATTGCGGTTCGGTAGAAATCGGCGAAGGGCGGGCGGAAGTTGAAGATGCGGGCCTGAAGCAGGGATTCGTGCGGCGGCACCGAAAGCTGCTGATCGATGTAGTGCGCGATCCCCGCCTCGCGCGCCTGAGGCACCAATGTCTCGCCGAGCGCCTCAAGGGTCTCGCCCTGATGGGCATCGAGAAGCCGGAAGGGCACGTTGCGCGCCCTCGCCTCTCCGGGCGCCATGATGACTTCAACGCCGCCTACGGTAAAAGCCAGAGCCCCCAAAGTCGCGCCTTTGACGAACCCGCGTCGACCAATGTTTGCCATGGTCTGCTCCTCCCGGAGTTTTTCTTGTTTTTCCTTCGCAGAGGACTGCGAAGGATTTCCGGTATTACTGGGCAGCTGTGGCCGTTAGTCAAGACGATCTGCGCGGTCTCGCCTCGCATTCGCGAAGGGTCAGCGCTCCGCGAATGCCTTTTCGACGACGAACTGAGCCGCTTCGCCGTGATTGCCTTCAACAAACCCCCTGCCCGACAACAGGGCGCGGGTGTCATGGACCAGCGCCGGGCTGCCACAGATCATGACGCGATCATGTTCGGCTTCAAGCGAGGCCAGTCCGATATCGCCAAACAGCTTGCCCGAATTGATCAGGTCGGTGATCCGGCCGCGATTGCGGAAGGGATCGCGGGTCACCGTCGGATAATAGATCAGCTGGTTGCGCACCATTTCACCGATCAATTCGTCGTTCGGCAATTGCTTGGTGATCATCTCGCCATAAGCCAGCTCAGTGACGCGGCGGCAGCCGTGCAGCAGCACCACTTTCTCGAAGCGCTCATAGGTCTCCGGATCCTTGATCACGCTCAGGAACGGCGCAAGCCCGGTGCCGGTACCGATCAAATACAGGTTGCGGCCATCCTCGAGATTGTCGATGACGAGCGTCCCGGTCGCCTTGCGGCTGACAATGATCTCGTCGCCCTCCTTGAGGTGCTGGAGACGCGAGGTCAGCGGCCCGTCCGGCACCTTGATCGAAAAAAACTCGAGCCGGTCTTCATAATTGGCGCTGGCAACGCTGTAGGCGCGCAATAGCGGCTTCTCGCCGACCCTCAGGCCGATCATCGTGAATTCGCCGTTCCGGAAGCGGAACGACGGATCGCGGGTGGTGGTGAAGCTGAACAGCGTATCGGTCCAGTGATGGACGTGAAGGACGCTCTCATGGTTGAAATTGCTCATCTCGCCGCTTCCGCTCTGCCGGCCGGACCCGCGCCGGTTAACTCATTTGTACACATTCATTTGTATACAAATAAATAATCCAGCTTGATCCCGGCGTCAAGCCGCGCGCAAGATGCCCCTCCCGCCAGCGAACGCATTGAACAAAAAGGAAAAACCGATGGCCCACGACACACCCCAGGCAGCCGGTCCGACCAAGCTGGTGATCCGCAATATCGGACTGGTGCTCTCGGGCGCCCTGGAGAAGCCGATCCTGGACGCCGACGCGATTGTCGCCGTCAACGGCAAGATCACGGCCATCGGCCGCGCCAGGGACGTCGATACCGAAGGCGCCACCACCATTGTCGACGCCAACGGCACGACGGTCGCGCCCGGCCTGATCGACAGCCATGTTCATCCCGTCGCCGGCGACTGGACGCCGCGGCAAAACCAGATCGGTTGGATCGACAGCTATCTCCATGGTGGCGTCACCACGATGATTTCCGCAGGCGAAGTCCACATGCCCGGCCGGCCGCGCGACGTCGTCGGGCTGAAGGCGATGGCGATCTTCGCGCAGCGCGCGTTCTGGACGCTTCGTCCCGGCGGCGTGAAGGTTCATGCCGGCGCGCCCGTGATCGAATGCGAAATGGTCGAGGACGATTTCAGGGAATTGGCCGCCGCCGGCGTCAAGCTGCTCGGCGAAGTCGGGCTTGGCGGCGTCAAGGACGGCCCGACCGCGCGCAAGATGGTCGGATGGGCGCGCAAATACGGCATCCAGAGCACCATCCACACCGGCGGCCCATCGATCCCAGGCTCCGGCCTGATCGACAAGGACGTGGTGCTGGAAGCCGATACCGACGTGGTCGGCCACATCAACGGCGGCCACACCGCGCTGCCCGACGACCAGATCCGCTGCATCTGCGAGGGCTGCAAGCGCGGTCTCGAGCTGGTCCACAACGGCAACGAACGTTCGGCGCTTTACGCCTTGCGCATCGCGCGCGAGATGGGCGACCTCAACCGCGTCATCCTCGGCACCGATGCGCCCGCCGGCTCCGGCGTCCAGCCGCTCGGCATCCTGCGGATGGTGTCGATGTTGTCGTCGCTCGGCGAGTTGCCGGCGGAAATCGCGTTCTGCCTCGCCACCGGCAACACCGCCCGAATGCGCGCGCTGGACTGCGGCTTGATCGAAGTCGGCCGTTCCGCCGACTTCGTCCTCATGGACAAGGCCCAACATTCCCCCGGCAAGACCATCCTCGACAGCGTGCGGCTCGGCGATCTCCCCGGCGTCGGCATGACCATCATCGATGGCATCGTTCGCACCCAGCGCAGCCGCAACACGCCGCCGGCAACGAAGGTGCCGGAGATTGTCGGGCACTGATTGTCCCTCCTGTCATACCCCGCGCATGCGGGTATCCAGTACGCGGCGGCTTTTCGATTGCATCGCTGACGTCTCTGGCATACTGGATCGCCCGCCTTCGCGGGCGATGACAGCGACGCTAAATTTCAAACAACCGTCATTGCGAGCGCCAGCGAAGCAATCCATCGTGCCGCAAGGAAGGAATGGATTGCTTCGTCGCTTCGCTCCTCGCAATGACGTCGGAATACAAGTTCGCGATCTCGTCGCTTGTTTGCGCGAGGCTTGGCCGGCTCGTTCCGCCCTCTGTCATCAGAGGGCGCAGGGAAGACCGGGTGCCCACCGCACCCGTGGTCCGCGTGCAACAAAAAGCACGCGGCAGAACCACAGGTACAGGCGGATCATCCGGCCTTCCCTGCGCAATGGTTTTACGGCTTATACGTGATCTCCCCGGTGACCGGGCTTTCTTGCCACCGTCATCCCTGAGAAGCTTGCTTCTCAAGAACTTGACGCCAGCGTCGGGGCGTCAGGACCACACGACTTCGCCGTCCGCGCGCAGCATCATTCGTCCTTGATGCTACCGCGTCCACCGCATCCCGCGCCCAACGTCCGTGACGATCGCGAAACGCCCCTCTTGTGGGACGGGACGTCGGGGGATGTATTGCTGATTTGGGTCGAGCGCGAACCTAAATTTTTTTGCAAAGGGGGCTGGACATGAAGATCAGCAAGCTGCCCGTCGGGCAAATCAGCCGACCCGCCCGCCCCCGCATTTTGGCGCTCTTCGGACATGGCCGATCCAGCTGGCGATCTGCGTTCTTGCGTGTAAAGCAAGCATCCCGCAGTTAAGCCGCGATGTCCGCTAGTGACCGATGCTGTTGAAAAAGTCATTTGCTGCCCCTGTTCTTTCGCGACCGCCCGTTACCTGCCGACCGCGGTCAGGCCTTGATAGGCCTTCGTTGCGGCGGGTTGTTCACAAGCACAACCGTCTTCCAGTTTGCGCTTTGTGAAGCGGCGTGTTTTGTTAGGCTCGAGAGGACTGGACTCGTTTCGTGAGCAGGACAATTCACGCGGTGGGTGGAATAGCGGTGCGCAAGGGCGCGCGGCCGAGGGTGGCTGTCGTTCAGCGCAGCAAGGACAAGCTTTGGGTGCTCCCCCGCGGCAAGCTCAGGCGGGACGAGCGGCCCGTCGCAGGCGCGCGGCGCGAGGTAGTGGAAGAAACCGGGTTTCGCGTGGAGGTATGCGACTTTCTCGGTGTCATCACCTACCAGGCACGCGGCCGCCCGAAGGTGGTGCGGTTCTGGCTCATGCGGGCAGAGGCCGAGCCGAGCTTTGAGGTGATGAAGGACATCGTCGCGGTTGAATGGCTTTCGCTTGGCGCGGCGGTCAAGCGCCTCAGCTTTCCGCTGGAAAAGCTGTTCCTGACCAATGTAGGCCGTCTTGCGATCCTTCAACACAGACGCCCTCAAAGGCGCAAGGCAAAGGCGCCTGCCAGCAAGGCCGCGCCGGGGCGAAAGAACCCGACCCGTCGAACGGGCGTGTAGCTGGCCTTGCTTTCAGTTGCCTGGTCCGCCCGACGATTTCCTCAAATTTTTCGGCCGCAGCCAAGCACGACCTGGTTCCCGGAAGCATTCCTCACAGCGATTTCTCCGCTGCCGGTGCCGCCGGCGCTGCAATGATGCTGCGGTTCGGCAACTTCCAGAATGCCTTGGCGCCGTCGAAGCGCGAATAAGCCTTGCGCGCCCGATCACGCAATTTCTCAATCTGCGCTTGTTGATTCCCGATGATAAGTCCCGCCGCAAATGCCCGATGGCGGCTTTGCTCCTCCGTCAAACCTCTCGCGCGACTGGTGATGATATCGGAGAAAAGGGCCTTGTGCGTTGTGATGTCGTTGAGCCCACCCAGGCAATTCTGCAGTTGCATCAAGGATGACTTGATCTTCTTGCACTGTTTTGCGGACTTCTTGCCGTGATACACGCCGGAAAAAAACTCGGTTGCGTATCGGACCTTTTTGACCTGAATGCGCAGCCTGTGCAATTGCTCCGGATTGAGGTCGTCCATCCTTCTGCCCCGCCGCCTGATCCGTTTGCAGCGCTGTGAAAGCTGCTCGGCAGCATAAATCTCGATCGGCAGTTCGCGGCGCGCGCCCTTCAACGCGTCTTCCGAACTGCTCCAGGGGCCAGCTTCAATCCATTCCGCGGTATCGAGAACGAGCGCGCGGAATCGAGCCGACTGAATAGCCGCCTGCGCTCGCCGATAGCACTTCAGATGCCTGCGCGCGAACATTTTGGAGATGCTGACAAATCCCTGCTCATTCCTATGCCGGTCCCGCATCGGCTTGATGACTTCGAGAATGAGCGTATCGAGGTCTCGCGCCGGGCCCAATTCCTGTGCGAGCCATCTTAACTCGGTCTTTATCGCCTCGGCCCGATCGTCGCCCGTGATCCCGGAAAACAGCGACATCGCGGCGCGCAGCCGGCGCAGCGCGACCCGCATTTGGTGCAGCGCCGTCCCGTCCCGGCCCATCATTGCGGGTACGTTCGCAACCAAATGGCGCAAGCAAGCTCGGCCAACCAGCGTGAAAGCGCGGCCCGCACTCATTCCAGCCGTCAAATCCGGATCGCATGCGGTCTCGGCGGCGACCTGCGTCTTCTCGACCAATCCATAGCCGCGTTCGGGTTTGCTTTTGAATTCGAGATGAGCGGGTACGATATTGAGAATGTCACGCGCGACCTTGAAAAGGTCGGCGGGCTTGCCCTCCTTGAGTTCAAGTTCAATCTCTGACACCGGTTGCGAAGAGTCGGTCGCGAGGATTTGCCCCTCGTCGATCGCCATGATGATGTCGGCGCCATTTCCGTTGAGATGATAGGCCGTGCGTTCGATCCGGGTCTCGAAAACGGGCTTGAGTGCCTTGCACACGTCGTCGGTAAGAATTTGGCCTAGAGCTGTATCCTTTACGCTTGAGAGATCAGGTTGATCACCCTCAATGGTCTGTTCCCACTCGGATCGCTCGAACAAGCCGACGCCGTGATCGGCTGACTTGATGGTCTGGACGCGCTTCTCGTCGATGTGGCGTACCCGCAACGTCAATCCGTGATTGCGCAGGAACCTTTCGTCGGAATCAAAATAAACGGAATCAAGGACTTGGTGGGAGGGATGCTGAAGAGAGTCGGCAAAGCCGGGATAATTTCGGAGTGCAGCGATGTTCTCGGGTGTTACCCCAAGCTTTAGCTCAACTTCCGCTGGCCTGCCGACCATAATGGGTGCCGATCAAAGTGAATGTAGGATGTCGTCAGCCACCCGACGATTGTCATCAAACTATCACATAAAGTGTGCCGCGGCACGAGCCTTTTGGTAATCCCGCACTCTTTTGCGGCTTGACGTGGCGGCAGAGACTGCTTTTCACCCGTCGAACGCAATTACCCGTATTAAACCCGAGAACTGCAGCAACCCGCTCTCAAATCACGCGACAATCGATGGTGGGGGTCGGGGATGGCGGCGCAGGAAAGAATTTAGACTTATGTCCCAATGGAATAACAAGCCGATATGCTTTCAGCTGTGGTTTTTCCCAAGATTCCAAGAGCTTGCCGCAGACGGCGCATTCGGCCCGCCCCCGGCTTCCTTCCGCCGACGAGGATTCGGCGACTTCATAAACCGATGCGCAGGACGCGCAGGTGAAGTCGGATATTCTCATAGAGACTACACTCTTGTTGGCAGGGTTGAATTGAAAAGTCGCCTTCGGAATGGCTTTTGCTTGTAGCACTGGCGATGGATGAACCCAATAGACACGTCTGCAAGTCTGCGCAGCCTCTTCAAAATTGCCGACACTGCGATTGGCAAACTGTAGGGTGAGAGGTAAGGCCGCGTCAGTTTGGCGGCCTCCTTCGTTTTAGGTTGGCTTGCCGTGTCGCCTTTCGACACTTTTTGGGCGTAACCGACAGCGCCAACAATGTCCGCTCTCGGGGCTGAAGCGCACCAAAGTGAGCCCATTGGGCGCAACCGATCAGCACGAAAGCCCAAAATGCCAAACGGGGCCCCCGGCCTGATCGGCGTTGTGTCGCCCTCTTTCCTTGAACGCGAAGGTCAATCCGGCGCGGATATCAATCGCGGGGTGTCCGTTGACCGGCGCATGGCGAAACGCGGCATCGAAACAGAGATCGTCCTCGACTTGCCGGATCGCGCTGTTGCGTATCATCGCCGGTGCATGAACCGAGAGTACCCGGCAGCGTATACGGTGGGCCAAGTCCCCGAGACTTTTCGGCGCGATGGCGGCGTCATTGCGACGCGTCTGCATACGAATCCAATTTTCGTCTCAATTTTGCCCGCCGACTCAATTCACTTCTGCACGAAGATAAGGGCGACTGGGGGCGCTTTCGGCTAATTTAATTTGGAGTATCAGTCATGGGATTGGACCATCCGCCACGCAACAAGCGAAGCCGCCTCGGTGAACCATCACTTTGGGCCGACGAACTTGGCGGCGCTTTGGCGCTACTTGAGGAAAATGCGCTTCGAGAGGATGAACCGGCGCTTTGGGATGACGAGCACTCTGACAGTGTTCATTCGCTACTCGAGGAGAATGCACGGCTTCGAGGGCTTTTGGTTCAGCTATCGGACCTCATCCACAAAAACATTGTTCACCCAAGGTAACGCAGCATCAGTTCACGCTGCGGCTTGAGCACTGCGATCCTGGCGGACGTCAACAACGCCCGCCCATACCCGATTATTCGAAAGGAAGCGCGAGTCGATCATCATGGAGGCAATTGCGCAGCCAACACGTCAACTAGTGCGCATGCGAGGGCGATCTTACGTTGCGTTCGTGTTTTGCCCGGTGGTTCCGATCGTTGCCTGGCTCGAGGAAATAGACGCGACACTCGGCCACTCGCCCGGTTTTTTTGTCGGCAAGCCGGTGGTGCTTGACCTTTCCGCCGTGGACCTCAGCCAGGCAGCTATCGTGCACCTCGTCACAAGCCTCGAGGAACGGAATATTCGCGTCCTTGGCATCGAGGGTGTGGACGCTGCTCGCCTCACTTCAAGCATGCCCCCCTTGCTTGCGGGCGGGCGCCACTGTGTGCTTACGCTGAACGAACCGAAGAAGCCTGAAGCCAAACCGAAACCAGCGTCGCTATTGCTCGAAAGCCAGGTGCGCTCCGGTCAATCGGTTTTTACCGAAGGTGACGTGACGGTCCTGGGTTCGGTCGGATCCGGCGCCGAAATTGTCGCAGGCGGGTCTATCCATATCTACGGAACGCTTCGCGGCCGTGCGATGGCGGGCGTTAACGGCAATTCGGCCGCCCGCATTTACTGTCAGAAGATCGAGGCAGAGCTTCTGGCCATCGACGGTTACTACCGAACCGCTGAAGAAATCGACGCCACCTTGTGCGAGCGGCCAGCTCAAGTATGGCTCGAAGGCGACATCGTGAAAATTACACCGCTCATTTAATTGGCTAGGGGGAGATAAGAATGGCCAAAGTCCTGGTCGTGACGTCCGGCAAAGGCGGCGTCGGCAAAACAACCTCTACTGCCGCGCTCGGCGCGGCGCTCGCGCAAATCGGAGAAAAAGTAGTGGTTGTCGACTTCGACGTCGGCCTGCGCAACCTCGATCTTGTTCTGGGCGCGGAACGGCGGGTTGTGTTTGACCTCATCAATGTGGTGCAGGGCGTTGCAAAACTCTCGCAAGCTCTCATTCGTGACAAGCGCCTCGATAATCTGTGGTTGCTTCCCGCATCCCAAACCAGGGACAAGGATGCCCTGACGGACGAGGGCGTCGGCAGCATCATCGCCGACCTGCGAACCAGGTTTGACTGGATTCTCTGCGATAGCCCAGCCGGCATCGAGCGGGGCGCGACGCTTGCGATGCGCTATGCGGACGAGGCTGTCATCGTCACCAACCCCGAAGTCTCGTCGGTGCGTGATTCCGACCGCATCATCGGAATGCTCGATTCAAAGACTGTGAAGGCCGAGAAGGGCGAGCGGGTGGAGAAGCATGTGCTCATAACCCGCTACGACACAGCGCGTGCAACGCGGGGAGAAATGCTCAGCATCGAGGATATTCTTGAAATCCTCGCAACGCCGCTGCTTGGAATCATTCCTGAGAGCCAGGACGTCTTGCGTGCGTCGAATGTTGGGTCTCCCGTTACTCTGAACGACCCCGCCAGCGCGCCGGCCCGCGCCTACATCGATGCCGCGCGTCGTCTGATGGGCGAAACTGTCACCATGATGGTGCCGGTCGAACGAAAAGGCTTGATGGACCGATTGCTGGGACGGAGGGCCGCATGATGAATCTGCCGCGGCTCTTCAGTAGCCGCGCTGCTTCCGCGCCTGTTGCACGGGAACGGTTGCAGATTCTCCTGGCGCACGAGCGCGGTTTACGCGGTCAGCCTGATTTGCTGGAATTACTTCGGGCAGAGATCCTCGCTACGGTGTCCCGGCATGTCGTGCTCGATCCGGAAAAGGTCATCGTCAGGATGGACAGAGGCAATCATGTATCGACGCTTGAAGTCGATATTGAAGTGCCCATGATTGCTGAAAGCAATCGTAACGCTGCGCTGGGCTCCGGGTTCAGATCGACAAGAACCGGCACGCCGTGAAGGCCCTGGAAACCGCTCCTCTAACCCACCTGAAACGAAGGATCGCGGGATCAAGATGGAAGTTGCGCAGTTCAGCGCGACAGTCCCCAATTGCCGAACGACGCGCCCGGCCTGATCGGTGTCGTATCGCCTTCTTCCTTGAACGCAAATGTGAGCCCGGCGCGGATCTCGTTGACGGGATGGCCATTGACCAGCGCATAGCGAAACGCGGCATCGAGGCTGAGATCGTTCTCGACCTGCCAGATCGCGCCGATGAGAACCGAACGGGTCTCGGTCTGTGTCCATACCTTGTCGTAATACGTCTCAAGAACGGGGCGAACTTTCCATGTCCACGGTCCTTCGAGGATGAGATCGAGGAACGCCTCGCCATGCTGATCGCGGGTGAGATTGTTCTCGACGTTGAAATGCGCGGTCCCCCAGTCCCAGCGCTGCGACACGATGCCGGCCCAGCTGAATCCGACCCCGGGATCGGCGTTGATGCCGGGCAGCAGCGGCCCGAATTCGGTCGCGATGCTCACGCCGGACTGGCCCTGGAGCACACCGGGCTGGATCACATATTTGAGGAACGCGCCTGATGCCGCGAGGCTGGCCGGGCCGCCCGGAGAGATCGGGCTCTCCATTTGGGTCTGCAACACCGCTTCCCAGCGCTCGGCGAACCCGTAATTGAAGACCACTTCCGGTGCGATCAATGTCGATTGCGATCCTGTCTGCAGCCGGCCCACCGGCTCCAGCTCGATCTCGACTTCATTCAGATTGGCCACGCCCGCATCGGTGCCATCGAAGGGCCGATAGGCCGCGGCCGGCCATGCGAACAGGCAAATCGCCACCGCCGCTGCCCGGCCGATCCCCACCGCGAGGCCGGCCAAACGGCCGTTCAAGCTCCTGCTGCTGCTGCTTTGCCCCGAGGCCATGCTGCGTATTACCGCGACATCACAAAGTCCGCTATCACCCCGGCTGCAACTCTACGATTGCTCCAAACTAGATCGATTCCAGGCGTATTATTCTTGACGTATTTCGACCAAAGTGCCCTTTGGTTTGACCAACCCAATGCATAAACGGCGGCGATTTGCGAAAACCTATTGATGCCATACTTCTCGCCGGCCTTGCTGCTACCGCGTACCATTTTATGGCGACCACTTGTCTGGCCGCGGATATTTCCACTGTTGGTCCGGTCCCACTCAAAGCACCGCCAGCAGCGAACTACGATTGGTCGGGGTTTTACCTCGGCGGCCATGTCGGATACGACCGAGGATACGGGCGCGACACGCTGTTCGATCTGAATCCGGCGGCTGCCAGTTCCTCCTTTGGCAGCCTCTTTGGCGGATTGCAGTTCGGCTACAATTATCTGCTGCCGTCGCGGCTGCTTGTCGGGATTGAGGGAGATGTCTCGTTCCCGAATTATCTCGATGACGGCAACGTCGCGTCGCGATCAACTCCGTCCAGCGCGGTTACCGAAAAGCTCGACTTCATCTCGACAGTGCGCGGCCGGGCCGGCTACGCGTTCGACCATTGGCTTTTCTACGCCACCGGCGGCCCCGCCTGGTCGCAAGCGCGGTTCCTTGAGGCCTCTGGCCTGACCGGCAACGAGGACAAGGTTTTGCGCATACGCGCCGGCTGGGCGCTGGGCGGGGGCGCTGAACTTGCCATCGCGCCGGGCTGGACTGCGAGGTTCGAATATCTCTACGACCGCCTGGGAAAAGCCAGCGGCACTTTTCCATCGGGAACCGGTTACGATTCGACGACGGTCGAGCTTGATAGTCTTCGGATTGGACTGAACCGGAAGCTTGACTGGACGGGTGCGGTTAAAGGCTCGAGCAGCGCCGCCGACTCCTGGGCGATCGACCCCGGCAGCTGGAATGTCCACGGGCAATTGACCTATGTCGAGCAGGGCTATCCCGCTTTCCGTTCGCCCTATCAGGGCGCGAACAGCCTGACCGGTTCAAATCAAATCCAGAACACGACGAGCGCAACGGCGTTCCTCGGCTATCGCCCGTGGGACGGCACCGAAATCTATGTCAACCCGGAACTCATGCAGGGCTTTGGTCTCGACAACACGCTGGGGGTCGCCGGCTTTCCGAACGGAGAAGCGCAAAAATCCGACTTCCCGGCGCCGCGCATGGACATGGCGCGCATGTTCGTGCGGCAAACCTTCGGCCTCGGCGGCGAGCAGGAGACTGTCGAAGATGGCCCGAACCAACTCGCTGGAAAGCAGGATATCTCCAGGATCACCGTCACTGCCGGCAGGTTCGCAGTGATCGATATCTTCGACGGCAACAGCTATTCCCACGATCCGCGCGTCGACTTCCTCAACTGGAATATGTATTGCTGCGGGTCCTACGACTTAACCATGGACAAGATCAGCTACACCTGGGGCGCATCTGCGGAACTGAACCAGAAATCCTGGGCAATTCGTGCCGGCTATTTCCTGGTGCCGACCGTCTCCAACGTCAACAGTTACGACACCCACATTCTCGAACGCGGCGAATACATCGGCGAACTGGAGCTGCGGTATTCGCTGTTCTCGCAGCCCGGCAAATTGCGTTTGATGGGATGGGCGAACATTGCCAATATGGGGAGCTATGCTGACGCCCTGGCCATGCCGGTCGGCACTGCGAACTATCCCGACATAACGCAGACGCGGCAGGAGCGCACGAATTACGGCTTCGTCGTCAACATCGAGCAGGCGGTCACGCGTGATCTGGGTGTATTCTCGCGGGCGAGCTGGAGCCCCGGTCTGGTCGAGATCATCGGCTGGACCGATTGCGATGAGAGCCTCTCGTTCGGCGCCGTATTGAAGGGCAATGCCTGGGGCAGACCGGATGACAAGATTGGGGTAGCCGGGGTGGTCGAAGGTCTCTCGCCGATTGCCCGTGCCTATTTCGCCGCCGGGGGCCTTGGCATTCTGATCGGCGACGGCCAGCTCAACTATCGCCCCGAGCAGATCCTCGAAGCCTATTATGCCTATAGCCTCAACCAATGGGCCACATTCACCTTCGACTACCAGTTCATCGACAATCCCGGATACAATGCCGACCGGGGACCGGTTTCAGTCTTTTCCGGGCGATTGCACGCCCAGTTTTGAGTGCGATCCGCCGGCAACATTCAGCCATTCAGATTGCTGCGACGCATGAGTCTCTCGGCGACAAGAGAGTGCGGGGCCGAACGGGCCCCACACTTGCCTCAGATTCCTAGCTTTTCGAGAGCGCCCTTTCATCTGCATCCCAGATGCTCATTTGGCGCGTCTCAGGCATCAGGAACAGCGAGAGCACCAGGCACACCGCAGGAACCGCGATCGGGTAGATCAGCGCATAGGCGAGACTACCCGTCGCCGTGTAAGCCGCAGTGGTGATGAATGGCACCAACCCGCCACCCCAGCCATTGCCAATCATGTACGGCATGGATACTGACGTATAGCGGATCCTGCTCGGGAAAAATTCGGCGAGGAATGCGCCGATCGGCCCGTAGACCATCCCGACATAGGCGACCAGAATGGCGACAATCAGAATCGCAATCGGCATGTTGACGTTGCCCGGCTGCGTGACCGATCCGAGCCACTTGTACAGCGGATAGTAGGTAAGAGCCGCAAGAAAGAATCCGCCCAGGATCACCGGCTTGCGGCCGATGATATCGGACAGCCAACCGAACAGGACGAGTGTCGGGGTCCCGATGACCAGCCCTATACCCACGATGAGGGAGCTGGTGAGCGTGTCCAACTTGGAAACCGTCTGCAGGTAAAACAGCGCCCAGAACTGGCTGGAGTACCAGACCACGCCCTCACCCAACACCACGATGGTGGCGATCACCACATATTTGAGATTGATGGGATTGAGGAAGGCCTCACGCCACGGATTCTTGCTCGTGTGCCCCTTGGCCTTGATTTCCGCATAGACCGGCGACTCCTCGAAGTTGGCCCGCATGTACATGGTGACGATCACCAGCAGGAACGAGAACAGGAATGGAATCCGCCACGCCCAGTCGTTGAACACGGTTTCGCCAAAGTAGCTGCGGGTCGCGATGATCACGATGAGCGACACCACGATCCCAAGGGTCGGCGAGGTCTGCAACCAGCCGGTATAGTAGCCGCGGCGGTCTTCCGGCACGTGCTCGGCGACATAGGTAATGGCGCCGCCGTACGAACCGCCCAGGCAAAGACCCTGCAGCATCCGCAAGCCGAACAGGATGAACGCGGCGCTCAAGCCGATCTGATCGAAGGTCGGAATCAACCCGATTGCGCCGGTGCCGAGTGCCATGCCGACAAGCGTCATGATGAAGGTATACTTGCGGCCGACCACGTCTCCCAGCCAGCCGAACACAAATGCCCCCAACGGCCGAACCAGGAACCCGGCGGTAAACAGCGCGATCGTGCTGAGCAGGGCGGCGACGGGGTGGCTCTTTTCGAAGAACTTGACCGACAAGATTGTGGCCAAGCTCCCGAAAATATAGAAATCATACCATTCGATAACGTTGCCCCCCGCCGCGGCGGTAATGACGCGCCGGAAGTTCGCTGGAATGCGCTCAGCCATATTGACCTCCCATGCTGTCGGAGAAGTTCAAGAGCCGCGGAAACCCCTTGGGATTCCAAACGTCATGTTGCTCCCCGGTTGATTAAGTTATGCCGATCTCAACGCCTCCCTCATCCAAAAAACTAAATATGAAGCTGAAGGACGAGGTTTCGTTGATCTGTGTCAACGCCCTTCCTGCAACCAAAGTCGGGCACGTGCCTCGACCGAGCAAGCGCAATGTAGCTCATCGGCGCTTTTGACACATGACGATTTTCGAAAATATCCGCCAATCGGCGGTGGAGCGAAAACGAGCGCGGCGCGACAGTCGCACCTTCCGCATTGCACCATTGTTCCAAATCAATACCCCCCTGATCGCTCGGGGAATAGATTTGCGTTGGCTGGCAATCCTACAGATGCGCCGGCGCCTGAACGAACAAAGCAAATAAGGGAGGGGCCCATGACAACTGCTGGGCAAGCTTTTCTATTTGCCGCCAACCTAGTTTGTCTAGTGTTTGCCGCGATTGCGTTGGTCTATTTTGCCGACAAGTTGCGATCTGACTTCTTGCGGAGGCCGCATCGACCCAGAGGCGTTCATCGTGCCGCCGGCAGCATGTCGCGCGATGACCGCAGAGGTCGATGACGTCATGCCCGCCGATTGATCTTGCCTTCACGGCAGATCGCCGGAAGTCAAAACCGGCATGGACATCGAATAATCCTGATGCGGCTTTGCAAGCGAGGCGCGCAATTCACCTTAGCTTGCTCAGCAACGCCACCAGCGTCTCGCGTTCCCTTGCCTCGAGCGGCGCCAGCGTCTCCCGGGTGATCGCCAGCGCGTTCGACGCCACCTTCTCGGCCAGTTGCTGGCCCGCGCGCGTCAGGCTGACGAGCAGGCGGCGGCCGTCCCCGGGATCGGCGCTGGTCTCAGTGAGGCCGCGGGCGGTGAGGCGGTCGATCACGCCCTTGATGGTCGCGACATCCATCGCCGTCAGCCGCCCAAGCTGATTCTGCGAGCACGGTCCGGTCTCGGTGAGTTTTGCCAATGCCGCCCATTGGGTCGGCGTCAAATTGGTTCCGATCTCGCGCGCGAAGATCGTGGCATGGCGCTGCCACACCTGGCGCAGGATAAAGCCGATCTGCTCTTCGAGGACGTAGGCCGGCCGCGGCGGTTTCACGCTCCGTTTCGGCAAAACACTCCTGCTCATGTGTGTCCCCGCCCCTGTTTCATGCGCGCCGCCCTCACAGCGCCAGATGCGCGTCGCGAATGTCCGGACGCGCATCAAGCTCGCTCATGGTGCCGGAAAAACAGATGCGGCCGCGCTCGATGATATAGGCGCGGTCCGATATCAGCCTTGCGAAATGCAGGTTTTGCTCGGAGACGAGGATGCTGACGCCTTCCTTCTTCATGGTGAGAATTGCGTCAACCATCTGCTCCACGATTTTCGGCGACAACCCTTCCGAGGGTTCATCGAGCAGGACCAGCGACGGATTTCCCATCAGCGTCCGCGCGATCGTCAGCATTTGCTGCTCGCCGCCGCTCATGCGTCCGCCCAGGCGGTCACGCAACTCGGCAAGGTTCGGAAACAGCGCGAACAGTTTTTCCCGCGTCCAGTGCGGGGCGTTCGGCCGCACCGGCTGGCGGCCGACTTCGAGGTTCTCCTCGACCGTGAGGTCCGTGAAGATGCGCCGCTCCTCCGGCACATAGCCGAGCCCGCCGCGCACGATCGCATGGGTCGGCTGGTCCGAAACATCATTGCCTTCGAACAGGATGCGGCCGGTGCGCTGCGCGACCAAGCCGACGATCGAACGGAAGGTCGTGGACTTGCCGGCGCCATTGCGCCCCAACAGCGCCACCACCTCGCCCTCGCCGACCTCGAGCGCGATGTCGAACAGGATGTGGGCCGGGCCATAATGGCTGTTGAGGTCCTGGACGGAAAGCTTCACGTCGGTGCTCCCTCCCGATGACGCGCATCGTAGACGAGGCCCTCGCCGAGATAGATGGCGCGGACCTGCGGGTTGCGCCGGACTTCCTCCGGCGAGCCCTCGGCGATCAAGGTGCCGCGATTGAGCACCAGAATGCGATCCGCGTGTTCGAACACCACGTCCATGTCGTGCTCGGTGAAGAGAACGCCGATCGATTGCTCGCGGGCGATCCTGGCCGTGAGCCGCATCAATTCGATCCGTTCGCGCGGCGCCATGCCGGCGGTCGGCTCGTCCATCAGCAGCAGCCGGGGTTGATTGGCGAGCGCCATGGCGAGTTCGAGCCGCTTGAGATCGCCATAGGCGAGCTCGCCGCACGGGCGCTCCGCATAACCACCCATGCCGACCAGCTCAAGCAGGCGGCCGGCCTCCGCCCGCGCGTATCGCGGCGTCGAGCCCAGGAGATTGAACAGCTTTCTTGCATACGAGACCAACGCGACCTGGACGTTCTCGCGCACCGTCATGGTCGGAAATGTCGCCGTGATCTGGAAGGTGCGGCCGACGCCGAGCCGCCAGATCTCGCGCGGCCGCTTGCCGGCGGTGTCCTGGCCGAGCAGATTGATCCGGCCGGAATCGGGAATGCTCTGGCCGTTGAGCATATCGAAGCAGGTACTTTTTCCCGCGCCATTGGGACCGATCAGCGCGAGGATTTCGCCGGCGTTCAGCGCAAACGACACGCCGCGCACGGCATGAACGCCGCCATAGGACTTGCTCAGGCCCTCGACCGACAGCAATGGCTGGGCAATGCTCATTCGGCGGTCTCGATTCCTGATGCGAGCAAGGCGGGCTTCGGCGATGCCGGCCGGCGGCGATTCCTGACCGTCTCCAGCATCCCGACGATGCCCTTGGGGAATACCACCACGATCAAGACGATGAAGCCGCCGAGCACGAGCTTGGACAGATCGGTCTGGCTGACCAGCCAGATGCTGAGCGCCTTGTAGACGATGGCGCCGACGATCGCGCCGGAGACCGTTTCGACGCCGCCCAGGAGCACCATGACCAACGCGTCGACCGAAAGCGAGATGCCGAGGCTGTCGGGAAATACGCTGCCCTTGAGATAGGCGAACAACGCGCCGGCAACGCCGGCGACGGTGCCCGCGATCACAAAGGCGGTCCACTGGATCCGCTTGCCGTTGATGCCGATCGCCTCACCGCGCAGCGGCGAGTCGCGCGTCGCCCGCAGCGCAAAACCAAACGGCGAGAACACGATGATCCGGAGCGCGGCGACCGCAAGCGCGGCGACGCCGATCGAGAGCCAGTAGAAATGCGCAGGGCTCGCCGCCCAGCTCTCCGGCCAGACGCCGAGAATGCCGTTGTCGCCGCCGGTCACCGCGACCCACTGGAACGCGATCGACCAGACGATCTGCGCAAACGCCAGCGTCAGCATCGCAAAGTACACGCCGGACAGTTGAACCGCGAAGAATCCGAACACCGCCGCGCCCGCCAATCCGAGCAGCGGGCCGAGCAAGAGCGATAGAATCATCGGCAGGCCGGCGAGCTTGGCGAGGAATGCGACGCCGTAGGCGCCGAGCCCGAAATAGGCCGCGTGCCCGAACGAGGCGAGCCCGCCGACCGACATCAGGAAATGCAGGCTCGCGGCGAAGATCACGAAGATGGCAATCTCGGACCCGACCGTGAGCGCGTAGTTGCCGCCGATCAGCGGCAGCGCCGCCGCAAGTGCCAGCGCCACGGTTGCTGCGATGCGCTCGTTCGAAGTCAGCGGCCGCCACGGGTTGACGGTCAGCCCGGGCGTGCGGCGTGCGGCGGCTTCCTGCTTTCCGAACAAGCCCCAGGGCCGCACGATCAGCACGGCGGCCATCACCAGGAATACCAGGATGATGGAGATCTTGGGAAAGATCAGAATTCCGAACGCGTTCAGTTCCGAAACCAGCACCGCCGCGACGAAGGCACCGATAATGCTGCCGAGCCCGCCGATCACCACGACAACGAAAACATCGACGATGATCCGCAAATCCATGGCGTGATGCACCGCATCGCGCGGGATCTGCAGCGCACCGCCGAGCGCCGCGAGAAAAACCCCGACCGCAAACACGCTGGTGAACAGCCATTTCTGATTGACCCCGAGCGCGGCCACCATGTCGCGATCCTGCGTCGCGGCGCGGACCAGCACGCCCCACCGCGTTCGCTGGAACAACAGCCACAGCAGGCCAAGCACCAGCGGACCAAGCGCGATCAGGAAGAGGTCGTAGGACGGAATGTTCTGGCCGAAGAAATCAACCGCGCCCTTGAATCCCGGGGCGCGGCGGCCCAACAGATCGCTCGGTCCCCAGATCAACACCACCAGATCCTCGACCATCAAGGTGAGGCCGAAGGTCGCCAGCAACTGAAACAATTCAGGCGCATGATAGATACGGCGCAGCAACACTATTTCGACCAGCACGCCGACCATGGCGACGATCGCCGCGGCGGCAACGATGCCGCCCCAAAATCCGATCGCGCCGGAAAATCGTTCGGTCAGCGTGAACGCCACATAAGCGCCGAGCATGTAGAATGCGCCATGGGCGAAGTTGACGATCCGCGTCACGCCGAAGATGATCGAAAGGCCCGACGCGACAAGAAACAGCGATGCCGCGCTGGCAAGTCCGGTCAGTAACTGGACGAAGTAAAAAGCCATTTGGAGTCAGTGCCTGCGAGCAGGTTCAGTGGCCTCATCCTTCAAGACGCACCGCTTCGCGATGCTCCTCAGGATGAGGTGTTAAACCCTCATGGTGAGGAGCGCGGCGACGCCGCGCGTCTCGAACCATGAGGCCATGTAAGTCCCAACAAGAATAGGTCCCGGCAGGTAGCGGTCTTTAGCCACCCGCAGCCGATGACCTCACTCCTTCGGGCGCATTTTCAAGACTTCGGCATCGCTCGGAAGATAGTCCGAACCCTTGCGATAGACCGAATCCACCATCACGCCCTTGCCGTCCTTCAAAGCGGTCTTGCCGACGAAGGCTCCCAGCGTCGACTGATGATCGATCTTGCGGAAGACAATCTCGCCGAACGGTGACGGCACCGACAATCCCTCGGCCGCCGCGATCAGCTTCTCCGGATCGGTCGAGTTGGCCTTGGCGAGGATCGCGGCCGCGGACTTGATGGTCTCGTAGCCGACCACCGAGCCGAGCCTCGGATAGTCGTTGTACCTGGCCTGATACGCCTTCAGGAAGGCATCATGCTCCGGGGTCTTGATCGAGTACCAGGGATAGCCGGTGACGATCCACCCCTCGGGCGTCTCATCCTTCAACGGATCGAGATATTCCGGCTCGCCGGTCAGGAAGCTCACGACCGAGCGATCCTTGAACAGGCCGCGGGTGTTGCCTTCGCGCACGAGCTTTACGAGATCGGCGCCGAAGGTCACGTTGAGGATCGCTTCCGGATTTGCGGCGGCGACGGCCTGCACGACCGGACCCGCGTCGATCTTGCCTTGCGGCGGCCATTGCTCTTCGACCCACTGGATATCGGGCCGCTTTTCCGACATCAGCTTCTTGAACACCGCTACCGCGGACTGGCCATATTCGTAGTTCGGCGCAATCGTCGCCCAGCGCTTGGCGGGCAATTTCGCCGCCGCCTCCACCAGCATCGCCGCCTGCATGTAGTTGGAAGGGCGCAGGCGGAAGGTGTAGCGATTGCCCTTGGCCCAGGTGATGGCGTCGGTCAAGGGTTCGGCGGCCAGGAAGAACACCTTCTTCTGGTTGGCGAAGTCGCTGACGGCCAGACCGATGTTGGACAGGAACGTCCCTGTCAGCATCGCCACGTTTTCGCTCGACACCAATTCGTTGGCGGCGGTCTGCGCGTCGGCCGGCTTGCCGCCGTCATCCTTGGAGATGACGACGAGCTTCTTGCCGTTGATGCCGCCGGCGGCGTTGATCTCTTCGACCGCGAGCTGCCAGCCCTTGCGATAGGGCTCGGTGAAGGCGGGCAGCAGCGAATAGCTGTTGATCTCGCCGATCTTGATTTCGCTCTGCGCCTGAGCCGCCTGCGCCAGGCCACTGAACACAATGGCCAGGCTCGCACCCAAGAGACGTTTGCTTCGTTGCATCTCGAATCTCCAATGTTGAAAAACCAGCTATCGCAGGCCGTCTTCGCCCTTTATCTCGGAAATCTTCAAGCCACCAACCCGCGGCAGCGGCCTGCCGCTGTCGGTGACGGCGACCGCGACCATGATTTCGTTGGCGCGCGGAGCGTCATTGATCTGCACTTCCATGCCGTCGAAATGGCTTCGCACGAACGCCGCGTCCTTGTGGCCGAGCGGAATATCCAGCGTGGTGCCCGGCCCGCTCCGCTTCTTCGACGACGGAATCAGCGCCGCGCCCTTGCCCAGCACCTTGCGCACCGGCGCGCCCATCTTCGGATGCAGGATTGCGGCCGCGTGTTCGAGTTCACCGTTTTCGCCCACCGCCGCCGCCTTGCCGTAACTTTGCGCCTTTGAGCCTTCGATGCCCAGTGCCGCCACCGCCCGTTTTGCGAGCAGTTCGCCCAGTTCCTCGCCGATGGCGACCAGCGGAGCGAGGTCCTCCACATATCGGCCTGCGAAGGGGTTTTCTATCACGGCGATCGCCGCCGCCCGCCGGGTCGGCGGCGTGACGGTCTGACCCATCTCCATCAACGTCTCTTCGACGACAGTTACGATCTTGCGAATGATCGCGCTCATCGCAGTCCATCCTCTCCCTTGATATCGCTGGCCTTGAGGCCGCCGACTCGCGCATGAATCCGCGAGCCTGTAGTCATCACCAACGCGAGAAGAATTTCATCGGCACGCGGCGCATCCGGGATGCCGACTTCCATCGCATCAAAATGCGAGCGCACATAGGAGGCATTGATGTGGGTGATGGGAACATCGAGGCGAGTCCCCGGACCGCCGACCTTTTTGGCAGACGGCACGATCGCCTTGGCTTCACCCAAAATTTCACGCATCGCATAACCACCCGGCACATGCCACAGCGCGCCATGTTCCAGCTCACCGGCCGAACCGATAATCGCCCCTTTGCCGTAGCCCTGGATCGCCGCCGGATCGCCACCGAGCGCGCTCAGCAAGGCATTCGCCATGGCCAGACCTAATGGCGCGAGATCATCCATGAAGCCGGCAATCTCCTCGACGTAACGTCCAGCGAATGGATTGCGGATCACCGAGAGTACCGCACCCCGACGCAGCGGCTCTTTCGCGGGATTGCCGCCCTCGTGGAAAATCTCCTCGATCTGGGTGAGGCGTTTGCGGATTACGATCTCAGGCATCGGCCAAACTCTCGATTTCGTTTGACGTCACGGCGTACGGCACGAACCGCGGCGTGGCGTTATCCATAGTTTTTAGCGCAACTACAAGCGTCTCACCTTGCAGATGAAGCACCGCGCCATCGATTGAGCCCGCGGCAAGTAGCGAGCGTGCACACCGGGCGCCGGATTTGAGTGCGGTTGCGATCTCGATCGATGACAGCTTTCCGACGTCCCGCGTCACCAGTCGCGCGCCAAGATCGCTGTCAGGCTGCAGCTCTTCCGCCGGACAACGGATGATGGAGGGATGCCCAGGCAAATCAACGGCATTGGCGATGATGGTGGCGGCGGCGTCCGCCTGCGCGGCCGTCCGCGCCAGGATGGTCACCGCGTCGGCAATGCCGAGCGAGAAGCTGCGCCCGTGACGTCCGCTGGTCGCAACGCCCCGCGAGGGATCGCCGGCATGGATGACCATCGTTCGTAGCAGACCGAATTGGTCCGGCCGATCCATCAGGCCCAGCGTGAACTGCTGCCCGTCAGCCAGATGCAACGCGATGTCGCCGCCATTGTTGACATAGGCGCGATCGAGCGGCGCCTCACGCAGCATCGCGCCGAGGATTTCCTCCGCCACACTGCCCGCCACCGCCGCCATCGGGGTGATGAAGTGATCGGCGGCAAATGGCGCTACCGCTTCATGCATACGGCGCGCGACCGGGCCCTCCAGCAAACACTGCGTCGGATCCGCAGCCTGACGCAACAAAGCCAACTCGTCACAGAGTTCATCCAAGAGACCGGTGAAGCGGCGAGCCGCGGCGCGATAGGCCGTGCGCAAATCCGCCTCGCTGCCATGCGCCTCCACGATCAGATCGATCGGGCCATCCTGCAGATGAAGCCGCCTGCCGTCCGCGAGCCATCCGATCTGCGGCAATCTTTTCATGGGCGCGATCCCGATTGCGGCCGCGGCGGGGTCATTTGACGGGTTTCGATATTTGACTTCAACGACGCCAGCGGGCGGACGTGGTCCATATGGCCGCCCAGTGCGGCATAATCCGATAGCCGCAGCGTAAACTCGATTGGCGCGACCAGCGCAGGCGTCGGGACGTAGCCGAATGCGCCCGCCGGCAACCGCGTGACGTCGACCATGAACGTAATGCCGCCGCCGGGCCAGACATAGACCGGCGCGCCGCCACTGGTGACCCGCGTCAACGCGTCTTTCACCGAACGCGTCAGGCGCACCGGATTGTCGGTGACGCCGGCCCGCAACGATCCGCCCGCCCCGCCCATGAACAGCACGGTGCACAACGCAGGTTCGCAATTCTCCTGGATCCGCTCGACCGATAGCCTGAGATCGGCCGGCATGATTTTCTCGATCGGCTTGAGCGCCTCGTCGAGCACATAATAGGCCGCGTGTTCACCGGTCGTGGACACCATCAGCATGGTCATGCCGGGACGGGCCACCTTCGGGTCGAATGGACCCAGCACCGACAGCGGATCGGAGATCTTGGTGCCGCCCCAGCCGGTACCGGGCTCGGCGACCTGGAAATAGCGGCCCGGCGTCGAGCGCCGTCCCTTCATCTTGATCCCGGTGTCTGGAATATCCAGCAATTTGCCGGCCTGGTGTTCGCTGAGAACACCGGTGATGTGGTCATCGACGACGACGACCTCATCGACCCTGCCGTGCCATTGCTTGGCAAACATGCCGATCGTGGCCGAGCCGCAACCGACCCGCATCCGTTCCTCGGCGACGCCGTTGACGATCGGCGGATAGCCGGCCTGCACGACCACGCTGGCCCCGCCGTCGATCACAAGCTCGACCGGCTTGCAGTTGCTCAAATCCATCAGCGCGTCGCAAGTGACGCGCCCTTCCTTCTTCGACCCGCCGGTCAGGTGATGAACGCCGCCCAGCGACAGCATCTGCGAGCCGTACTCGCTGGTGGTGACGTGACCCACGGCCTCGCCCTGCACCCGGACCGTCGCTGTTTCCGGACCGAGATAGCGATCGGTGTCGATCTTCACCTTGACGCCGCAATAGCTGTAGATCCCCTCGGTGACCACGGTCACCATGTCGACGCCGTCGACCTTGGACGAGACGATGAAAGGCGCGGGTTTGTAGTCGGGATAGGTCGTGCCCGCGCCCACGGCGGTCACGAACGGGCCCGGCGAGCCGATGATGTCGCCGCTCCAAACGGCGCTTCCCTCGACGAACGGCACGACCTTGCCGCCCGCGCTGACGGTGCGATCGAGCAGCACGTGCGGATCGACGCGCACCAATTGGCCGGCCTGGTTGGCGTAGCGGTCGCAGGCGCCGGACATGCCCGGCCGGATGAAGCACATGACCGGGCAGGCGTCACAGCGGATCTTGTCGTCGGCCTCGCTCATATCAGGGCTCCCGCCGCGCGGCGAGGATCGCCTGGCGCACGCGGTCCGGCGTCGCCGGCGCGCGCCGGATCCGGGCGCCGGTCGCATGATGGATCGCATTGAGGATCGCCGGCGCGGTCGGAATGAGCGCCTGTTCGCCAATGCCCTTGGCGCCGAACGGACCGATGGACGACGCGTCCTCGATCAGGATGCACTCGATCGGCGGCATGTCGCCGATGGTCGGGATGAGGTAGTCGTGCAGGTTCTCGCCCTTGCCGGGGAAGAACTCTTCCATCAGCGCGAGACCGAGGCCTTGCGCGGCGCCGCCTTCGATCTGGCCTTCGACGAGCGTGGGATTGATCGCGCGTCCGACGTCATGCGCGCAGACGAGCCGCAGCACCTTTACGCGCCCAAGGTCCACATCGACCACGACCTCCGCCAGATGAGCGCCCGAGCCGAAAACCGCATACGGCTCGCCCTGGCCGTTCT
>JBKQRS010000019.1:0-33378 GCA_052143915.1 Bradyrhizobium sp.
GTCATTGCGAGGAGCGAAGCGACGAAGCAATCCATGCTACCTGGATGGCCCTATGGATTGCTTCGCTGCGCTCGCAATGACGGTTAGGCTATCACGCCGGCTCCAGTTCGCCATACACGGGGTAATCGGTATAGCCCACTTCCTCGCCGCCATAGAATGTCGCGCGGTTGTAAGGCGTCAGCGGAAATCCGTGTCGCAGCCGGCGCGGCAGATCGGGATTGGAAATGAAGATACGGCCAAACGCGATGGCGTCGGCATGACCTCCCGCGATCGCGGCTTCCGCCGTCTCGCCGGTGAAGCCGCCGGCCGAAATCAGGACGCCGCGCCAAATGGGGCGAAACAGCACCATCGCCGATGGCACATTCTGATGGTTGACCTCGGCGCGGCCGGCGCCGCTCGATCGCGGCTCGATGAAGTGCAGATAGGCAAGGCCGAGCGCATCGAGCGCCTTGATCACATGGGTGTAGAGCGGCATCGGATCGGCTTCGCCGCTGCCATTGGCGACGCCATAGGGCGACAATCGCACGCCAACGCGGTTCGCACCCCATACCTCGATCGCGGCTTTGGTGATTTCCAGCAGCAGCCGCGCGCGGTTCTCGATTCCACCGCCATATTGATCGGTCCGCAAATTGGTGTGCGACTGCAGGAATTGTTCGAGCAGATAGCCGTTGGCGCCATGGATCTCGACGCCGTCGAACCCGGCCTTCATCGCGTTGATGGCAGCCTGCCGAAACGCTTCGACGATTCCCTTGACTTCGCCGGTCCCAAGCGCGCGCGGCGTTTCATACGGCACCATCTTGCCGTCGGCCGTCATCGCCATCATCCCGCTGCCCGTGATCGGCACCGCCGAGGGTGCGACCGGCAGCGCGCCGCCGGGCTGAAACGAGGAATGCGAGACGCGGCCGACATGCCAGAGCTGGAGAAAGATCAACCCGCCCTTGGCATGAACGGCATCGACGACGCCCCGCCAACCCCTGATCTGCTCATCGGAATAGATGCCGGGGGTGGCGGGATTGCCGCGCCCCGTCACCATCACCGGCGAGGCCTCGGCGATGATCAGGCCGCCCGGGGTGGCACGCTGGCCGTAATATTCGGCATTGAGCGCGCGCGGCGCGAAGCTCGATCGCTCCGCCCGCATCCGCGTCAATGGCGCCATCACCACGCGATGCTGCAGGCGGTAGGGGCCGAACTGAAGCGGAGAAAACAGCGAAGGAAAATTCATCTTGCCCCGAAATGTTGGTTGAGCCCTGTCGCAAAAAGAAGGAGTGGCAGTCGAAAGCCGCCACTCCTTCAACGTGGCAAATTGATAACGCCTACGCCGTCTTGATCCAGACCGCCTTGACGTTGAGATATTCCTCCAGATGCTGCTTGCCGGACTCGCGGCCATAGCCGCTCATCTTGAAGCCGCCGAACGGCACCGCCGGGTCCATCGCCTGATAGCAATTGACCCAGACCGAGCCGGCGCGCAGCGCCTTGGCGACACGGTGCGCCTTGCTGACGTCCCGGGTCCAGACACCACTGCCGAGGCCGAAGGTCGTGGCATTGGCGCGCCGGATCAGCTCATCCGGATCCTTGAACGAGATCGCGGAAATAACCGGACCGAAGATCTCCTCCTGCGCGATCCGCATGTTGTCCTTTACGTTGGCGAACACCGTCGGCGGCACGAAATAGCCTTTCGACAGCGCGCCTTCGGTCAGCCGGGCGCCGCCCGCGAGCGCGTGAGCGCCTTCCTTCTGGCCGATGGCAAGATAGCCAGAGACGCGCTCGAGCTGCTGTTCCGACACCAGCGGGCCGATTTGCGTGTTGGGATCGAGGCCGTTGCCGACCTGCAGCTTCTTGCCGAATTCGGCGACGCGGCCGACGAATTCGTCATACACCTGCTGCTCTACGAACAGCCGCGTGCCCGCGCTGCAGATCTGTCCCGAATTGGCGAACACCGCCATCGCCGCACCCGGCACCGCCGCGTCGAGGTCGGCGTCGGCAAACACGATATCAGGCGATTTGCCGCCGAGTTCGAGCGACACCCGCTTCAGATTGCCGGCCGACGCCTTGACGATGGACTGACCGGTCACATGCGAGCCGGTGAAGGCAACCTTGTCGACGCCGGCATGGGAGGCCAGTGCCGCCCCCGCGGTCTCGCCGAAGCCAGCCACCACGTTGACGACGCCGGGCGGGATGCCGGCTTCCATGCAAAGTTCGGCGAGCCGCAGCGAGGTCAGCGGCGCTTCCTCGGCGGGTTTTAAGATCACCGTGCAACCGGTCGCGATCGCAGGACCGATCTTCCAGACGCTGGCCCCGAGCGGGCCGTTCCAGGGAATGATCGCGCCGACGACTCCGACCGGCTCCTTCAGGGTGTAGGAGAAGATTTCGCCGGGCAGCGAATTCTCGATGGTCTCGCCATGCAGCGCGGTCGCCTGCCCGGCGTAATAACGCAGCATGCCGAGCACTCGAAGCTTGTTGCCGCGGGTACGGCTGATCGGCGCGCCCATATCGAGCGTGTCGAGCTGCGAAAGCTCCTCGAAATTCCTGTCGACGAGATCGGCGAGTTTCAACAGAAGGCTCTGCCGCTCGAACGGCTTGACCTTGCTCCATGGCCCCTCGAAGGCGCGGCGCGCAGCCGCTACCGCGCGATTGATATCCTCGGCATCGCCCTCGGCGACGGTCGCGAGCAATTCCCCGGTCGCCGGGTTGTGGGTCTCGAAACGTTTGCCGGATGCGGCATCGACCCATTGGCCGTCGATCAGCATTTTCTTGTAGGAGCCATCCGCGTAGGGATGACGTGTGATCGGAATTGCCTGCGTTACAGCCATGTCTGCACTCCCTGGGGTCGATCGCTGTTCTGACCGTTATGTTTCGAAATGTACGGCGCGCAGGTGAACCCGTAAAGCGCGCTCACCGCCGCCGAGAGGGCACCTAACGAAGGTCTCCCATGCCATTTCGTGCAGTGTGGGTCGAACTTGCTCTCTGACTCAAGGTGTCATACCCCGCGCATGCAAGAGTGTACGCTGCGGTCTCTCGATTCTATCGCAACTGCTCCGGAATACTGGATCATCCGCTTTCGCGGATGATGAGAGCTGATAGCAGCAGCCACGGCCTCGCGATCTCGCCGCATGTGCGCGAGTTTTGCCATGAACGTCCGCCTTCTGAAATTCAGAGGGCGCAGGGAATGGTAAGCGGCGAAGCGGAAAATTTTTGCAAATGGGACTGGACCCGTGGAATCAGATTGATCCGCTTCAACAAATTAGGTTTTTGGAAACTCCGGTCCGTGGTCCGGATGAAGCCACCGGCCGGCGCCAGGATCACGCAAATGTGCGCTGGGTGACGGGCTCTTTTCCGGGAATGGAGTTCGGTTGCCTTTTCGACCAAAGCAGGCAAGCTTTCATCCGGATGTACGGGGTTGTTCGTTGTTCGGTCTCCGATGATCGGGGTAACGGCTTTCGAAGGACCGTGGGATGCAAACCAACTATTTGGCTTTGGCTATCGTCATTGGCTACATGGCCAGTCTTGGCCTCCTCACGAGCGTGGTCCAACGCTCCGTCACCACCACGACCACCTTTACGTCGGGCACCAGCGGCCATTCCGGCATCCCCGCCGTTCTGGTCGGCCTGATGCTGATGTCCGAATTCATCGGCACGTCGGCGAGCGTCGGCACGGCCCAGGAGGCGTACAAGTTCGGCATCTCCGCCTCGTGGGCCATCATCGCGCTCGGCGCCGGCTTTTTGTTCTATGCTTTTTTCCTCGCCGGGAAATATAAGGAGTCGAGGCACAACACGATCTCCGCGGTGTTTGCCGAGGTTTACGGGCCGCAGACCAAAATCGCCACCTCGCTGGTGATGATCTTTGCCCTGCAGATCGTTGCCAGCGCGATGTACGCGGGAGGTGGCGCGATATTGGGTGCGCTGCTCGCCGTTGATCGCACGCTTGCCACCGTCATCTGCGGCATCGTCGCCGTTCTCTACGTCTTCATGGGTGGCATGAAATCCGTGGTTTACACCAACGTTATACACTCGTTCACGAAGTACATCGGCATCGGTGTCGCGGTGTATTTTGGAATAACAAAAGTCGGCGGTCTTCAGGAGCTGCAGGCCCGTCTTCCCGGCGAGATGTTCTCCTGGACCAACGTGGGCTTTAGCCAGATCTTTGCCTGGTTCATCGCCGGCGTCGGCGCCACGTTCTCCACGCAATACGTCATTCAGGCCATTAACACCGTTGAAACCGGGCACAAGGCGAAAGTCGCGAGCCTGTACACCGCGCTGCTGATGGTGCCGTTCGGCATCGGGACCGCGCTGATCGGAATGTGCTCGCTCGCGCTGTTCCCCAACATCAAATCCATCAACGCGTTCTCTGCCTTGATCGCGAATATGGATGGCGTGATGGCCGGCGTGGTCGCGGCAGGACTGGCGGCGTCGCTGTTCGGCACCATCGCGGCGATCAGCGTTGCAACCGCGACGCTGCTCTACAAGGATTTCTACACCCGGTTCGTAACCAGGCAAGGCGATGAGAAGCGATCGCTGAATTTCATTCGCGTCACGACGATTATCGCCGGTCTGCTTCCGATCGTACTGGCGATCTACACGCCGGACATTCTCAAGATGACGTTCCTGGCCAAGGCGATCAGGGCATCACTTTCAGTGCTGGTGCTGCTCGTGTTCTACGCGCCGTGGTTCGGCACCAAAACCGGGGCTCTGTTCAGCATCCTGGGTTCTCTGGTCGCAACCATCACGTGGTTCATGATGGGCAATCCGTTCGGCATCGACAATGCCTACGTGGCCCTGGTGGTCCCGCTCATTACTATGGGCCTGAGTTCGATGGTTGAGCGAATCCAGACCGGCAGGATCATGCGTGAGCCCGTCGAAGCCGCCCGATCGGCGCCCGGCCAGGCGTTGCACGGGAAAGCATTAGGGCAGGAAAATAAGTGAGCATCGTGCTTGCCGATGTCCGAGACCGGTCCCGACACGGCAAGCTTCAGAGCGGCCCTTCTTCAAAGCAGCTCCTGCTAGTGCGCCCTCAACGTCATTGTCGCCGCAGGCTGCGCCACCAACGCTTCGCCGAGTTCACTCTGCTGCTGGCGCGGGATCGAGAAGCAGACGCTGAACCCGTCGACGGTTTTCAGCGTAACCATTCCCTGGGTGGGATCGGAAGATTGCTCGACGACCCATGACTCCAGCGGGTAGGCGTAGCGCAGGCTCCGATCGCCAAAACGGGTCTGCAGGGCCTTGTCGATCAGTCCCGGGAGCGTCATGGCGAGCGCGCCGACCTGATTGAGGGATAGCCGGATGGTCGCGGGATTGCCGGTGGAATCGACAAAACCGAGCGAAATAGCGCCGCCATCGGCCGCGACTTCGCAGGTCGTCAGCGACTGGGTGTCGATCTCCATCATCAAGCTCCGGTCATCGTTATATTCCATAGAATATATCGTAATCGCGAATAGGCCGTCCAGCCCGGTTTTTGGCCTGCCTGATGTGCGCCCGGTGTGGCCTACTGGCCAGTGTCGTGATATATCATTCGACATAATGAGTCACTGCCGCCGCGATCGCCTATGACTTCCCTATGACTTCCAAGCGTCGAAACCAAAGGTCAACGGAAGGCGCCGATGTTTGACTCTCAATGCGACCTCGCCGCCCTGGTCTACGAGCAGGACCAGGACCCCGACCATGTGCTGCTCGCCTTTGCGTCCGACCTGAAGGCCCGCGGATACCGGGTGGCAGGGCTCGTGCAAACCAGCCATCGTTGCATCGATGCGCCAAGCCTCGATGCGCCAAGACTGTCCGCCATGCTGGTTCATACCGGCGAGGAACTGCAACTGTTTCAAGATCTCGGCGCCTGTGCTGCGGGCTGCAGGCTGGATGTCGGCCAGCTTCTCGATGCCGGGGCTCAAGTCGCAAGCGCCATCGATCAGGGCGCAGACCTCGTGATCATCAACCGGTTCGGGCGGCAGGAGCGCGAGGGCAAAGGCCTCTCGTTTCTGGTCGAGCACGCCTTGAGCGCGGAGATTCCGGTCGTCATCGCCGTGCCCAGCCACCGCTTTGCGGACTGGATCAGGTTCGCCGGTGGCATGAGCGTGAAGCTCCGCTGCGACCGCAGCACATTGGACGCGTGGTGGAACTCGGTAACCGAGCGAAGTGCCGGCCTCTCCAGGCCGGATCACATCACCGTCTGTGAGGTTTTCAAGTAGGCCGCCGGCTCGGCGATTTTCACAGCGTCTCTTGCTTGTGGCCGCATTGCTTGCAGGCGAATTTGACCCGGGTGGCGCCTCTTTCCGCCGAGAGGCGGTTGGGCGCGCCGCACTTGCCGCAAACGACCTCGATGCGGGTATTGCCCTGCTTCACGACCAGCGCCTTGCGTTCCATGGTTTCGCGGATCAGGCGCTCGGCCTCCTCGCGCATCGACTGCTTCGACATTCGCTCGCACCTGTCGTGATCAGGAAAGCGGCCTTATAGCACGGCAGAAGTAGCTTGCGAGTGACCGGGTGCGTATTCCCCAAAGGCATGCCCTCGGGACCTGATCCGAGGCTGGATAGCCCGTCTGCGAACGGAACGCCCGCCGCCGGAAATTCACGCCTCGATGATGACGTAGCTGTCCTCGACGTGAACCGGGAAGGTTTCGGCCACATAGGGACCCTTGGCCAGCGTTTCGCCGTCCTCGATGACAACCGGATAGGTCCGCACCTTGACGCGCGCAGGGTCAAACCAGGATTGCCCGTTGCGCATATCGAATTCCCAGCCGTGCCAGGCACAACGAAGCAATTCGCCCACCCTCGTCCGCCGGTAGACGCCGGGCTCCGGCGAGGTCAGACGCGCGACGCACGCCGCCTTGTCGAGCGGCGCGCCCGCGTGCGGGCAGCGATTGAGCAGCGCAAAGAACTCGCCGTTGACATGAAACACGACGATGTCGCGGCCGTCTAACGTGACCACCTTGTTGCCGCCGGGCGGGATGTCGGTGGTGCGGGCGACAATGTGACGGGTCATGGAATCGGGTCAGAGCCTGTAAAGCGCGCGCGCGTTGGCGTTGAAGATTTTCGCCCGCTCCGCGTCCGTCAGCGGCGTCCGGAATGCAAAGCGCGGATCGTCGAAGTCCCAATGCGGATAATCCGACGAGAACAGCAGGCGATCCACGCCCACCCATTCGATCAGCGATCGCAGGTGCCTGGCCTCGTCAGGCTCGTCGATCGGCTGGGTGGTGAACCAGAAATGCTGGCGCACATATTCCGACGGACGCCGGTTGAGATGCGGCACTTCCTTGCGGAACCGTTCGAAATGCTGATCCATTCGCCACATGGTCGATGAAATCCAGCCAAACCCGCCTTCGATGAACACGATCTTGAGACGTGGAAAACGCTCGGGCACGCCTTCGATCACCAGACTCGCCAGCGTTGCCGCCATCGAATGCGCATTCGACTGGTGTTCCTCGGCATAATAGGACGGCCAGCCGCCGCCGGTCGGCGCGTGGCCGCCGTAACCGCCAACATGAATGCCGAGCGGCAGGTCCAGTTCTTCGGCTAGGGCGTAGATCGGCCAGTAGCGGCGGCGGCCGAGCGGCTCGTTGGCGCGCGGCGACACGTTGATCTGCAGATATTGGCCGATCTTGGCGCAACGCTCGATCTCGGCGACCGCGGCAGCGGTGTCGTCCTGCCCGACCAGGATCGCGGCCTTCAGCCGCGGTTCCCGGCTGGTCCAGTGCGCCAGCTGCCACTCGTTCACCGCGCGCTGGATGGCGGCGCCGAATTCAAGGTTCTGCTGCGAGAAGATGAACATGTCGAGCACCTGCAACATGCCGAACTCGACGTCGAGCGGATCGAGGTGCTGCTTGCGCATGAAGTCGAGATCGGATCCGGGCGGGCCGCCCGTCGGCGGCCATGCATCGCGGCGCGCGATCAGCGGCGAGGACCGCGGATAGGGCGTGGTGCCGATATACGGCGTCCGCAGATGATCGCCGTAGGTCTTTAAGTGCTCCTGCCAGCGTTTTGAAAGGAACGGATTGAGGTCGCTGCGCGCATGCAGGCTCGGATGGATGTCGCAATCGATGATTCTGAGCCGCGTTTTTGCGGAAGATTCCTGGTCGAGCATCGGGCGGTCGATGACGTCACTCATGCGATCCTCCTCTTTGGTTTGCGCATGATCTCCTCGGAAAACCGGTTCCCACTTTTCCGGATCATGCTCTAGGCAGCGAGTTTCAGCCGCGGAAAGGTTTCAAGCGGATTGTCGGCACACATGCGCGAAACGAGACTGGCTGGCAGATGCGGCGGTATCGCGTCGTCGCCGTCGAATTGCCAGTGCGGATAGTCCGACGCGAACAGGAACATCTTGTCCGAGCCGATCATGTCGATGATGTCGGCAACGCCTTTCGCATCGGGCGGGCTGTCGAACGGTTGCATGGTGAGGCGAATGTGGTCGCGCATGATCGCCGCCGGTTCGCGGTCGATCCAGGGCACCTCGACGCGGACGCCGCGCCAGGTCTTGTTGGCGCGCCACATGAAGGCCGGCAGCCAGCTGACGCCGGATTCCATCAGCACCACCTTCAGGGCCGGGAATTTCACGAACACGCCCTCGTAGATCAGGCTGAGCACCTGGGCCTGGAACGCCTGCGCCTCGGCGAGATAATATTCATAGCGGTAGGACGGCCAGCCGACCGAGCTCGGCGCCTGGCGATACTGGCTGCCGGCATGGATGGCGATCGGCAGCTGGTATTTCTCGGCGGCCTGCCAGACCGGCCAGTAGTGGCGGCGTCCCAGCAGACTCTCGCCTTGCGCCAGCACCAGAACCGACACGAACCTGTTGTCCCCGGCGCGGCGTTCGATTTCCTCGATCGCCAGATCCGGCGCCTGCAAGGGAACGACGATCGAGGCACGCAGCCGGGAATCGCGCGCCAACCATTCGGTCGCGATCCAGTCGTTGATCGCCTTGCAGAAAGCCGAGGCCATGTAGGGATCGTAGACCGCCTGCGCGCCATACAGCACATTGCAGATCGCGTGGCTGGCCCCTAACTGGTCGAACGCTCCGCGCTGCACCATCGACAGATCGCTGCCGGGCTTGCCTTTGGCCGGCCGCCAGTCGGCGCGGCCGGACAGCGGCATCTCAGGCGGATAGCTGGTGAGATCGAGACCATCGATGGCCCGGCTCACCACCTGCTCCTTCCAGTGATCGTCGAGATACGGCAACAGCGTGGTGCGCGTTCCGCCCACGGCGGGATGGATATCGCAGTCGATCCGCGTGGCCGCCATCATCGTTCCCTGGATATCGTCGTTTCCCGCATCTCGTTTTTGGCAGCGAGCTCCCGCCGCGCCTCGAATGTGCCGCCACGGCTCCCGGGAGCAAGGGTTATGCGGCGGAGCAGCCCGGCTATTTTAAAGAGGCGGGTATGCCGTCAAATCGCCAAAACGTGGATCAAGGCTCTTTCCCCGACGGCGCGTCGCCACCAGATAGCCAGCGAGCCGTTCGCGTGGTGTGTCATGACAAGATACCTCATCTTTTGCTGCCTGCTGACGGCCATCACGGCAGCATCCGGTCGTCACGCCTATTCCGGATCATCCGAGATCGCGGCTCACCTGATAAGAGCTGGACTGGCCGGCGACGAACCAGCCGCTGCATCCGCCGACCCGGCGGCAGACCCATCGAAATCATGCGCCCGCGTGTCGTTTTCCCGGAGCCTGAAATATGGCGAGAGCGATCGGAACGTGCTCGACGTCGCAACAGGCGATGCCGGGGAAACATCGCCGCGTCCGGTTCTGGTATTCGTCGCGGGAGAGAGTTTCGGCGGCGAAAGCGGGACACAAGGTGACACCGGCGCGGCGCAGGATCAGGCGATGTGTTTTGCCGCGCGCCACGGAATGGTCGGGGTGAAGGTGAATTACCGGCTGGAGCCGTGGCCCGCCGGCGCCAAAGATGTCGCGGCCGCGACCTCATGGCTCCACCAGAACATCGACCTGTTCGGCGGCAGCCGCGACGAGATCGTGGCTGTCGGCTATTCAGTCGGCGCCTTTCACGTGGCAAGTTTTCTCGCACACCCGGAACTCCAGGAGCGCGATTCCGGCGTCGCCGCTGCGGTGCTGGTGTCGGGCATCTACCATTCAAGCGCGGATGCCGGCGCCGCCGAAAAATTCTATTTCGGCGACGACGCCAGCAAATATGACGAGCGGTCTGCGTTTCCCGGTATCCTGAACATCGACACGCCGATACTGCTGGCCTGGTCGGAGATCGATCCGCCGCGCCTGGTCGCGCAAGGCGAAGGGCTCAAGCAGCGCCTGTGCAATTCCCCCACCCATTGTCCGCACACGACGGTCTTGAAGAGCCGCGATAGCCTGGCTTCCGTGTTTGAACCCGATCCTGCAAGCCGAAGCCTTGCCGAGCCGACGCTGGAGCTGGTCCGGGAAATCGAGGCCCGGGAGCTTCCATGACACGCCGGCGAAATTTTCGCTGTCCAAGCGAGAATTGCAGGCTAGGCTGACCGTCATTGCAAACTGCCGGTTCGGAGAGGCCATGACCGCTATCCTGATCCGCGGTGGAACGGTCGTGAACCACGATCACGCCCACCGCGCGGATGTCCTTGTCGACGGAGAGACGATTGTTGCGGTCGGCTCCGCCATTGAGGCTCCCGCTGACGCGCAAATCGTCGACGCCGGCGGCTGCTATGTGATGCCGGGCGGCATCGATCCGCATACCCATCTCGAACTGGGGTTCATGGGCAGCGTTTCCGCCGACGATTTCGAATGGGGCACCAAGGCTGCCCTCACCGGCGGCACCACCATGGTGGTCGATTTCTGCATTCCCGATCCCGGGCAATCGATGCTAGCTGCCTATCAGGATTGGCGGCGCAAGTCCGAGAAGGCGGCCAGCGACTACGGCTTCCACATGGCCGTGACCTCGTGGTCGAAGCAGGTATTCGACGAGATGGAGATCGTCGTCAAGACCTACGGCATCAACACCTTCAAGCACTTCATGGCCTACAAGGGCGCGCTGATGGTGAATGACGACGAGCTCTACAACTCGTTTGCGCGCTGCGCCCATCTCGGCGCCCTGCCGCTGGTGCATGCCGAGAACGGCGACGTGGTGGCCCGCATGCAGGAAGCCCTGCTCGCGCGCGGCGTCACCGGCCCCGAGGGCCACGCGTTTTCACGCCCGCCCGAAGTCGAGGGCGAGGCGACCAACCGCGCCATCATGATCGCCGATATGACGGGGACGCCGCTCTATGTCGTGCATACCAGCTGCCGCGAGTCGCATGAGGCGATCGCGCGCGCCCGCGCCGGCGGCAAGCGCGTCTACGGCGAGCCGTTGATCCAGCATCTCTTGCTCGATGCGGACGAATATCAAAGCCGGAGCTGGGACCATGCCGCCCGCCGCGTGATGTCGCCGCCGTTCCGCGACAAGAGCCATCAGGACAGTCTCTGGGCCGGGCTGCAGTCCGGCTCGCTGCAGGTGGTCGCGACCGATCACTGCGCCTTCACCACCGGGCAAAAGCGGCTTGGCGCAGGCGACTTCCGCAAGATCCCGAACGGGACCGGCGGCCTTGAAGACCGCATGCCGTTGCTGTGGACCGCCGGCGTCAACACCGGGCGGCTGACGAGGGAAGAATTCGTCGCGGTGACCTCCGCCAACATCGCCCGCATCCTCAATATCTATCCGCGCAAGGGCCGACTCGGCATCGGCTCGGACGCCGATATCGTGGTGTGGGATCCCTCCGCCGGCAAAACCATCAGCGCCAAAAGTCAGGTGAGCCGGATCGACTACAATGTATTCGAAGGTTTTACGTGTTTGGGCGCGCCCGTGGCCACGCTGTCGCGCGGCAAGATCGCTTTCGCGAACGGCGAACTCCGCGCCGAGAAGGGCGATGGACGTTATGTGGAGCGGCCGCCGTTCTCACCTAGCCATGTCGCCAATTCGACCTGGAAGCAGGCGACCGCGCCGCAAGCGGTGCGGCGCGCGGATGTGACGCCGTGAGCTGACCCCCTCGCCTACTTCTTTTTCCCATCGGCATCGAACTGCTTGAGGAAAGCAACGAGGTCGTTGATCTTTTGCTCGTCCTTCAGGCCCGCATAAGCCATCTTGGTACCCGGGACTTTCGCTTTCGGGTCCTTGATGTATTCGCGGAAGGTCGCCTCGTCCCAGGTGATGCCCGAATTCTTGTTGGCGTCGGAATAGGAATAACCGGGCACGCTGCCTGCCTTGCGGCCGATCACACCGTTCAGAACCGGTCCAACGGCATTCTTGGCGTTCTCGCCGATCTGATGGCACAGCTTGCAAGTGGCGAAGACCTTTTCGCCGGCAGCAGCATCTTGCGCGCTCGCTTCGCCGGCGCCTGCGACCGCCAGCAGTGCAACAAGAATAAATCCTCGCATCCCGTTCTCCTGTCTTGGTTGGCCATTTGGAAGCAGATCGGCCGATCCCATGGTTCTGACTGTCGCCAGATCAGCATCTCTCAAGCATCACACACGATCAAAGTTCCAGCTGAATCGATCATGCGCGCCTGCACATTTGGTCGGATAGACACGATGTGCCGGATCCGCGATACCGGCATCAGGCTGAATGCGGTGGAAAGCGCATCCGCTTCGGTGGCTGTTGGCGCAACGACGCTCACGGTGCTGTACAGCGACGGGCTACGACCTGTCGTTGGATCGAACAGATGGGTAAACCGGCCTTTGGAGTCGAACCGGAATCCGGCGCCTGCCGATGTCGAGACGGCACGATCGACGAGGTCGATGGTTTCGGTGAGCGCGCCGGGCTTGTCGGGATCGGCGAGGCCGATGCGCCACGGCGTGCCCTCGGGCCGCGCTCCGATCGCCCGTATCTCGCCCATATCGACCAGCGTCGTCGACAGGCCCGCTTTGCGCAGCCTGTCGACGACGCGGTCGGTGGCGTAGCCCTGGGCGATGCCGTTCAACGTAATTGCCGCGCCGCGTCTGATCAGCGCTATTCGGTCTGCGCTCACAAGCAGGCCGCTGTGGCCCACTTTCGCCAGCGTTTCCGCCAGTTTTTGCGGCGACGGCCCTTCCGGATCGGGCCGCGCTGCAGCGAAATGGTCCGCGTAAAGCTGCCACAGCGGCTGCACCGTCGGATCGAAGGCGCCGTCGGTTAGATCGCCGAAAAACAGCGAGGCCTTCAGCAGCGCAACCATGTCGGCGTCGGGAGAAACCAGAATACCGCTGCGGTTGAGACTGCAGATCGCGGAGTCGGCCCGGTACAGGCTGAATTGCTGCTCCAGCCGCCGCACGTCCTGGATCGACTGCCCGACAAGCCGTTCGGCTTCAGCGCGGTCCGGATGATAGATCTCGATCGATACCTGTGCGCCGAGCGCCGATCCTTGCCATCGCACGGCATCGCCAGCCTGCGCGGTTCGGCCACCGGTCAGCCATGCCGACCCGGCTGCCGTCGCAACAATGGTAATCATGCGTCGGCGCGTGAGACTTCGATTTGGCATCGCTCGCTCCTCGTCAGTTGAGACGCATGTCGGCGTGTTCGGTCTGGTCGTCGGCTGTGTCGCTGCCCAGCACATAGGCGCTCGGAATTTCCGCGAACGTGACCACCTTGCCGCCGTTGGCCGCGACAAAAGCATCCGCGGCGGCGCGATTGCCGAACGGCACCGCTTCGGCCGCGCCCATTCCGCCCTGCTTGCGGCTCTCGATCACGAAGAATGCCTTGCGCGCGTCGATCCAGTTCGTCGCGCCCGGATCCTCCCAGCTCTTCGCCCGCGCCATATCCGAGACATAGATCGCGCGGATGTCGCGGGGCTGGTCGGGCATCAGCGTGAACGCCACGGTGTCGCGCACCGACGTAAACCAGAACGGATCGATCCTGCTCGCCGTGATGATCTGACCTTTCGGTCCCGGATGTTCGAGCAGGTTCATGCCGCAGAACACGCCCATCGCGTCGCTGCCGAGCGCGACCGGCGGCGGAACGACCGAGTTGGCCGCATCCTGGTTGCACCCTGTGAGTAGGATAGCGGCCATCAAGACGCAGACGATCCGCAGGGTCATAATTCCCTCCGCGCGAAAAACACCGCCGCCAGCCCGAGCGGTACGGCGATCCAGTCCAGCAAGCCCGCCAATAGCAGACCAATACCGGCACTCGCCGTGCCGGCCAGTCCGGCCATGCCGGAAAACTGGCTGACGTTGAACCCGGTCAGATTGGTCAGCCGGTAGAGATCGGTCGGATTGAGAAACAATAGCGCCTCGAGCACGCGGGCCGAAATCAGCCGCCCCTGATCGATCACCAGGATGCCGAGCAGTCCCATGTCGAATACCAGCACCATCAGCAGCCAAATGCCCACCGAAAGGCCTGCAGCGGTGCCGCGGTCGCGGACCAGGCTCGAGATCAGATACCCGATCGCCACGAAGACCGCGCCGAGCAGGATCGAGGTTCCAAGCATGGAGGCGAAGGCATACCAGCTTGCCGCCAGCACCGAGGCCCCGGTGATGGCAAGAGCTACTGCTGCAGCGCCGTAGCCGATCACGGTGGCGAAGGCGAGGATCAGAACATGCCCGCAGAATTTCCCGAGGATCACCTGGTGGCGGCCGACCGGATAGCTGAGCAGCAGGATCATGGTGCCCCGCTCCATCTCGCCGACCACGGCGTCGTGGGAAATCAATAGCGCGATCAGCGGCAGCAGAAAGATCGTGAGGCTGGACAGGCTGACGACAACCACATCAAGCGCGTCGGCGCCGACATTGCCGGTCGGCGCGCTGCCGAGGAATGTCAGGGACAGCGCCAGCGCGGCCAGCAGCAGCGTGGTTGCCAGAACCCAGCGGTTTCGCAACCCTTCCTGGATCTCCTTGGCCGCGATGATGGCGATGGTCCTCACGCGGCATTCTCCTGAAGAAAATGAGCGTAGAGATCATCGAGGGTCGGCGCAGCGATCTCGATGTTCTTGACGCGCGGGTCGCAGGCCACGACCCGCAATAAATCCATCTTGCGGGCCTCGTTGGGCACCAACACAACACGGCCGTGCGCGGTTGCGATGGACTCGCCTGTCATCCAGGCAGGCGGAACGCTATCGGTACCGGGCGCGAGATCGAGCGAGACCCGGATCGGCAGTTGCGAGATCGAACGCAATTCCGCCAGGGTCCCCTGCGCGACGAGAACTCCCCGATTCATGATCAGGACATGTTCGGCGCGATCCTCCAATTCGTTAAGCGCGTGCGACGAGATCAGGACGGTGGCGCCGTCGTCCCGCAGCTCGCTCAGGATTTCGTAGAACGTCTGGCGCAGCGCGGGGTCCAGCCCCGTGGTCGGCTCGTCGAGCAACAGCACCCGCGGTCGCCCCAGAAGTGCCTGGGCCAAACCCAAACGTTGCCGCATGCCCTTGGAATAGGTTCCGACCCTGCGATCGGCGGCATCCATCAGACCGACGCGGTCGAGCAGCGCGCATGCCGTGGCTCGCTTGATCTGCTTCAGCCGTGCGTAGAATGCCAGCGTTTCGCGGCCCGTGAGCGCGGCGTTGAAGGCAACGTTTTCCGGCAAATATCCAAGCTGCCGCCGCGCCGAGAACTCGCCCGCCGCCGGGTCCTCGTTCAGCACGCGGATCGCGCCGCGATCGGCACGAATCAACCCCAGCATCAACTTGATCAGCGTGGTCTTGCCGGCGCCGTTATGGCCGACCAGGGCGCTGAGCCGTCCCGGACCGAGGTCGAACGAAACGTCCCGCAGCGCGCGTACCGAGCGGTAGTTCTTTGTCACGCCGTTCACGGAGACGGTGGTGGTCATTTCAGACTCCGGCTCGACGATGGCTTCGGCGGCGGCGCGATCAAGGGATGCGTATCGACGACCCCGCCGGGATAGAGCGCCGGAAACTGAGCCTGCGCCCAGCGCAACACCTGCACTGCGGGGCTGTTGATCAGCACCTTTGCGGCGGGCGCGGTCCACAACACCCGATCGACCAGATCGTTGGGGCGGTAGGCGGTATCGGCGATGCCGTCGCCGTTGAGGTCGAAGGCCGGATTGTCGCTCCAGTAGTTGCCGCGGCCATCCTTCGACCAGTCGAGGTCGCGCGTCCCGACATATTTCACCTGATTGCGGTTACCGACAAAGGCATTGCCGGTGATCTCGTTGCCCTCGGAGCCGGCCGTGAAATGCACCCCGATCCCGCAACCTTCAAACCAGTTGTTCCGGATGCGGTTGTGGTTGGTATTGTAGATGAAGACGCATTTTTCCGGTCCGGAGCGAAGACCCTGCGCGGGCGTTGCCTCCGGCACCATGCCTCGCTCTTCGTCCGGACCTTCGTCCCGGCTGCTTGCGATGTTATCGAGCGAGCCGCCGGTCACCAGGTTTCCGTCGATCTCGGAATAATTGGCGTAGTTGAACAAGAGACCATAATCGCGGTCGCGGTCCGAGGTATTGTTGCGGATCACGAGCCGGGTCGAATACATGATGGCGTAGCCAACGTGGTTGCCGACCGAGAAATTGCCGCTCACTTCGCTGTCGTTGGTGTACATGTAATGCACCGCAAACCGCACCTGCTCGAAGCGATTATTGATGAAGCGATCCTTGCGGCTGGAAATCGTGAAGATGCCGTCACGGCCGTGGCGAAACGTATTCTCGGCAATGGTGACATCGGGCGCATTCCACAGCGACACGCCGTTGCCGGCCTCGTTGAGGCGCCCACCGCGCATGCCTTCGACAACATTGTGCTCGACCCGCGAACCCGCCGCGCCGTGGACGTAAACTCCGAACAGATTTCCTTCGAGGCGATTGTTTTCGACCAGCGCCCGTTCCGCGGTCTTCTCCAGGAAAATTCCCGAATCCATCGCTTGCAGATCGTGGCCCGACCCCCGGATGGTCACGCCACGGATCGTGACGCCGGGAGAATTCACCGTGACAACATTGCCGGCGCCACCGCCGACGAGCACGGCGCCCGGCAGTCCGGCCAGCACAACGCGGTGATCGATCCTGATCGCACCCTTGTATTCGCCGGGGGCAAGCTCGATGACGTCGCCATCTTGCGCCCGGTCCAGCGCCGCCTGAAGTGGCTGTTCCGGAGCAATCTTCAGCGTCTCCGCGCTGGCGGAGCCCGCAACTCCGGCGGCGAAGATCGCCGCCGGAACAATGCGTAGAAGAAAGGACACCTTGCGCTCCTCAGACCTCCATCTCAGACCGTCCTGGGTTCGACCAGCATGCGGCCCTTCATTTCCATGTGCATGGCGTGACAGAACCATGAACAATAGAACCAGTACACGCCGGCCTTATCGGCTGTGAACGAGACCGATGCCGTTGCCATCGGCGCGACTTCCATCTGGATGCCGTAATTTGTAATCGCGAAGCCGTGGGTCAGGTCTTCCACCGCATCAATGTTGGTGATGTGGACCGTCACATGATCTCCCTGCTTGACCTGGAATTGCTCGAGACCGAATTGGGGCGCGGTTGAGGTCATGTAGACGCGCACCTTGTCTCCATCCCGAATAACCTTGGAGTCGGCTTCGAGCTTGACGCCGTCGGCCTTGGCCTGCTTGACCGCGTCAGCAAAGAACGGATCGGCACGATCCCAGATCGAAATCGGATTGATCTTGGAACGGTGAACGATGTCGGCGTCGTGCGGTTCGGCAAAGCTCGGGTCGTCGCGAACCAGGACCATCTTGTCGCCGGAGATATCGATCAGCTGATCGTTCTCGGGCTTCAGCGGGCCGACATTGAGGAATCGATCCTTCGAGAACTTGTTCAGCGAGATCAGCCATTTTCCGTCAGCCTCCTTGGTTTCTCCCATCGAGGAGTGGTTGTGGCCGGGCTGATATTCGACGTCGAGCTTCTGGATGATCGGGTCGACCTTCTCGCCCTTGAAGGCACGTTTTGCGAGATCGATGTTCCACTTGCAGATCTGGCTGTCGAGGAACAGCGTGGTGTAGGCATTGCCCTTGCCGTCAAAGGCCGTGTGCAGGGGCCCAAGGCCAAGCTCAGGTTCGGCGACGACCACGTCACGCGGCTTGATCTTGTCGTCGAACAATTGATCGAACAGACGGACGTCCATCACCGTAGCCGTCGGCGAGAGTTTTCCGGCGACGACGATGTGAATGCCGTCGGGCGCGGTGTTGATGCCGTGCGGATTGTTCGAGACCGGGACATAGCGCGTATAGGGTGAGCCATGACGGCCGTCGATCACCGGCACGCCGTTCATTTCCTTGAAGTCGCCCTTCTTCACCGCCTCTTCGATCCGCTTGATGTTGAAGATCGTCACCCAATCCTGCTCGGCGGCCGTCATCTCGGCCAGATTGACGCCTTCTTCGGAATTGTAACAGGTCGAGAAAGCGTACTTGCCCTGATAGTCCGCGTCGACGTTGTCGAGGTTGCCGTCGACGATCACTTGCCAGGCGACCTTCATGGTGTCGCCATCGACTGCGGTAAAGATCGCGTGATACTCTTTCGGCTTGTCGAGAATTTTGCCGTCGTTCGGCAGCGGCACGCCGTCCTCACCGTTGCAGAACACATAGCCGGTGCGCGGGTATTTCTGCAGGCGCAGGCCGTGCACCGAGTGCTGGTTCGGAAGCTCGATGATCTTGTCGCATCGCATGACGTCGAGGCGAACGCGCGCGACCCGGGTGTTGGCCTTGTCGTTCATGAAAACGTAGCGGCCGTCATACGTGCCGTCGGTGTAGGAGAGATGCGGATGATGCAGGTCACCGTTCACGTAGGTGCCGCCGCGGGTCTTGAGGAATTCGCGGGTCTCCGGCTGCAGGCCTTCGGTGAGGACCTTCCGGCTTTCGTTGGTCAGCCCCCAACCGGTGGCGCTGCAGCGGTTGAACACCGGAACGCGGATCAACTCTCGCATCGACGGAAGGCCGATAATGCGCATTTCACCGGTCTGTCCGCTGGAGAAGAAGGCGTAATATTCGTCGAGCTCGCCCGGCCCGACTTCAATCTTTTGAACCGCGGGTCGCGCAGCAGGTGCTTTTGGCGCGGCTGTCTTGGTCTGCGCGTCGGCAGCGGCGATGAGACCGTTGCCGTCCGTCGTCAGCGCCGCTCCACCGGCAAGGCCCACACCCGCGGCCGCCGCTGTCGTTCCGAGCAAGGTGCGTCGGCTGACGCCTTTTCCGTTTTCGTTGTCGCTCATCATAGCCTCCTAGGCTTTCAGGTTGCAGGTGTTACGGGTAGAGTCGTGACGTCGGCGGGCGGCAAACCAATAGGCTTGCCGCCGGCGGTGATGACGGTGTTCGGACCTTTGCCGCTGCGCATGGAAGGTGACGACAGCGCCTCGCGCTTCTCGCGCTTCAGCCGCACCTGAATCATGTGCGGGCAGCGATGGTCGTCGAAATAGAGCTCCTGGCAATGCATGCAGTAGATGCACTCATTGACGTTGATGTGACCTTCCGGATGAATCGCCTGCACCGGGCATTCATTGGCGCAGCGCTGACAGGGCGAGCCGCATTCCGGCCAGCGCCGCAGCCACTCGAACATCCGGATCCGGCCAGGAATCGCGAGCGCGGCGCCGAGCGGACATACGTAGCGGCAGTAGAACCGCTCGACGAATAATCCTGCCGACAACATCGTCAGCGCGTAAACGACGTACGGCCATTCGCGCGCGAATTTCAGGATGATCGAGGTCTTGAACGGCTCGACTTCGGCGAGTTGCTCCGCGAACGCGGTCGAGTACAACGACATGCCGAACAGGCCGAGGAAGATGATGTACTTGATCGGCCACAATCGCTCATGAAGACCCCACGGCACCCGGTATTGCGGGATCTTCACCGCCTTGGCGATATTGCTCAGCAGTTCCTGCAGCGCGCCGAACGGGCATAGCCAGCCGCAGAATGGCCCGCGCCCCCAGAACAGCAGTCCTGCGGCGATCGAGGCCCAGAGCAGGAAGATCAGCGGGGCCGACAGGAAATATTCCCAGCTGAAGCCGGTCAGCAGCGAATTGGCGAAGGTCAGGACATTGACCACCGAAAGCTGGGCATTCGCATACCAGCCGAGCCAGACGAGAATGTAGAGCAGATAGCCGCGACGAACCCACGTATACACCACGGGCCGGCGGACCAGGACATTCTGGAAGAAGAAGATCAGGGTGAGAGCGCCCAGCGCCACAACCGTCGTGCCGATCTTGACGACGTTGCCACGCCAGATTTTCATCCACAGCGGCTCGTCTTCGGTGGCCGCGAATGCTGCCGCGGCGCGTTTTGCGGTCGCCTGCGCTGCCGGCGACGCCGCAGGAGGCGTGGCCGTCTGCTGCCGGACCGGCGGCGCCGGCTCAGTCTTCAAATAGGAATCCGGAAGGGTGTAGCCGAGATTGAAAGTGAGCCAGGCCTTTTCCCGTGTCGCGACCACGCGCTGTACCAGCAGTTGCAGCGTCCACGGCTCGGTCGGATCAAGCGTGAATTCCGGCGGCACCGTGAACAGGGCAATTTCGGGAAAATCAGGCGCGCCCGCGGCTTCAAGGTTCCCCAACCGCGTGTGGTCGCGGTCGCGGAAACGGACGCTGTTGGTATCCTGGATCAGTTCGATGCGATCGAAGATCCCGCCGCGGACGTAGGCGGCCCCCTTGAATGAATATCGTCCCGATCCGGCGACGATCAGCGCCTGCTGACCTGGCTTCAGCCTGCCGGCCAGCCGATTGTAGCCGTCGTCGCCGAGCAAGCTGCGGCCGATGGTCGGCACCGCGACATCGGCGACGTAGAGGTCGATGAAGGTATCGTCCGGATCGCCCTCTTCCGGATGCGCGATCGCAGCCGCATTGCCGGATTTTTCGAAGGCCTTGTTCACATCGCCAACGGTCAGCAACAGCCCGCGGACGGAACCGTCCCCGACGAGGCTTTGCCAGTCGCGGATCTCGCTCTTGGCGGGATCGATCGTCTTGGTGGCCTGCGGCGCCGCGCTGGCGATCACGTTGCCCTGATTGCCGAGCCGACCACTCTTGATGAGCTTGGTCGCGGAGCGGACGATGCTGTCACCCATCACCAGCACGGTCACCGTCGCGCCACTGACGATATCGACCTGCGGCGCGGGCGCGGCTCCGCGCACGACGCTTCCGATGTCGGCGCCGATCAGCTTGTTGACCGCTACCAGAATACGCTCGACCGGAATGCCCACGAGCACAATGGGTTCCTTGTGCTCGACGAGCTTGAGGCCGGTTATCACGCCCTTCGGATCGATACCGATCAAAAGCTGGATCGGTTTTCCGGAGTAGCCGGTGGCGTTGGCAAAATCGGAATTCAGGTAGACGAAGCCGAGGAGCTGGTCACCCTTATATGCGGGCGCAATCGCGGGATCGCCCTGCAGCGGCCCAAGACGATTGGCGCCCGGCACCAGTTCGGCCGGCTCCGCCTTGCCAAGGTAGTCGTTCAGCCGGCCTGCGGCGCGCGCCTCGCCAAACAGGGCCATCCAGCCGATAAGAGCCAGAGTTCCGAGAAGGACATAATTGTTGACGGATTTTCGCAAGGTGCACATTCCAGATTTCAAGGCAGAACGCCGTTGTTCTGGATTGCGACCTCCAATTATAGCACGAATAGAAATTCTTGTTGCGCTGGATCAAACTAATCGCACTCTGATCAGATCAAACTTTCGCAGGGAGGCCGATATGCGCAAGGAGCCGCTTCTGACCGCAGTGCCGCCAGCACCCGTTCAAAACCCCAGCGAGCTTTATGCCATTGCGTTTGACATGGCGCAAAGAGCGGCCCAGCGGTATGGCGCCCTCGCGGAACGCATTGACGAAAACGCTTGGCCGGTGCGCGGCGTGTTCGAGGTCCTGGCGAAACGCGAGCGCGATCGTTGCGACAGTGTGTCGGCAATGTGTCTTGCCGCCTGCGGCAAGCGTCCCGATGCGTCCGACCTGCGCTGGGCGCCGATCGATCTCGTTCCTGCCGCCGAAATCGCCGACATCAAGGATTCAAGCCTGTCGACGCCGTACACGGCCTGGGCGCTGGCGGCTCGCCATCGCCAACGTGCCTTCGTGTTCTGGACCTACGTCATCGCACTGGCCGAAAATCCACTGGTCCGGCTGGCGGCGGAAAACCTGGCGCGCGAAGCGCTGTCGGACGGAAATCAGTTGCGCCAGGAGCGCCGGCGGGCCTGGCGGGCTGAGCGGAAGCTCGCGAGCGAGACCGCGGCTCCCGACGGAACCGGCGAGCCCGCATCGGCACCGCTTCTGGAGAGTCTTCTGCTCAAGGACATCATCGCATGGTCGCAAGGATTGACCTCGGCCCAACGCAACTATGTGCTGGCGATGGATCCTTCTCGACTGCCGCCGCCTTTCCTGACGTCATCTGGCGCGGGCGGCGTCGATCCCGCCTCCGGAGAGATCGAACAGATCAAGCGCCGTGCGCTGCGCCGTGCCGAGCAACTGTCGAACATCTACCTGGAGGACGCGGACAGCGCTCACGACCAAAGCAGCATGGAGCTCGCGCAGAAACTTGCCGCTCAATCCATTATCCGGCTGGCTGGTCTGCGCAATATTGCCTCTCTACCCGCCTCGCCATGATCGCTAGCCAGAGAAGGCACCCGGCTAGGGAATCTACGTCCGCCGTCGGCGGACGGTCTGAAGAGGCAAGGTTCCGTTTGCATTGAGGAAGACTCACGGGCACCGGTCCGCCTCCGCCAAGGCTTCGGCGCGACAGCCTTCGCTCGCATCGTTACCGATAGATCGAGGATGGCTTGCCAAGCCGTAGCTCGCGAAGCGAGCGAAGGCTGGTGGGCACGACAGGGATCGAACCTGTGACCCCTACCATGTCAAGGTAGTGCTCTCCCGCTGAGCTACGTGCCCGAAAGTCGTATTGGGTGGGGTCCGTATATCGGCTCCAAAGCGGGCAGGCAACCCATGGCGTTTTCGAGCGAAGTGGCCACCGGTTCGCGTTAAGAAAACGCGTCAGAACAAAGCCCGGTTCTGACAGGCCGCAGGGGCGCAAAATCAGGCCGCCAGCATCTTGTTCACTTCGCTGACTAATTCGCGAAGGTGGACCGGCTTCGACAGCACTTTTGCATTTTTTGGCGCCTCGGAGTCCGAGTTGAGCGCCACCGCGGCAAAACCGGTGATGAACATGATCTTGATGTCGGGATCGAGTTCCGAGGCGCGCCGCGCCAGCTCAATACCGTCCATCTCGGGCATCACGATATCGGTGAGCAGCATCTCGAACGGCTCCTCGCGCAGCCTTTGATAGGCCGACATGCCGTTATCATGGGGCGAGACCTGAAAACCGGCGTTCTCCAGTGCCTTGACCAGGAAGCGGCGCATGTCGTTGTCGTCTTCGGCGAGGAGGATCTTATGCATGGCGGTTGGTCACAGAATCCCGATTGGAGGATCAATCCGCCCACTAAGCCCGACAGAGGGTAAATTTCGGGTGAAAGGGAACGGCATGGGTTGCGTTTACTCCTAGGGTTATTTCTGGACCCGAACGCGTCTCGAATCAATGAAGCCGGGCATTTTCGGCCGACAAGAGACGTTCCAGCGTAATCGTTGTTTTTTTCACTTGGCAGACGGCCCGCGATTATCGACAATGAGTTCTCATAAAAACCCCGGTTTTATGGCAGGAATGACGCACTCCAGACCGGCGGATTCGAGGGACGGCGCCCGACAATGAACCCCTTTGACGGAGAACTGCCGCCCCCGTTCGAGATCGTGGAGCCGGCCGCCTGGCGGGCGCCGATCATCTTCAACTCGCCACATTCGGGATCGGTCTATCCGAACGAATTCCTGAGCGCGTCGCGGATCGATCTTCCGGCGCTGCGCCGTTCCGAAGATTCCTTCATGGACGAGCTGATCGGCGGCCTGAGCGACCGCGGCTTTCCGACGGTCACGGTCAACTTTCCGCGCTCCTATGTCGATGTGAACCGGGAGCCCTACGAACTCGATCCGCGGATGTTTTCGGGGCGATTGCCGAGCTTCGCCAATACACGATCGATGCGGGTGGCCGGTGGGCTCGGCACCATCCCGCGTGTCGTCGGTGACGGGCAGGAAATCTACCGCGAGCGGCTATCGGTCGATGACGCCCTTGCAAGGATCGAGGCACTCTACAAGCCCTATCACCGCGCATTGCGGCGGCTGATCAACAAGGCGCATCAGGCGTTCGGGACGGTGGTCGTGGTGGATTGCCATTCGATGCCCTCGATCGGCGTGTCGCGGGACGAGCCGCGGCGGCCGGACGTGGTCATCGGCGACCGCTACGGAACCAGTTGCGCAGCGCTGCTCGCCGACATGGTTGAGGAAACCATGAGCCGGATCGGCTATTCGGTCGGCCGCAACAAGCCCTATGCCGGCGGTTTCATCACCGAGCATTACGGCAATCCGGCATCCGGGTTGCACACCGTCCAGCTCGAACTCAACCGGGCGATCTATATGGATGAGCGGCGCCGCGAACGCAGCGCGAGGTTTGCACAAGTGATGAGCGATTTCACCATCCTGGCCGAAACCCTGGCCGACGTACCGCTGGACGATCTCGGACCGTTCCAGGCGGCGGCGGAATGATCACCGTCATGACGCCAGACGTGAGATGACGGTTTCAGGAAGGATGACGGTTTCAAGAAAAAAGGGCCGCTTGAGTAAACAAGCGGCCCAAGTCTAGGGAGGAAACGCCCAAGGAGGGCAGCGATAGCGCAAAGCGCTACCGCACCGCAACAATATGCGACCGCGCTGCACAAAACGCAAGACCTTTAGAGTTATTTCCGGTGCATAATTGATAGGCTTGGAGCGCAAGCCCAAAAAAGATCCGCCAATATATTTTTAATAGTTATTTCAAATAGTTAGAAGTCAGAACAGCCCGCTGGACCACCCGTTAACCGGCCGTTATCCCTCTGCTCTCGAATTCGTGATCGGGGGTGTCATCCAAAAATACACCTTCTCGCGGGAGCGATTCGAGAACGGAATAACGGCCGGGCGAAGCCCCTGCGGGATGCGCGTTAACCGTGCGCAATTTGCGGGATTGCGCTACGCAGGAACCTCGACATTCTCCGCCCCGCGCCACAGCTCAAGGAATCGCCGTGACGGTCATCGACTTTACTGCCTTCATTGGCCGCCTTGCGACTGCCTCCGGCGAAACCATTCTGCCGTTCTTCAGGACGTCGCTCAGCATCGACAACAAGAGCACGGCCCATGATTTCGATCCGGTGACGGAGGCCGATCGCGCGGCGGAGGCGGTGATGCGCCGGATGATCAAGGCGAGCTTCCCCCAGCACGGCATCGTCGGCGAGGAATTCGGCAGCGAGCGCGAGGACGCCGAATATGTCTGGGTGCTGGACCCGATCGACGGCACCAAATCCTTCATCTCGGGCTTTCCGATCTGGGGCACGCTGATCGCGCTGCTGCACCGGGGGACGCCGGTGTTCGGCATGATGCACCAGCCCTTTATCGGCGAACGCTTTTCCGGCGATAGCGGCTCGGCGTATTATTCCGGGTCTGCCGGGCAGCGAAAACTGGCGGTGCGGCGCTGCGCCTCGCTGCGGGATGCGACGATGTTCACGACCAGTCCGCTGTTGATGAACGCTGCCGACCGCACCGCCTTCGGTCGCGTCGAACAGGCCGTGCGGCTGACGCGCTACGGCGGCGACTGCTATTCCTATTGCATGCTCTCCGCCGGCCATCTCGATCTCGTGATCGAGACCGAACTGAAGCCCTACGACATCGCCGCCCTGATCCCGATCATCACCGGCGCCGGCGGCGTCGTCAGCACATGGGAAGGCAAGCCCGCCCAAAGCGGCGGCCGCATCATCGCCGCCGGCGACCCGCGCGTGCATGAGGCGGCGATGAAGCTGCTCAACGGTTAGAGTCGGAGCCCTGCATGAGAGTTCTTGGCGCGCTGGCAACCGGATTGTCGCTCCTGCTGCTGCCGGCATCGGCTGCGGCGGAGGATTTTCCCGACCGGGCCATCCGGCTGATCGTGCCGTTTCCTGCTGGAGGCCCCAACGACATTATCGCCCGCGTGATCGGTCAGCGCATGTCGGAACTGACCAGGCAGCCGGTGTTGATCGACAACCGCGGCGGACAGGGCGGCGTGCTCGGAACCGAGGCGTTGGCGAAGGCGAAACCGGATGGCTACACCATCGCGATTTCGAGCGCGGGCGCGCTCGCCATCAGTCCCAGCATGGAAAGGGTCGCCTACGATCCGTTGAAGGACCTGCAAGCCGTTACGCTGGTCGCCAAAGTGCCGGAGATGCTGGTGGTCGCGAGCAATGTTCCGGTCCACGACATGAACGAATTGGTCGCGCTGGCCAAGGCGCAGCCCGGAAAACTCAATTTCGCATCATCCGGACCCGGCAGCCTGCCGCATCTGGCGGGCGAGTTGCTCAAGCTGACGGCAAAGATCGACATCGTGCACGTGCCCTATCGGGGCGCGGCGCCGGCCGTCAACGATATGCTGGGACAGCAGGTGCAGATGGTGTTTCTCGATCTGCCGGTGATCTTGCCGCAGATCAGGGCCGGCGCGTTGCGGGCGATTGCGATCGGCTCGCCGGAGCGCGCGCCAACCGCCATGGATGTGCCGACCACGGCCGAGGTCGGGATGCCGGATCTGCGGGTGGAAAACTGGTACGGCATGGTGGCGCCCCCCGGCACGCCGGCACCCATCGTCGCGGCGCTGAACCGGATCGCGACCGAAGCGATGGGCGATCCCATCGTCAAGGAAAAGCTCGCCATTCAGGGCGCCACGCTGATCGGCGACAGCCCCGAACATTTTCACGATTTCATCGCAACCGAAATCGAGAAATGGGCGAAAGTGATCAAGGACGCCGGCGTCGCAACCGAGAAGTGAGGCAACCTTCTCGTCATTGCGAGCCAACGGGTCTCTGGCTTTCGCGCTCGCAGTCATTCTCTCAAAATCTTCAGCGTTGCGCCGTCTTGCGCAGATGCTCCACCAATTGCTTCGCCGGTCTTGCCAGCGTCTTGAAGCTGCGGGCGCAGATCACGAGCTTGCGGTTGGCCCATGCGTCGCGGATGGTGAGGTGGGTGATTGGCATCGATCGCGCGCAACGTCTGGCGGCGGCCTCCGGCACCACCGCAATGCCGACACCGGCAGCGACCATCTGACAGATCGCGTCGAAATCCCTCAACCGCGCCCGGACCCGCAACCGCACCCCCAGCCGCGCGGCATGCTTGGCGATGTGGACCTGGAGCGCCGTCGCATTCGTCAACCCGACGAAGTCATGATCCGTTACCTCCAGAAAATCGATTCCGCGGCGGCTGGCGAACTCGCCGCGTCGCGGCGCCACCAGCATCAAGCGATCCTCGCTGAACAGGAACCGCTCGAAATTTTCCGGCAAAGCGTGCTCGGCGGCAAAGCCGAGATCGGCCGCGCCGCTCGCAATCGCAGCGACGATATCGGTGCTTTCGCGCTCCTCGACGTCGAGGCTGATGTCGGGATGTTCGCGCAAGAATGCCGCGAGCGCCTTCGGCAGATGCTCCGAAAGCCCGGAGGTGTTGGTGAGCAGATGCACGCTGGCTCTGACGCCGCTGGCGTAAGCGGCAAGATCGCCACGCATCATTTCGACATTATGCATGATCAACCGGGCGTGATCGCGCAGGCTTTCGCCCGCCGCGGTCAGCTCGATGCCGCGGCGGCGGCGCTTCACGAGCACGACGCCAAGGGCTGCTTCCAGGCCCTTGATGCGGGCGCTGGCGGATGCGAGCGCAAGGTGCGCGCGCATGGCGCCATGCGTGATGCTGCCAGAGTCCGCCACCGCGATGAACAGCTGAAGGTCAACCAGATCGAAGCGCATCTAGACTCCGTCATTCCGGGATGGTGCGTCAGCACCAGATCTCAGATGCGCAATTGCGCATCGGGGACTCTCGAGATTCCGGGTTCGACGCTTCGCATCGCCCCGGAATGACAACTACCTGCCTTCGTCATATCCGAAGGCTTATTCAAGAAGCTACAGATTGTGCCGATCCGCGCGATCGGTCAATGTGACGCCATGTTCCAACCTCTCATGCTTTTCATCGCCGCGGCGTTCCTGCTGGCGGGTTTCGTCAAGGGCGCGATCGGGCTCGGACTGCCGACGGTGTCGATGGGCCTGCTCGCGGTCACGATGCCGCCGGCGAACGCGCTCGCCATCGTCATCGTGCCCGCCGTTCTGACCAACATCTGGCAGACCTTCGTCGGCCCCTATCTGCGCGACATCGTGCGGCGGCTGTGGCCGCTGATGCTGGGCCTGGCTGCCGGCATCTGGTTGAACGCGGGATCGATGACCGGACCCTATGCGCGCTACAGCACGATCGCGCTTGGCGTCCTGCTGGTGATCCATGCGATCATCGGCCTGCGCAAATTCGTCTTCAGTGTCGCCCGGCGCGATGAAAAATGGATCGGCGCCATCGTCGGCCTGATCACCGGCGTCATTTCCGCCGCAACCGGCGTGCAGGTCATTCCGTCGATGCCGTACTTTCAGGCGATCGGCATGGAGAGGGACGAGCTGGTGCAGGCGCTCGGCGTGTTCTTCACGGTTGCGACCGTGGCGCTGGCTTTCAACCTCTCAAGCGCCGGACTGCTCGACGAATCGACCACATGGCCCGGCGTCGTCGCCCTGGCGTGCTCGTTCACCGGCATGGCGGTCGGGCAAGCGGTGCGCTCGCGGATGGAGCCCGAAGCCTTCCGCCGCTGGTTCCTGATTTCGATGATTTTCCTCGGGATCTATCTCGCCGGCAGCGCGATCTACAATCTCGCGCGGGCCTGAGGAGCCCTCACCCGAACAGCGGCGTGCCCGGCACGAAGGCGTCGAATGCCGCCCAGAACTGGGCGCGGTAGCGGTCCTGCTCCTGCAGGATTTCATGTTTGGCGCCGGCGATGACCAGATGCGAGCCGGCACGCAAATGATAGGCGAACTCCTCGATCGCGGGCGTCGAGACGATGCTGTCGTTGGAGGCAGCCAGCATCAGGATCGGCTGACGGATCTCGAGCGGGTAGTTCGAGGCGCGAAAGCCGTGCATCGCCGTGAACGCGGTGTCGGCCCAGGCCACCGTCGGGGCCCCGAGGCCCAGCGTCGGGTCTTCCTCGATGATCGCAGCGTTGCGGGCGTAGCGCACGGGATCGCTGGTCAGGGGATTGCTGACGAACGGCTCGGCACCGGTCAGCCCGCCACTACCGCCGGGGATGTAGCTGCCGCCGAGCCCGGCGAGCCGCAGGACGCGCATCAGCGCGCGCGCCGGCAATGAGGTTCGGTGTCCGGGAAGGTCGATCATCGGCGCCGACAGCACCATGCGGTCGAACCAGCGCTTGCCGGCATGCGCGGTCCGCAGCATCACCGCACCTCCCATCGAGTGCGCCAGCGCAAAATACGGCGGCGGACAATCCGGCAGCACCACCTGCTGCACGAAGGTTTCGACATCCACTTCATAGTCGGAGAAATGACGGACATAGCCTTTGCGCGGATCGCGCAAGCGCCGCGACGAATGACCCTGCCCGCGCCAGTCGATCATCGCCACCGCGAAGCCGCGATCGCGCAAATCGCGCACCGTTTCAAAATACTTTTCGATCTGCTCGCTGCGGCCGGTGAAGACGCAGACCGTGCCCTTGCGACCCGCCGGCGGCGCCCAGCGCGCAAACCGCAATTCCGCGCCATCCGGCGTCCTGATGGTACCGGAGACGACGTTCTCCGGCACAGGGTTGGCGGGGATCGAGACGAGCGTCATGGGCGGCGGACCGGATAGGTGAAAAGGGCTGGAAATCAAGGGGCGGGCGCGTCAAAAAGGGCGACATCCCGCTCTCTTGAACGCGTTTATGCCCCTCCCATATCACCTTCGTGCAGGCCGCTACCAGTGTTTCGGGGAACCCGAAGCATAAGGCTGCACCAGTGCGAAAGCCCGGCCCGATGGCGGGCGGGTTTATTCAACAGTCGCTCAATGGAGGACTTCCCTATGCGAACCTACGATCTCACCCCGTTTTATCGTTCCACCGTCGGCTTCGACCGCCTGTTTTCCCTGCTCGACCAGGCGACTTCGGACGGCAGCCCCGGCTATCCGCCCTACAATATCGAACGCACCGGCGACAACAGCTACCGCATCAGTGTTGCGGTCTCCGGCTTTGCACCGGGCGAGCTTTCGATCGTCGCGAAGGAAAACACGCTGACGATCAAGGGCGAGAAATCCGCCAATGAGAACGGCAAGGAAAAGGCCTCGTTGCTCTATCGCGGCATCGCGGCGCGCGCCTTCGAGCGCATCTTCCAGCTTGCCGATTTCGTGGTCGTGAAGAACGCCTCGCTCGAGAACGGTCTGCTCCACGTCGATCTCGTTCGCGAGATTCCCGAGGCCAAGAAGCCCCGCAGCATTCCGATCGCAACCAGCGCGCAAAGCGCGCCGGTGATCGAAGGCTCGGCCGAGAAGGCCGCCGCCTAACGCGCTTTTCGCGCCAGATTCGACCTACGAAAACGCCCCGGGAAACCGGGGCGTTTTTTCTTCCCTCTCCCACAAGGGGAGAGGGAAGAAGAATCACCGTCGCTAGAGCTACTCCAGCCCCTGCACCTGAGGCATCGGTTGCGTCGGCTGAATTGGCGGCGCGGCGGGCTTGGCACCGACGACCGGGGCTGCGGCCTGCGGCGCTGCGGGCGGATCGGCCGGTTTGGTCTGCACGGCAGCCGATTGCTGCGGGGCCGGCTTCTCAACCGGCGGCTTGGCATCGGCGGGCTTTGTCTGGATCGCGGCGGATTGCTGTGGAGCGGCGCGCGACGGCGAGGCCTTCGGCATCGGTACCGTCGGCGGCATGCGGCTCGCCACCTGCGGCACGGAAGCCGGCGGCCGCGGCGGACCCCTGAAGTTGCCCATCGGGGACAATGGCGCGGCCGGCGCGTAGGCACCCTCGTCGAAACGATCGCCCATCCGATAGGCCGGCACGAAGCGCACGATCTGCCCGGTGCGGGCGTCGATCACCAGGCGGCCATCGTCGCCGCGGCGGTCGACGACAGCGATGACGTAGAACATGCCGCGCTGCCGCGGAATCCCAAGCGGAGAGAACCCGCTCTCGCGGACGACGGAGTAGACCTCCAGCGGCGGCAGCAGCCTTGGCCCATAGTTTGGCCCATAGTTTGGGCCGTAGTTTGGACCATAGGCTGGCGGCACCGGGGCCTCCGGCGGCATGGCCGCATAGGGCCCGCCGAAGTCGGATACGGCCGTAGCTGGCAAGCGGCCAACCTGCTGTGGCGCGACTCCTTGCGCATTCGCGGACGCGGCGGTGAGAACCAGCCCGGCCGACATGACCCACCCTGTGAACAATTTCATTGTCCGTCGCTCCTGTAACGCCCCCGCGCCCAGAGCGTTTCTGCTCTCTTCCCTGGCTGGAATTTCATGGCTGAATCCGGCAGTCCTTGGGCCGGATCGCGGCGCGTTTGCCTCAAATCCGGGGCGGGGCGAACACTGTGATGAACGGAACCCGCGCGCGAGGCGGCCAGCGACTTTCACGCGCTTGTGTGATAGAAAAAAATTTGGCATGGTCGACGTTAGGACAGCAAAGCTGTCTCAATTTCGGCCGCAAACCCGGCACAGGGATTGCAGCGCAGTTGGGCGTTTAGACGCCTTAAGATTAAAGGCAAGGCCGTTCGTCGGGGACGCGAACGCCCGGGCCTGAATTTAATACATCGCGGCTCGCGGAGGACGAGCGGTGGCCCGGTGGGTGCCGCAAACGCCCAAGGTGCGCCGACGACGACGGTGAGGCCTTAGCCTTATTGAGAGGATTTGAGATGAGCGGGTCGGAGTTCGAGCGCGAAAACATCGTGACGGATGCGCTGTCGGCGGCCCCGGATTCGAAACCGGCCGAGCCTGCGCGCGAGCACACCTGGCGGCCGCCGGCCGAAGGTCTTTACGATCCCGCGCTGGAAAAGGATTCCTGCGGCGTCGGCTTCATCGCCAATATCAAGGGCAGGAAGTCGCGCCAGATCGTCTCCGACGCGCTCAGCATTCTCTGCAATCTCGAGCACCGCGGCGCGGTCGGCGCCGACCCGCGCGCCGGCGACGGTGCCGGCATCCTGGTGCAGATCCCGCACGCCTTCTTCAAGCGCAAGGCGAAGGACCTCGGCTTTGTGTTGCCGGAGCCCGGCAACTACGCGGTTGGCGCGCTGTTCATGCCGAAGGAAAAGGCCTGGCGCAAAGTCATCCAGAGCATCATCGCCGACCAGATCAAGGACGAGCAACTGAAGCTGCTCGGCTGGCGCGATGTGCCGACCGACAACTCCACGCTCGGCGAAACCGTCAAGCCGACGGAACCTGCCAACATGCAGGTGTTCATCGGCCGCGGCGCGCACATCAAGAGCGAGGAGGATTTCGAACGCCGGCTCTACATCCTGCGCAAATCGATCTCGCAGGCGATCTATCTTCGCCGCGACCGGGGGCTGGCCGGCTATTACCCGGCGTCGATGTCGTGCCGCACCATCGTCTACAAGGGCATGTTCCTCGCCGACCAGCTCGGCACCTACTATCCGGACCTGCACGAGCCCGATTTCGAGAGCGCGCTGGCGCTGGTGCATCAGCGCTTCTCGACCAACACCTTCCCGGCCTGGTCGCTGGCGCACCCCTATCGCATGGTGGCGCATAACGGCGAGATCAACACGCTGCGCGGCAACACCAACTGGATGGCGGCGCGGCAGGCCTCGGTGCATTCGGAGCTTTACGGCAAGGACATCTCGAGGCTGTGGCCGATCTCCTATGAAGGACAAAGCGACACCGCCTGTTTCGACAACGGCCTCGAATTCCTGGTGCAGGGCGGCTACTCGCTGCCGCATGCCGTCATGATGATGATTCCGGAAGCCTGGGCCGGCAATCCGCTGATGGATGAAGAGCGCCGCGCCTTCTACGAATATCATGCCGCGATCATGGAGCCGTGGGACGGCCCCGCCGCGATCGCCTTCACCGACGGCCGCCAGATCGGCGCCACGCTCGACCGCAACGGCCTGCGTCCGGCGCGCTATCTCGTGACCTCCGACGACCGCATCGTCATGGCCTCCGAAATGGGCGTGCTGAAGATCCCCGAGGACCAGATCATCACCAAGTGGCGGCTGCAGCCGGGCAAGATGCTGCTGGTCGACCTCGAACAGGGCCGGCTCATTCCCGACGACGAGATCAAGGCCCGGCTGGCGAACAGCCATCCCTATCGCGAATGGCTCGACCGCACCCAGATCGTGCTGGAGGAATTGCCCGACGCGCCGACCAAGGGCATGCGCTCGAACCTGCCGCTGTTGGATCGGCAGCAGGCGTTCGGCTACAGCCAGGAAGACATCAACATCCTGATGACGCCGATGGCGTCCACCGGCGAAGAAGCCAACGGCTCGATGGGCAACGACACGCCGATCTCGGCGCTGTCGGACAAGCCGAAGCCGCTGTTCACCTACTTCAAGCAGAATTTCGCCCAGGTCACCAATCCGCCGATCGATCCGATCCGCGAGGAACTGGTGATGAGTCTCGTCTCCATCATCGGCCCGCGGCCGAACCTGTTCGACCTCGCGGGAGTGGCCGGCAACAAGCGTCTCGAAGTGCGCCAGCCGATCCTGACCGACGCCGATCTGGAAAAGA
>JBKQRS010000020.1:0-3197 GCA_052143915.1 Bradyrhizobium sp.
CTGGAATCGATCTCCAGCGAGTCCAAGAAGAAAGAACTGCGTGAAAAAGGTTATGGATTTTACGCCAGTGGCGCGATGGAATCGCTCGTGAAAATGAGCTACGACGAAATTGTCGAGCAGGAAATCGGCTTCGTCGGCACGCCTGAGAAGGTGATCCAGCAGGTTCGGAACCTGCAGGCCAAGGGTGGCATTGGCGAACTGGCAATCGTCTCGAATTTCGGTGGGATCGACCACTGGAAGAGCATTAAGACGCAACAGATGTTTTCCAAACACGTCATGCCCGCATTCCGGCCGAAGTCCACGGACGCGGTGGCTGCAGACTAACGCGTGACGCGAAAGCGATCTTGATATCAATGGCTAGTGCCACCCAATCATCGCCGGCGTTTACGACGTTCGCACCCATGAGCGCGCGCCGCCTCTATATTTTCGGCGGCATCGCTCTGATCGCTGTGGGCATGCTCTTCGGCGATGTTTTTGCCGTCTTCATCCTGCACCAGAACGCGGGACAACAAGGTGCGGCATTGATCGAAGCGAACCGGGCGGTCGCAGACCGGGACCCGGCTGCCGCAACCGCAATCTTCGGCCGGCTTGGCGGCCTGCTCGAAGATCGCGGCACCAAGGTCGATGCGCACGTCCACATGATTGACGCGGGCTATCTGGCATTGCTTCTTGGGCTGGTTCAGCCCTACCTCGCGCTTTCACAACGAACGAAGAAAGCCATGGCAGGCTTGTTCATCGCAGGGGGGATTCTTTTGCCGCTCGGTATTTTCCTGATTCACTATATGGGTTTGGCCTACAGCCCCTTTGCGGTGATCGGATGGGCGAGTGTGCTGGCCGATTCCGCCGGAGCGCTCCTGATTTTTGTTCTCGGGGTTCAGACCTGGGGCTTCTGGAAATACCTGCAAAGCCACGAACTCTCAGAACCGGAAATGCCCGCCGAAGACAGCATGGCCGGTCGTGCTCTTCTCACCGGCGGCACGCTGCTCGTGCTCCTGGGATTTCTGCATGGCGCCTACTATGCCGGGGCCCTGCTGTATCAGCAAGAGCGAATGGAATCCACGATTCTGCAACGCATGATTGGAGCTGCATCGGACGGCAATCTGGTGGCGGCATCTGGCGAGGTAGCAGGTTTTGGAAATCTAGCCGGAGCGCGAGCGGTGAATTTGGCTGCGCACTCGCACATCATCGAGTTCGGATTGCTCGCCATGCTACTCTCGTTCGTGCAGCCTTATGTGTTCTTGTCAGAAAAATGGAAGCGGCGCTGGGTGAAAGTGCTGCTCGGGGGCTCTGTTATCCTGCCGATCTTCGTGCTGCTGGAACTGAAACTTGGGTTGCTGGCCGGCGGCATCGCCGACCTTGGCGGCCTGATGGTCATCATCGCCTTGATCGGAATGCTGGTAGGGATCCTGCGTCATGCGGGCCATCTCGACGCCGTGGAAGGTGCATGATGGCCAGCTCGCGCAAGCTTCTCGTTCTCGGCGGGATGGCGCTGGCCGCGCTGGGGATGCTTTATGGTTTGTACTATGCCGTCTTCGTGGAACACCAGACGCTCGATCAAATGGGCGGATCGCTCGCCAGTGCTTTTGCCAGCGCTGCCGCGCGCGATTCGTCGCAATCCCAGGCTGCGCTCGAGGCCTACGCCAGCACGAAGTACGACTATGTTCGCCAGGTGGATGCGCATTCGCACTGGATCGGGCTTGGCATGCTGCTGATCCTACTCGGCGTGCTCTTCGGGAGAGTAAACTTCAGCGAGGCCATCCGACAGGCGATTGCATTGAGTCTGCTGACTGGAAGTGCCGTGTTTCCGGTGGCGGTTATTCTTCAGACGTATCACCATGGCGCTTTTGTGTTCAAAGCGCTGGCCGTGGTGGGACCCGGGCTGGTTATTTTCGGTTTGACAGCAACCGCCTGGGGATTCGCGCGGCAGCGCACATTGGTTTAAGAAGCGAGACGAACTGCAATGTATCCGCGATCATTTCACTATCACCGGGCGGCATCACTGAAGGAAGCAGTCTCCATGCTCGGCCAACTCGGCGAGAGCGCAAAGTTTCTCGCCGGCGGGCAAAGTCTGATTCCATTGCTCAAACTTCGCTTCGCCAATCCGGAGCATCTGGTGGACTTGAACTTCATCCCAGGCACCTCGTTTGTTAAGGAAGACTCGGGAGGGCTTCGTTTCGGAGCGATGACGCGTCATGCTGAAATTGAGCACTCCGCGCTGGCGAAAAAGATTCCGGTCTTGCACGACTGCGCCGCCGGCATTGCCGACGTGCAAGTGCGAAACCGGGGCACCATCGGCGGATCGCTCGCTGAGGCCGATCCCAGCGGCGATTGGGCCAATGCCTTAATAACGCTTGACACCACCGTTCACTGCCTGGGACCGAGCGGTGCGCGCGCCATCCAACTGACCGACTTCATCAAAGACGCCTATACCACCGCGCTGGCTCATGACGAACTTGTAACCGAAGTTGAAGTGCAGATTCCACTCCAGGGCAGCGGCGGCGCCTATCTTGCATTCAAGCGGACCGCTCCCGTGTATCCCAGTGCCAGTGCCGCCGTACAACTTACCTTGGCGGGAGATGTTTGCCAGCACGTCGCCATTGCTTTAGGTTGTGTCGGACTGATGGCGATCCGCGCGACCGAGGCCGAGAAGGTACTACGCGGAAAAAACCTGAACGACAAGACGATTGCGACCGCCGCCGAAGCGGCTCGTGCCGCCGCTGATCCACAGGATGACATGCGTGGATCCGCCGAATACAAACGCCAACTGGTCGTAGCCTTAGTGAAGCGCGCCATTCAGATTGCCGCGCGCCGCGCCCGCGGAGAACAAGTCGAGGGGGCCCATCTTTATGCCTGAAACCACAGCGGTGGAAACAATCGCCGTCAATGTCAACGTGAACGGCAAGCCCTACTCGCGGCAGATCGAGCCGCGCATGTTGCTGGTTGAGTTCCTGCGCGAGGCCTTCGACGGTGGTGATCTCCGCCCCATCCGCCTGCACCGCAAACATGGTGCAGGACTTTACCGCCAGGCCGTTCATCAGCACAGTGCAAGCACCGCAGTACGTCGTGTCGCAACCAACGTGCGTACCGGTAAGATCGCAGGCCTCGCGCAGGAACTCAACCAGCAACATGCGCGGCTCGATCTGCCGCGAGTAGGGCTTGCCGTTCACGTTGACATTGACGGCGATTGTTTCCACCGC
>JBKQRS010000021.1:0-5121 GCA_052143915.1 Bradyrhizobium sp.
CACCTTCATGGGGCCGACATCCGCAAACCTTCACAAAGCCGGACCTTCCCCTAAGGTCAGTTTTGACCACCCATCTCGGACATCAGGTGGCTGACTGCGGGCGGAAGTCGCGCGCGAACCGTCAGCCGTCGAAACGGATTAACCGAGGAGCCTCTTTCATTCACAATTCGATAGCATCTTCTGGAGTATCGCCTCGACCGAGTGCGGCGAAATCCCAAGTTCAACAAATCCGGGCATCTCCGGCGATGACACGGTGTCGATTTGCATCAGTTCCACTTGATTGCGTGTGAGGAGCGGGCTTGGGAACATTTCGGAGGCCCATGCGAGCGCATGCCAAACGGCAAACGGGATTGGAATCAATCGGGGCGCAAGTCCAGCCTGGTGCGCAACGGCTCCAAGAAACCCCTCGTAGGAGTAGACGCGGGGGCCGCCGAGTTCGAAGATCATTGAAGGCGTCTCGCCTCGCCGCATGATGCGGCCGATCGCCTCGGCAACATCCTCCACATAAGCCGGCTGCAATCTGGTCAGGCCGCGGCCGAACATCGGATAGATCGGAAGCCGGCGGAGCAACTTGAGTACGGTCGTGAGAAACGCGTCGTCCGGCCCGAACATCACCGCAGGCCGGATGATAATTGCATCGGGGAAAGCGGCCCTGACCGCCAGTTCGCCTTCGCCGCGCTTTCGGATGTATTGTGATCGTGAGGTGGCATCGGCGCCTATGCCCGAAACGTGAACGAGCCGCTCGGCTCCCGCCCCGTGCGCCTGCGCTGCTACCCGTTGGGCAGCCTCGACGTGCACGGAATGAAAGGTTTCCTCTCCGTACTCGATGTAAAGACTGACAGCATTTACAACGCCGTAAGCGCCGGCAAGCGCATCCGCGACTGATCGCTCGTCGTGAATATCGGCCGCTACGGATTGAAGTTGCGGATCATCAGAGGCGAAATGTCCGTGTCGCCGATCCAGATGCCTGCACGCAATCCGAACGGGAAATCCGCGATCGCGCAGACGGCGAACGATGCGGCGGCCGAGAAAGCCGGTTCCGCCGAACACGGTGACGGTGCGGCCGTTCGTTGCCATCATGATTCAAATTCACCAATTTATGCGGGATCGAACGGCCCTCCGGATGCGGTGGGCCGCCCGCCGTTAGCTATTGTTTCATTGCTGGTGCGCCCGGAAGCACGGCTGCCACACCTTCCGGGTTGATGTTGAAGGCCAAGAATATCAACGGCTCGTTGCCTGGGTTTCCCCATTGGTGCACGAGAGCGTACGGTTCATAGATCAAGGAACCTGGTCCCCTTGCTTCCGTCTTACCATCGACCGTGTTCGCTCCGGTGCCGGAAATAACATAGTACAGAGCCGCTCCTGTCCGATGGTGCGGCGGGTTGGAGGGCATCCGCGCCGGAAATGTGACTCGCGTGAGATTGAGATCATAACCGCCTGGCTTCAGGTCGGGGATCGGATTCGCTGTGCGATATAATTCTCTGACAGCGGCCGGCGCCGTCTCGGCAGGCCGACCCAAGTCCACAGCGGGAGCAAGGAAGAAGTGGAGAAAAGTTGACGGCCCTCCGCTACCCGCCGTTAGCGCCGCCGTCTCTCCGCCGGCGATAAACAGCCCCTCTCCGGCGTTGAGTATTTTGGCCTTGCCACCGAGCGAGACCTCGGTCGATCCTGACATCTGGTAGAGGATGCCGTCGGCCGCCGAGACGTCGCTCTTCTCGTACGGCTGGAGAGTGACGCTCACAGCTTTGAAATGGAGCGGCACGTCGGTGACGGTCGGCAGTTTGGTTGCGGCGACCAATGTTCGTGTAATTACGGGTGGAGCCTGGCTGGTTTGCGCTGCCCCGGCGGCGGGAAGCGCCAGCGCGCCAAGCAACAGTAGTCCGGTTGTCCTGAACTGCATGATTGCCTCCCAGGTTCAGCGGATAATCGGAGCACTGTACGCGCTCTCAGCGGGTCTTGGAATGTCAGGCCGCTTCGATCTGCTATTGGACGGAAACCGGGAGCAAAGGCCGAGCGAAACTGAGTTCGTGGCCGTCGGGGTCAATTAGGTGGAAGAAGCGCTCACCCCACTCGGCATCGCGGGGCACGGTAGCCGGCTGGCATCCCGCTCCGAGCGCACGGTCGTAAAGTGCGTCAACATCGGCAACGTAAAAGATTACCCGCCCCCACCAGGACCAGCGCCGCTCGGCAGGCTGGGCGATGAGATTGAGATAGCTCGTCCCTGCCCGAAAGCTGGTGAATGAAGACTCTTCGCCGCCATACAGGACCTCAAACCCTAGCGCGCGGTAGAATCGGACAGCTCGCGGCATTTCGTGGGTGCCCAGTGTGACCGCGCTGATCCCCTCGATCATGGACAGAACTCTCCTTGTTTATTCCCCGCGCCGTTTGTAGTCGGCACTTCTCTACCTCTACCGGTCAGAACAAAGCCGAGTGCGTGGCGCACAGCCTAACCGCCGCCTCATGGATCGACTGGATCAGAAATATCCGCAATGGACGGAGCCGGTTCATAGGACAACCGACACGAACGGTTTGAGGTTAAACGTATCAACCACCAAGAAGTCTTATCCGACCAACGCGCTCAAGAAAACGTGGCCGTAACCGACGTTACTGCGTCGTTTGTTCGCTTTCAGCAGGTAGAAATGCCCAGCGAGTCTCCTGTGATCAGCGCTGGACGGCCGCCGAAATTTCGCGAATCATCCGATGAGCCATCGCCCTTTGTGGATATCGAACTTCACCAAGCCATCGTCGCGCATTTTCAACAAGAGGGATTGGCAAGCTTCCTCATTCACGACATTGGCGCGTTTCATGACTTCGTACACTTTGAGCGGCTTCTCGCGGAGCGCGCTCAGAATATTTTCTCGATCATTCAGCACGGCTAGACTCCTGCAGTCACCAAGTGCGCTAAATCACTGAGAATACGAAAGCTGATCTTCCGCAACTACTCGCTCAATATTCTCTGATTTGCTCTTGATGCGGTATCTAAGACGTCCGTCTGCCTCAATGGGCATTCGTTGAACGATGGTGTAAATCATTGGTGGATCAGTTACGGCAAGACCTTGTGGCCCTTGGGGCTGGTGGTAAACGTCTTCATTCAACCTATAGGCATATGACATGTGTCTACCTCTAAAATTTACGGCTGCTCTAGCGCAGACCGTGCTGTGACGCAATGCACCCTATTGCCCTTCCAGCGTGGGCCCGTGAAGGCAAGATCAGCGTTTAAGTGATGCGTTAGACCGTCTACGGAATGCGTAGGAGCGCGCCAGCGAGGTTGACCTTATGCGTCCCCAAATATTCGTTGAGTAGGCTCCACGCTAAAATAGTCACATTGGCAGCATCGAAAAAACCTTGCGGCCTTCTTAGTAAGCGTTGCTGGCAGATTGCCCCTGTATTCCATCGGGGCAGCGCAAATCTCGCATCTTAGCGCTGGCACCTCGCGCGAAGACTCGGCACTGGACATAGCATTCCTCTCATTCGTCTAAGGGCAACCATAAGTCGGGCCGATAGGCTGCAATGCATCGCCCGCGGACTTAATTAATCCGCATCAACCCGGCGAGACGGCTTATGTGCAGGCTGCCGATGCGCGATGAACACTCAATTCTCTTTTAGGAACCAACTTTCTTTTAGGAACGAAGGTCGGAACCCGCGAGCGCTGACGCATTTGCTCCTTTGGCTTACCGGAACCAAAGGGAGGAACGCATGACGAAATTCAAACTGATTGGCGCTGCCGCAGTACTTTCTTTGCTGGCAGGACCCGCGATGGCTCGATACGTGATAGCCCACCCGGACCATTACGCCCGGAGCGCCTATTGCGCGACGATTGAACCGGGAAATCCCTATTCCCCGCTGTACGACTACGAAGCCTGGAGCGGCTGGCGAGCCAGGGGTGGTTGGGATAGCCGTGGCGACGATGCTTGCGCTCGTAACCCCATGTTTGACGGAAGCGGCTTCTAAACGTCGATTAGGATTAGCCGCTTTTCTAACATCAAAGTTAGTGGTGTTGGCAAAATGCATTCCCATGTCGGCTGCACAAGAGATCAACATGTTGGCGTTCGATCACGGTGCGGTGTCGTTCGTAACCAATGCTGTCACCCTCCGTTCGTCCGCTGAAAAGAGGAGATATTACGATGACCTTCAGATTGATCGGTGCAGCCGCACTTTCACTGATGCTCGCGGGTCCGGCAATAGCTGGCAGTGACGGCTATGGAATGCACGACCCGTATCACGAGCTCTATCGTCATCATAGAATGCCCGCGCAAGACGCGATCAGATTTGGCTACGGCAATGAATATCCAACCTATCATTCAGGGTGGGGAGGTCTGTATGGGGACGGCAACTACCCTGGCAGTATTGACGACAATATGGGGCCTCCATATTGGGGTCGGTGAGGACTGCGAGCCTACATCAGCTTCGCGCATCGGCTCTCACACGACAGAACGAAGTGACGATGTGCTTGCTGTTGCTCGGCATGGTCTCATGCGTACTTCTGAAATGGGTCAAAAACGGTCGTGACGCCCTTGAAATGGGATGTCTGTATTACCCCTGATACTGTTGCAAAAGTCCCAAATGGCGCAGCGGCCATTTTCCCGCCGAAAAACAAAACAAGCGACAATCGCCGGTCGATAGAGCCTCAAACCTGATACCAGAGTCGCTCATGCGTTTAGCGCGTTGCGGCGTGGTCCCCCACGTCGTCATCCAATCGTCGCACCTACGGCCCGGAGAATTCGAGTCCCATGCCGCAAAAAGACTTTTGCAACAGTATCGGCGCAAAGCGGCCCCTTGCGGGTAGCCTGCCGATGTCTGCTCTCGGGGGGATACCGTTGCAAATGTCGAAAGTTGCATCAGTGCGAATTTTTGGTGAAACCAGTAGAGCCATTCTGTTCAGTTACGCGGCTGCCGGTACGATGCGTGTTTCGTAGCTGCGTCCTTGAACCAAGACGGTCAAAGCAATCCGCGCCAGCTTGTTGGCAAGCGCGATGGTCAGAATGTTGCGATGCAGACGCCGCGCCGCAGCCGTGAGCCATGGTCCAAAACTGTACTTTGCCCAACTCTTCGGTCGGAGCAGAATAACGCGGGCGCCCTGCATGAAGAGCGTGCGCAGATAGCGATTGCCGCGCTTAGTGA
>JBKQRS010000022.1:0-4003 GCA_052143915.1 Bradyrhizobium sp.
GGCCAGGTGCTGCGCGATCAGTTCGTGTTCATGCTGCGCGCCGGTTTCGACGCATTTGAAGTGAGGAAGGACAGCGACGCGGAAGCGTTCGCTGTGACCTCAAAGCGCTACTCGGTGTTCTACCAGCCGACCGGCGACGGCCGCGTCACCGCGCTTCACCGTCGGATGCAGCAGCGTATTCGGAGTGTGCCGGCCAGTGAGTGACCTTGTGCAAGCGGTGTTGGCGGAACGGACGGCACGGGCGCCGGATTGGCCGGCGGCGGAGGAGCTCGATCGCGCGCTTCGTCATGCCGCGCCGGCCGAGGTGATCGCGCGCGCCTTGCAAACCGTCGGCCGCGAACGGCTCGCTCTGGTTTCGTCGTTCGGCACCGAATCGGCGGCGCTGCTCAAGGTGATGGCCGACGTCGATGCTGCGATCCCCGTGATCTTTCTCGACACCGGATGGCTGTTTGAGGAGACGCTGGCCTATCGCGACACGCTGATCGCGACGCTCGGCCTGCGCGATGTCCGCTCCATCAAGCCACAGGAGGAGACGCTGCGCCGGGAGGATGGGGATCGCGAATTGTGGTTCTCCGACCCCGACGCCTGCTGCCGGATCCGCAAAGTCGAGCCGCTGCAGCGGGCGTTGGCGCCCTTCAGCGCATGGATCAACGGCCGCAAGCGCTTTCAGGGGGGCCTTCGCGCCGCCATTCCGTTCGTCGAGGATGACGGCACGCGGCTGAAGTTCAACCCGTTCGCAAACACCTCGCGCGAGGAAATCGAGGCGATCTACGCGCAGGCGAAGCTGCCGCCGCATCCGCTGGTCGCCTCCGGCTATCTCTCGGTCGGATGCATGCCCTGCACCAGCCGGACCTCGCCGGATGAGGACGTGCGCGCCGGACGCTGGCGCGGCCGGGCGAAGACGGAGTGCGGCATCCATACGGTCAAGGCACCGTAAGGCCCCACGGCTGCATTCCCGTCAGGCAAGCCCGCGCCACAAACAACAGCCGTCATACCCGCGAAAGCGGGTATCCAGTACGCGGAGCCCTCTCCACCCTATCGCTGGCATCTCTGGAATACTGGGTCACCCGCTTTCGCGGGTGACGACAGCAATGTTGCGGCCTAAAAAAGCCCCACCGTTCACCATTCAGCCACGGTTGGCGTGCAACAACCGCCGCATATCTGGGGGAACCTCGAATCATGCGCGCGTTGGTCGCGATTGTCGGGCTATTGGCGCTTGGCGGCTGCGCGGCCGATGTTCCGCTCGAGCAGCCGAGCATGTATCTCAACATGGCCGAGGCCGGCGCCAAGCTCGATCCCCAGGCCGCCGCTACGATGATTTCGCTCTACCGGAAAAACAATGGTCTCGGCGCCGTGGTGGTGGATCCCCAACTGATGAAGGTTGCGGAAGCGCAGTCGCAGGCGATGGCCAGCCGCAACAAGCTCGACCACGACGTCAAGGCGCCGCTGCCGAAGCGTCTGCAAGCAGCCGGATACCCCGCGACGCTGTCGGTGGAAAATGTATCCGCCGGCTACCACACCCTGGCGGAGGCGTTTTCCGGCTGGCGCGACTCGCCGCCACACCGGGCGAATATGCTGCAGGATGGTGTCACAAAATTAGGCATCGCGGCGAGCTATGCTCCAAATACCAAATACAAGGTGTTCTGGACGCTCATTCTCGCATCGACCGAACCGCGCGATCACCTCGGTGTGATGATCCCTTCGGCTGGCCTCGGCGTCGCTGATTGACGCCAGCGCGAACTGACGCCACGGTACACCCTCATTTTCTTGGTCGAGGGCGATGATGAATTCAGCCGATCCAGCGCCTGCCAGGACGCCCGCGACGGCGCAGCGTGTGCTCGTGCTGCAAGGCGGCGGCGCGCTCGGCTCCTATCAGGCGGGCGCCTACCAGGCGCTGTGTCACTTCGGTTTCGAACCGGACTGGATTGCCGGCATCTCGATTGGCGCCATCAATGCCGCGATCATCGCCGGCAATGAGCCGGCAAAGCGCGTCGACAGGCTGAAGGAATTCTGGGAGATGGTTTCATCTCCGGTGCCGTGGGTTCCGGTCACGAACGGCACCCGTGAGCGTTCGCTGTTCAACGAGACCAGCGCCGCGTTCGTCGCCACCTTCGGGGCGCCGGGCTTCTTCACGCCGCGGGTCCCGCCTGCGCCGTTGTGGCCCAATGGCAGCCCGGAGTCGCAGAGTTATTACGACACCTCGCCGCTGAAGAGGACGCTGGAGCGCCTCGTCGACTTCGACCGCATCAACGATCTGAAGTGCCGGTTGAGTGTCGGCGCGGTGGGGGTGATCTCGGGCAATTTCAGATATTTCGACAATGTGGAGTTCAACAGGATCGGCAAGAGAATTGGCCCGGAGCATATCATGGCGTCGGGCGCGCTGCCGCCGGGCTTTCCCTCCATCGTCATTGATGGCGAGCACTACTGGGACGGCGGCGTCGCCTCCAATACGCCGCTCGACTTTGTGCTGGATGCCGAGACCAGCAAGGACATGTTGATCTTTCAGGTCGATCTCTTCAGCGCCCGCGGCCCGCTGCCGCTGACGTTGCTGGAGGCCGCCGAGCGCGAGAAGGATATCCGCTTCTCGAGCCGCACGCGCATGAATACCGACAAGAACCGGCAGCTCCACAATGCCCGCAAGGCGGTTCGCGACCTGATCGGCAAGTTGCCCGACTATTTGAAGGACGACCCGTCGGCGACCTTGTTGCGCGAAGCCACGAGGGAGAGCACCGTCACGGTCGTGCACCTGATTTACAAGAGCAAGAACTACGAAACCTCTTCCAAGGATTACGACTTTTCCCGTGTCGCCATGGTCGAGCATTGGGAGGCGGGCGTGCGTGACGTGCATTTGTCGATGCGTCACAGAGAGTCGCTCGAACGGCCGCAGTCCGGCGAAACAATGGTGAGCTACGATCTTTCGGGGGAAGAAAGCCCCGTCAAAAAGGAGTGAAAAATGGCTACGTTGACAGGCAAGACCGCGGTGGTGACCGGCTCGACCAGCGGCATCGGATTGGCGTATGCGCGCGCTTTTGCCGGCGCCGGCGCCAACATCGTTCTCAACGGCATGGGCGAGCCTGCAGACATCGAGAAGGAACGCGCCGCGATCGAGAGCGACTTCAAGGTCAAGGCCATCCATTCGCCTGCCGACATGACCAAGCCTGCGGAAATCGCCGGCATGATCGCTCTGGGAGAGAAGACGTTCGGTTCGGTCGATGTCCTCGTCAACAATGCCGGCATCCAGTTCGTCTCGCCGATCGAGGAATTTCCGATCGAGAAATGGGACGCGATCATTGCGATCAACCTGTCGGCGGCGTTTCACGGCATTCGCGCCGTGGTGCCCGGCATGAAGAAGCGCGGCTGGGGCCGCATCATCAATACCGCCTCGGCGCATTCGCTGGTGGCCTCGCCGTTCAAGTCGGCCTACGTCTCGGCCAAGCACGGCATCGCCGGCCTCACCAAGACCGCGGCGCTGGAGCTCGCGACTTTCAAGATCACCTGCAACTGCATCAGCCCGGGCTATGTCTGGACACCGCTGGTCGAGAAGCAGATCCCCGACACCATGAAGGCGCGCAACCTCACCAAGGAGCAGGTCATCCATGACGTGCTGTTGGAAGCGCAGCCGACCAAGGAATTCGTCACCTCCGAGCAGGTGGCGGCGCTGGCGCTGTTTTTGTGCGGCGACGACGCGGCGCAGATCACCGGCGCCAATCTCTCGATCGACGGCGGCTGGACCGCGGAGTAGGAAACAAGCCTCATGGTGAGGAGGCACATTTGTGCCGTCTCGAACCATGAGCCGGAATGAATCTCATCCTTCGAGAGGCGGCCCGTAGCCAAGTTTACGCAGGCTACGTATACTTGCCTGTCTGGCCGCTCCTCAGAGTCTGACTCAAAATAGGTAATTGGCATATCAGGTTCTTGCCAAGCGGCGGGAAAGCAGGCGGATGCTCGCAATCAGGACCCAGGCTTCCGCACTGGCAATGGATGCCTCGAAGTCTTTGGCAAG
>JBKQRS010000023.1:0-6406 GCA_052143915.1 Bradyrhizobium sp.
AGGAGAGGCCCGCGAGAATCTGCTGGGTCGCCTCCTGGCCGGTATAGATGACGTTCTTGGACTGCTCGAGGCCCTCATAGAAGGTCGGGTAGTACAGCATGCCGTTGTACTGCTCGAACACCGGCAGCACCGCCTTGCGCGAGGCCGAGGTCCAGCAACCCATGACGGCGGCGCATTTGTCCTGCACCAAGAGCTTCTTCGCCTTCTCGGCGAAAGTCGGCCAGTCGCTGGCGCCGTCTTCCTGGATGAATTTGATCTTGCGGCCGAGCACGCCGCCGGCGGCGTTGATCTGTTCGATCGCGAGCTTCTCGGCTTCGATCGAGCCCGTTTCCGAAATTGCCATCGTGCCGGTGGCCGAATGCAGGATGCCGACGGTGACTTCAGTATCGGTTACCGCAAGACCCGTGGTGTTGACCGCGGAAGTTGCCGGAACGTCGGCGAATGACGGGCGCGGAAGCATCGAGATGGCGGGCAATGCGGCCATTCCCATGAGCAGTTTGCGCCGAAGCGGAGACTGCAGGCCCCGTTTGATTTCGTCTGACATGAGTACCCCATTTGTGTTCGAGGACGCGCTGTTGGTCAGGCGAGGATTGCTGAAATTGTGCAGTGCACAGATACGCAAGATCGCGTATATTGCACCGCAAAATAGCGACGTAGGTTTGGAATCGAAATTGCAGGCGGATCGCTGACAGGTCAGGAGTTCAAAGTGGCAGGGCGGCAGCGGATCGACCGTGTCAGACGCCAATATAATCAATGGGTTGCGAACCAGACGCTGGAGGATTACGCGCTCCGCTTCACGGCCAAGAGCGCGCGGCGGTGGTCCGCGGCCCGCGTCGCCAACACCGCGCTCGGCGCCATCTCGTTCCTGGCGCTTGAGGCGATCGGCGGCACGATCACACTCAATTACGGCGTCACCAATGCCGCCACAGCCATCCTCGTCGTCAGTGCCATCATTTTCTGCTGCGGCCTGCCGATCGCCTATCACGCCGCCAAATGCGGCATCGACATCGATCTTTTGACGCGCGGTGCCGGCTTCGGTTACATCGGCTCGACGATTACCTCGCTGATCTACGCATCCTTCACATTTATCTTCTTTGCGATCGAAGCCGTCATTCTCGCGACCGCGCTGGAGATGTGCTTCGGAATCCCGCGCCCGGTCGGCTATCTCATCAGCGCGGTCGTCATCATTCCGCTGGTCACCCATGGCATCACGCTGATCAGCCGATTCCAGTTGTGGACACAGCCGCTGTGGATCGTCCTGCACATCATGCCGTTCGCAGCGATCGCCTACGCCAACCCGCACTCCTTTGCAGCGTGGACCAAATTTGCCGGCGAGCACGGCAACCCTGCAGGCCATCTCGATCTGTTGCTGTTCGGCACCGCCGCCTCGGTCGTGTTCTCGCTGGTGGCGCAGATCGGCGAGCAGGTCGACTTTCTTCGCTTTCTTCCGCGTGACCGGCGGACATCGAAGACGTCGTGGTGGATCGCGCTGTTGAGCGCCGGACCCGGCTGGATCATCCTTGGCGCGCTGAAGCTTTTGGCCGGATCGTTCCTGGCCTTCTTCGCGCTCAGCCATGGCGTCACCTATGAGCATGCGGCCGAGCCCGCCCATATGTACCTCGAAGCGTTTCGCTACGTGCTGTCGGAGCCGGATCTCGCACTGGCGTTGACCGGCACCTTCGTGATCCTCTCGCAGGTGAAGATCAACGTCACCAACGCCTATGCCGGTTCGATCGCATGGTCGAATTTCTTTTCCCGCCTGACCCACAGCCATCCCGGCCGCGTGGTCTGGCTGGTCTTCAATGTGCTGGTCGCGTTGCTGCTGATGGAGATCGGCGTCTACAAGGCGCTGGAGCAGACGCTGGCGCTTTATTCAAACGTCGCCATCGCCTGGGTCGGCGCACTCGTTGCTGATCTCGTAATCAACAAGCCGCTCGGCTTGCGCCCACAGCAAATGGAGTTCAAACGCGCGCATCTCTACGACATCAATCCGGTCGGCGTCGGGGCCATGACCATCGCCACCATTGTCTCCATCAGCGCGTTCTATGGCTTGTTCGGACCGACAGCGAAGGCGTTGGCGCCGTTCGTCGCGCTGATCGTGGCCTTCGTTACCGCGCCGCTGATCGCGTTTGCTACCGACGGAAAGTATTACATAGCGCGCAAGCCGAAGCGGAGCTGGCAGAACATCGAGGCGATCCAGTGCTGTATTTGCGAGCATACGTTCGAGCCCGAGGACATGGCGGCCTGCCCCGCCTATGCCGGACCGATCTGCTCGCTGTGCTGTTCGCTCGACGCGCGCTGCCACGATCTCTGCAAGCCGCATGCGCGGATCCAGGCGCAGGTCTCCGAAACCCTCGGCAAATTGCTGCCCAAACCGATCTATGCGCGGATCAATTCGCAGCTCGGCCATTATCTTGGGGTGTTTGCGGTTTCCGCCGGACTGGTCGGACTGACACTTGGAATGATCTATCTGCAGACCTCGGCGACGGTTCACGTCGATAGTCTGCAGCTGTCCGAGGTGCTCTGGAAGGTATTCTTCGCGCTGACCATTATCATCGGCGTCGTCGCATGGCTGTTCGTGCTGGCGCAGCAGAGCCGGCGCGCGGCGGAAGCGGAAATCAGGCGGCAGACCGCGCTGCTGATTCAGGAAATCGATGCCCACAAGCGCACCGACACCGAGTTGCAGCGCGCCAAGGAAGTCGCGGAGTCCGCCAATCTCGCGAAAAGCCGATATGTAGTCGGGTTGAGCCACGAATTGCGCTCGCCGCTGAATGCTATCTCCGGCTATGCGCAATTGTTGGAACAGGATGCGAGCCTCAACACAAAGCCGCGCGATCAGGTCCGCGTGGTCCGCCGCAGCGCCGATCATCTGTCCGGGCTGATCGACGGCATTCTCGATATTTCAAAAATCGAAGCCGGCCGGCTCTATCTGTCGCGGGACGAAGTGCGCCTCAGCGAATTCCTCGATCAGCTGGTCGGCATGTTCCGCCTGCAGGCCGCGGCCAAGGGCATCGACTTCGTGTTCAAGCGGCCGGCGATGCTGCCGCTCGTGGTCTATGCCGACGAAAAGCGGTTGCGCCAGATCCTGATCAACCTGTTGTCGAACGCCATCAAATTCACCCAGACCGGCAGCGTGCAGCTGGTCGTGCACTACCGTAGTCCGGTCGCCGAATTCGAGGTGATCGACACCGGCCCGGGAATTCAGGCATCCGATCTTGAGCGCATCTTTGCGCCGTTCGAACGCGGCGCCCTGGGCGACTCGCAGCCGCATACCGGGACCGGTCTCGGGCTGACCATCAGCCGGTTGCTTGCGGGTGTGATGGGCGGTGACATCCAGGTCACCAGCACGGTCGGGATCGGCAGCACCTTCCGGGTGAAAATCCTGCTGTCGGAGGTGACAAACCCGACGCGCGTAGCGCCCGTCAACGCGCCGGTCTTCGGCTATCACGGCCCGCGCAAGACAATCCTGATCACCGACGACGATCCGGTTCAGCGCGATCTCTTGCGTGAAGTGCTGGCGCCGCTGGGCTTTATCCTGCTCAGCGCCCCGGACGGCCCCGGCTGTCTTGCGCTCGCCCAGCATTGCCGGCCGGACCTGTTTTTGCTGGATATCTCGATGTCGGGCATGGACGGATGGACGGTGGCGGAGACGCTGCGGTCAACCGGTCACCATCAGGCCCGTATCCTGATGGTTTCGGCAAGCGCCTTGGAGGCGCATGGCGCGCCGCTGGCGCAGCCGTTCCACGACGGCTATCTGATGAAGCCGATCGATATTCCGAGGCTGTTGGAATCGATCCGCCAGCTTCTCAAGATCGAATGGCAATATGAAAACGATCAGATTGCCGCCCCGCAGTGGCAACCGGGCAGCGGCGCCCGGCCACCCGCGAAGCATGTCGAGGAGCTCATCGACCTTGGGCAGTTGGGCTATATTCGAGCGATCCAGGTCAAGCTCGATGAAATAGGAACCGATTATCCCGAGCATGCCGACTTCGTGTCGCAAATGCGCTGCCTGATCGACCGCTTCGACCTTGATCAGTACATGGCAACCCTCAAGACGCTGCACAGCTATGATCACTGAACCGAAAAAGCGCGACATCGCGCTCGTCGTCGACGACTCGCCGGAAACGCTGCGCTTGCTGACGGACGCGCTCGATGGTGCGGGCATGACGGTCATGGTCGCCATGGACGGCGCGGCGGCCATGCGAATCGTCGATCAGATCACGCCCGATATCATTCTGCTCGACGCCGTGATGCCCGGCATGGATGGCTTTGAAACCTGCCGGCGTCTCAAGCGCGATGCAGGCTTGAGCAACGTGCCGGTCATCTTCATGACCGGGCTCGCCGAGACCGAGCACATCGTCAGCGGCCTGGAAGCCGGCGGCGTCGATTATGTCACCAAGCCGATCGTCATTGAGGAGATGCTGGCGCGAATTCGTGTTCATCTGGCCAATGCACGGCTGACCCAGAGCGCGCGCGCGGCGCTCGATGTATCCGGCCGATTTTTGCTCGCCGTCAGCCGGCAGGGCAAGATGGTGTGGGCGACGCCGCAGGCCCAGAGGTTGCTGTCGGAAAATCTCGTGGCCGGCACCGACGACGAATTCGTGCTGCCCGATCCGATGCTGCAATGGCTTGAGCAGGCGCAGAAAGGCAAGGCTGGATCGAAGACCCAGGCCATGGCGTCATTTCCGGAGAATGAGCAGCTTCGGCTGCAATACATGGGAAAACTTGGGCCAAACGAATTCCTGCTGCGGCTGGCCAAGGATTCACGCCCCGAGATGCCTGCGGAATTTACCAGCGAGCTCGGATTGACCACCCGTGAGGGAGAGGTGTTGTCGTGGCTGAGCAAGGGAAAAACCAACCGCGACATCGCCCAGATCCTGGGCTTAAGCCCAAGGACGGTGGACAAGCATCTTGAGCAGATCTACGCCAAGCTCGGCGTCGAGAACCGCACCGCCGCCGCGGCGATTGCGACGAGCACCGGCCGCCGCAATTCGTAAATCCATGTTCGCGGCGTTCGAGGGTCCGCCGCTAGGGCATGATCCGGAAAAGCGGACCCCGGTTTTCCGAAAAGATCATGCGCAAACAAAAAGATGGAGCGAGATGACGATTCAACGAAAGTCATCTCGTTCTGGGTCTTCAACAACCCGCGAGTCCCACTTCGTGCAGAGCGATCCCGCGCCGACCACGACGGCCCCCACCATCTCCGTCATTATCCCGACCTACAACAGAAGCCAGACGTTGCGACACGCTATTCAGAGCGTGTGCAATTCGTCGCTCACCGACTGGGAGCTCATTGTCGTGGGGGACGCATGCACCGACGATACGGCTCAGTGCGTTTCGTCCTTCAACAATCCCCGCATACGTTTTGTCAATCTCGCGAGCCGCTGCGGCGATCAGTCGGGACCAAATAACCACGGCATAGCCTTGTCGCGCGGCCGCTATCTGGCGTTTTTGAACCATGACGATTTCTATCTTCCGGATCATCTCGCAGCGTGCGTGGCGGAGCTGGAGTCAAGCGGTGCTGACCTCGTCTGGGTGCCATGCGCCGTCGCCCACCCGAAAGCCGCCCCGGTCGGAGAGCGGCCGTTTTCGTTCGCGCTCCAGGGGGTACCCGCCACGTCCGAGTACTCGCCGATGGCGACATATTTCGCATCGTCCTGGGTGTTACGGCGAGATTTGGCCGATCGGGTGGGAGCATGGCGCTCACCCGACAGAATATACATTGTGCCGTCGCAAGATTGGCTATTTCGGGCATGGCGTTCGGGAGCTAGTGGATCGCGTCTGACATTTGAATCCGGGAGGGGGATTCCCCGGGACCTGAATGCATGCGAGTCTGGCGCATGCGAACCGGAATTTCCATTACTCTTAAGCCTGCCGATCGCCGTCGTCTGAAGGCGCTGGCGCGGGACCGCAACACCCCGCACAAGCATGTCTGGCGGGCTGAGATCGTCCTGTTGAGCGCGGACGGTGTTGGCACCAATGAGATCATGCGCCGGACCGGCAAGTCGAAGACCTGTGTGTGGCGCTGGCAAGAACGCTTTATGGCGGCAGGTTACGACAGCCTCCTGCACGATAAGACACGCCCCTCGCGCATCCCGCCGCTAGGGTCGGGCATCACCGAACGCGTCGTGACGCTCACCCAGACTGCCCCGCCCACCGAGGCGACCCACTGGACCTCCGCCATGATGGCGAAGGTGGTCGGCATCAGCGCGAGTTCCGTCCAACGCATCTGGCGCGCGCACGGCCTGCAGCCGCACCGGGTGAAACAGTTCAAACTCTCCACCGACCCGCGCTTCGTCGACAAGCTGCGCGACGTCGTCGGTCTCTATGTCGATCCGCCCGCCCATGCCGTCGTCCTCTCGGTCGATGAAAAGAGCCAGATCCAAGCGCTCGACCGCACCCAGCC
>JBKQRS010000024.1:0-3732 GCA_052143915.1 Bradyrhizobium sp.
AGTGCGCCAGCCGATCCTGACCGACGCCGATCTGGAAAAGATCCGGTCGATTTCGGAGATCGCGGACACCCATTTCAAGTCGCGCACGCTCGACACCACCTTCCATGCCGGCCTGGGCGCGGCGGGACTGGAGCAGGTGCTCGACGAATTGTGCGCGCGCGCCGAAGCCGCCGTGCGCGAAGGCATCAACATCGTTATCCTGTCCGACCGCATGGCGGGCACCGACCGGATTCCGATCCCCTCGCTGCTCGCCTGCGCGGCCGTGCATCATCATCTGATCCGCACGGGGCTGCGCACCTCGGTCGGCCTCGTCGTCGAATCCGGCGAGCCGCGCGAGGTGCACCATTTCGCCTGTCTCGCCGGCTACGGCGCCGAGGCGATCAATCCCTATCTGGCATTCGAGACCATCGTCGCGATGAAGGACCGGCTGCCGGCGGCGCTGGAAGATTACGAAATCGTCAAGCGCTACATCAAGTCGATCGGCAAGGGCCTGTTGAAGGTGATGTCGAAGATGGGCATTTCGACCTATCAGTCCTATTGCGGCGCGCAGATTTTCGACGCCGTCGGGCTGAAGGCCGATTTCGTCTCGAAATATTTCGTCGGCACCCACACCCGCATCGAAGGCGTCGGCCTGGCCGAGATCGCCGAGGAAACCGCGCGCCGCCATGCCGATGCGTTCGGCGACCAGCTGGTCTACAAGAACGCGCTCGATGTCGGCGGCGAATATGCCTACCGCACCCGCGGCGAGGATCACGCCTGGACCGCCGAGTCGGTCTCGACGCTGCAGCACGCCGTGCGCGGCAATTCGCTCGAGCGTTACCGGGCGTTTGCGAAGATCCTCAACGAGCAGTCCGAGCGGCTGTTGACGCTGCGCGGCCTGTTCAAGATCAAGACCGCCGAAGACGAGAAGCGCAGGCCCGTGCCGCTCGACCAGGTCGAGCCCGCCAGGGAGATCGTCAAGCGCTTCGCCACCGGCGCGATGAGCTTCGGCTCGATCTCGCGCGAGGCGCACACGACCTTGGCGATCGCGATGAACCGGATCGGCGGCAAGTCCAACACCGGCGAGGGCGGCGAGGAGAGCGACCGCTTCAAGCCATTGCCGAACGGCGATTCCATGCGCTCGGCGATCAAGCAGGTCGCCTCGGGCCGCTTCGGCGTCACCACCGAATATCTCGTCAACGCCGACATGATGCAGATCAAGATGGCGCAAGGCGCCAAGCCCGGCGAAGGCGGACAACTGCCCGGCCACAAGGTCGACGCGACCATTGCCAAGGTGCGGCATTCGACGCCCGGCGTCGGCCTGATCTCGCCGCCGCCGCACCACGACATCTATTCGATCGAGGATCTGGCGCAGCTGATCTACGACCTCAAAAACGCCAATCCGGACGGTCTGGTGTCGGTGAAGCTGGTCTCCGAAATCGGCGTCGGCACGGTTGCCGCCGGCGTTGCCAAGGCGCGCGCCGACCACGTCACCATTGCAGGGTTCGAAGGCGGCACCGGCGCGTCTCCCCTGACCTCGATCAAGCACGCCGGCAGCCCGTGGGAGATCGGCCTCGCCGAAACCCACCAGACGCTGGTGCGCGAGCGGCTGCGCAGCCGCATCGTGGTCCAGGTCGACGGCGGCTTCCGCACCGGACGCGACGTCGTGATCGGTGCGCTATTGGGCGCCGACGAGTTCGGCTTCGCGACCGCGCCGCTGATCGCGGCCGGCTGCATCATGATGCGCAAATGCCATCTCAACACCTGCCCGGTCGGCGTCGCCACGCAGGATCCGGTGCTGCGCAAGCGCTTCACCGGCCAGCCCGAGCACGTCATCAACTACTTCTTCTTCGTCGCCGAGGAAGTCCGCGAGATCATGGCGGGCCTCGGCTACCGCAGCTTCAACGAGATGGTCGGCCAGACCCAGATGCTCGACCAGTCGAGGCTGGTGGCGCATTGGAAGGCCAAGGGGCTCGATTTCTCGAAGCTGTTCGTGCGGCAGAAGGAAGAGAAAGGCCAGAAGATCTATCACGCCGAGGCGCAGAACCATCATCTGGAGGCCGTGCTCGACCGCAGGCTGATCGAAAAGGCGCAAGCCGCCCTCGACCGCGGCGCGCCGGTTAGAATCGAGACTGAGATCAACAACACCGACCGCTCTGCCGGCGCGATGCTGTCGGGAACGTTGGCGAAAATCTACGGCCATGCCGGTTTGCCGCATGACACCATCCATGTGAGTTTCAAGGGCACCGCGGGTCAGTCGTTCGGCGCGTGGCTGGCAAGCGGCATCACCTTCGAGCTCGAAGGCGAAGGCAACGACTATGTCGGCAAGGGCCTGTCCGGCGGACGCCTCATCGTCAAGCCGCCGCGCAATTCCGGCATCGTGCCGGAGGAATCCATCATCGTCGGCAACACCGTGATGTATGGCGCGATCGCGGGCGAATGCTACTTCCGCGGCATTGCCGGCGAACGCTTCGCGGTGCGCAACTCCGGCGCGGTCGCCGTGGTCGAAGGCGCCGGCGATCACTGCTGCGAATACATGACCGGCGGCATCGTCGTCGTGCTCGGCAAGACCGGGCGCAACTTCGCGGCCGGCATGTCCGGCGGCATCGCCTATGTGCTGGACGAGGCCGGCGACTTCGGCAAGCTTTGCAACATGTCGATGGTCGAACTCGAGCCGGTGTTGTCGGAAGAGATGATCAACGAGAACACCTATCATCAGTCGGGCGATCTCGAAGCCCATGGCCGGGTCGACGTGTTCCAGAACCTGCTCGATTCCGATGTCGAACGGCTGCATATTCTGATCACGCGCCACGCCAGGCTGACGGGCTCACAGCGCGCCGCCGGGATTCTCAGCGATTGGACGGCGAGCTTGCCGAAATTCCGCAAGGTGATGCCGGTGGAGTACCGCCGCGCGCTGAAGGAGATGAAGGCCAACGCCGACGCCGAGCCGAAGATCGCGATCGGGGCGTAAAAAATCAGGGGTTCCAAATCGTCATTGCGAGCGCAGCGAAGCAATCCATCGATCCTAGCGTGACTGCCAATGGATTGCTTCGTCGCTTCGCTCCTCGCAATGACGAGAGGGGCCAAAACCAGTAACTAACCATTCTTCGAAGGGTGGCAGACCCAATAAAGGTTCAGAGGCGTCAGGGTTTATGGTCAAGGTAACAGGTTTTCTGGAAATCGACCGGCGCGACCGCAAATACGCGCCGGTCACCGAACGCATCAAGAGCTATCGCGAATTCGTCATTCCGTTGAGCGAGAAGGACACCCGCGACCAGGCCGCGCGTTGCATGAATTGCGGCATTCCCTATTGCCACGGCACCGGCTCGGTGGCGCCGGGGACGCCGGGCTGCCCGGTCAACAACCAGATTCCGGATTTCAACGATCTGGTCTACCAGGGCAACTGGGAAGAGGCCTCGCGCAACCTGCACTCGACCAACAATTTCCCGGAGTTCACCGGCCGCATCTGCCCCGCTCCCTGCGAGGCCGCCTGCGTCCTCGGCATCGATCAGCCGCCCGTCTCCATCAAGCTCATCGAGCGCTCGGTGGTCGAGCGCGCCTGGGATGAAGGCTGGATCAAGCCCGAGCCGCCGGAGTCGAACACCGGCAAGCGCGTCGCCGTGGTCGGCAGCGGGCCGGCTGGTTTAGCGGCGGCCCAGCTGTTGCGCCGCGCCGGCCACTCCGTGACTGTCTACGAAAAGCACGACCGCATCGGCGGCCTCATGCGCTACGGCATTCCCAACTTCAAACTGG
>JBKQRS010000025.1:0-4364 GCA_052143915.1 Bradyrhizobium sp.
ACTGGTTCGTGTTGATCGACGCAACCAACACGTACGCGACTTCGACGGCGATCGCGGCGCGCTTTGCAGATAGCGCCCCATTCAAGTCCGCGGTGATTTCCACCGGCACCTATCGCCTGATGTGGGATCTCGCGAGGAGCGACATCCCAGCATAATGCCACGGCGAATGCTGCACTGCCACATAAATGTATTTTTATCTTACCGCTGACGTCGGCCCTACGAAAGCTGGAGATCGCGCAAAATTGCCTTTGTGGATCATCTTGAATGGCTTTAATAGGATAAGCCGATGATACAATTCAAAAACCACAAGAACGCCACCTGAGCGTTCGCAGGAAAAGGTAAGGCCGCGCTGCTCTCAAGTTTCTTGCGCGGACAAGGTAGGAATGAAACCGACTGATATCTCGGCACCCGACTATTTTCACAAAGTCGTCGACTGCCAGTGGGCCTGCCCCGCACACACGCCCGTTCCAGAATACATCCGCTTGATCGCCGAAGGCCGCTACAGCGACGCCTACATGATCAATTGGAGGTCGAACGTATTTCCCGGAATTCTCGGCCGCACCTGCGATCGTCCGTGCGAGCCCGCCTGCCGCCGCGGCCGCGTCGAGGAAACGCCGGTCGCGATCTGCCGGCTGAAGCGCGTCGCCGCCGACTTCAAGGACGACGTCAAGGGCCGCATGCCGCGCCCCTCGCCGAAAAACGGCAAGCGCATCGCGATCGTCGGCGGCGGCCCCGCCTCGCTCACGGTAGCCCGCGACCTCGCGCCGCTCGGTTACCACTGCACCGTGTTCGACCAGGACCCGAAGGCTGGCGGCATGATGCGGACGCAGATTCCGAAATTCCGGCTGCCGGACTCGGTGATCGACGAGGAAACCGATTACATCCTCGACCTCGGCATCGAGTTCAAAGGCGGCCAGCGCATCGACAGCCTGAAAAAGCTGCTCGCTGAGAACTACGACGCGATCTTTGTCGGCTCCGGCGCGCCGCGCGGCCGCGAGCTCAATATCCCCGGCCGCAAGGAAGCCGCCGGCAACATCCACATCGGCCTCGACTGGCTCTCCAGCGTGTCGTTCGGCCACACCGACAAGATCGGCAAACGCGTGATCGTGCTCGGCGGCGGCAATACCGCGATGGACTGCTGCCGCACCGCGCGCCGTCTCGGCGGCGAAGACGTCAAGGTGATCGTGCGATCCGGCTTCGATGAGATGAAGGCGAGCCCCTGGGAAAAAGAGGACGCCATCCATGAGGACATTCCGATCCTCAATTTCATGGTGCCGAAGGCATTCGTTCACGACAACGGCAAGCTCACCGGTGTCACCTTCCAGAAGGTGAGGGCCGAATACGACGCCAAAGGCCGGCGCAACCTGGTGCCCTCGGGGGACCCGGACGAGACGATTAATTGCGACGACGTGCTGGTGGCGGTCGGCCAGGAGAATGCGTTCCCATGGATCGAGCGCGACTGCGGCGTCGAATTCGACCAATGGGACATGCCCAAGGTCGACACCAGGACCATGGGGTCGACCAATCCGAAGGTGTTCTTCGGCGGCGACGCCGCGTTCGGCCCGAAGAACATCATCTGGGCGGTGGCGCACGGCCACGACGCCGCGCTGTCGATCCACAATCTGCTCTCGGGCGAGGACATCAACGAGCGGCCGCTCCCCGAAGTGCATGTCTCGTCGCAGAAGATGGGCATCCACGAATGGAGCTATGACAACGACCCCTCCGGCGACAAGCGCTTCAAGGTGCCGCATCGCGACAAGGTCGTTGCGCTGAAGGATATCCGCGCCGAGGTCGAACTCGGCTACGACGTCAAGCTCGCGCTCGGCGAGGCGCGGCGTTGCCTCAACTGCGACATCCAGACCGTGTTTACCGCGCCGCTCTGCATCGAGTGCGACGCCTGCGTCGATATCTGCCCGATGGATTGCATCACCTTCACGCAGAATGGCGAGGAAGCCGATCTGCGCCAGCGGCTGAAGGCGCCCTCACCGCACCCCGACCAGGACCTCTATGTCGCCGACGGCCTCAAGACCGGGCGGGTGATGGTCAAGGACGAGGACGTCTGCCTGCATTGCGGCCTGTGCGCCGAACGCTGTCCCACCGGCGCGTGGGACATGCAGAAATATCTTATCGACATGACCCACGCAGGTACATCATGCCCGTCCAAAGCCCGATCAGCAGCGTAAACGACTTCGTCGTTCGCTTCGCCAACGTCAATGGCTCGGGCTCGGCGAGCGCCAACGAGCTGTTCGCCCGTTCGATCCTGCGCCACGGCGTGCCGGTCTCGCCGCGCAACATCTTTCCGTCCAACATTCAGGGTCTGCCGACCTGGTATGAGGTGCGGGTGACCGAGGCCGGCCATCTCGGCGCGCGCGGTGGCGTCGACATGATGGTGGCGATGAACCCGCAGACCTGGGACAAGGACCTCGCCTCGATCGAGCCCGGCGGTTACCTGTTCTATGATTCGACCAAGCCGATGCCGTCGTCGAAATTCCGCGCCGACATCTCCGTGATCGGCGTGCCGCTGACCGCGATCACCAATTCCACCTATACCGATCCGCGGCAGCGCCAGCTGTTCAAGAACATCATTTATCTCGGCGCGCTGTGCGCGCTGCTCGACATGGATCCGAAGCTGATCGAGCAGCTGATCGGCGAGCAATACAAGGGCAAGGAAAAGCTGTTGTCGTCGAACGTCCATGCGCTGCATCTCGGCCGCGACTGGGCGTTGCAGAATCTCAAATGCCCGATCGGCCTGCGCGTCAGGAAGGCCGACAAGGTCGGCGACCGCATCTTCATCGAGGGCAACAGCGCGGCCGCGTTAGGGGCGGTCTACGGCGGCGCTACTGTCTGCGCATGGTATCCGATTACACCGTCGTCTTCTCTCGCCGACGCTTTTGCGAGCCATTGCAAGAAGCTGCGGCACGATCCGGCAACTGGCAGGGCCAAATACGCCATCGTGCAGGGCGAGGACGAATTGGCCTCGATCGGCATCGTGATCGGCGCGTCATGGAACGGCGCGCGCGCCTTCACCGCGACTTCCGGCCCCGGCATCTCCCTGATGCAGGAATTCATCGGCCTCTCCTACTTCGCCGAGATTCCGGCCGTGATCATGAACGTGCAGCGCGCCGGCCCGTCGACCGGCATGCCGACCCGCACCCAGCAATGTGACATCCTCGTCTGCGCCTATGCCTCCCATGGCGACACCAAGCATGTGCTGCTGTTTCCGGAGGACCCGGCCGAGGCGTTCGAATTCGCCGCCCAAGCCTTTGACCTCGCCGAGCGGCTGCAGACCACGATCTTCGTCATGCTCGATCTCGATATCGGCATGAACCACAGGCTCTCTCGCCCGCTGAAGTGGGATGACTCCCGCCAATACGACCGCGGCAAGGTGATGACGGCGGAGATGCTCGAGGACGGCCGCGACTTCGGCCGCTATCTCGACGTCGACGGCGACGGCATCCCCTACCGCACCTATCCCGGCACCCATCCGACCAAGGGTTCGTACTTCACCCGCGGCACCTCGCGCGACCGCTACGCGCGATACTCCGAGGAAGGCTCGGTCTACGCCGACAACATGCAGCGGCTGGTGCGGAAATTCGAGACCGCCCAGGACATGGTGCCGCGGCCATTGCAGGCCAATGCCGCCAAGCCCACCAAATACGGCGTGATCTATTTCGGCTCGACCGCTCCCGCAATGGACGAAGCGATCCAGCTTCTGGAGGCGCGCGGACATCAGCTCGATCGCCTGCGTATCCGCGCCTTCCCGTTCCATTCCTCGGTCGCAAGCTTCATCGCCGACCACGACTTTGTCTATGTGGTCGAGCAGAACCGCGACGGGCAGCTTCGTTCGCTGATCGTCAACGAGAACGGCATCGATCCGGTGCGACTGGTTCCGATCCGTCATTATGACGGCACGCCGATCACCGCCCGCTTCATTGCCGGCGCCATCGGCGACCACCAGGATCAGCTCAAACTGACCCCGCTGCGCAAGGTAAAGTCATGACCTATATCGCCAAGCCGAAATTCCATCACCCGGGCTTGCCCAAGAACCGTCTCGGCTACACCCACCGCGACTATGAAGGCAAGATCTCGACGCTGTGCGCCGGCTGCGGCCATGACTCGATCACGGCATCGATCATCGAGGCCTGTTACGAGCTTTCGATCGAGCCGCACCGCGTCGCCAAGATTTCCGGCATCGGCTGCTCCTCGAAGACACCCGACTACTTCCTCGGCAATTCGCACGGCTTCAATTCGGTACATGGCCGCATGCCGTCGGTCCTGACCGGCGCCAATCTCGCCAACCGCGATCTGATCTATCTCGGCGTCTCCGGCGACGGCGATTCCGCCTCCATCGGCTTCGGCCAGTT
>JBKQRS010000026.1:0-7187 GCA_052143915.1 Bradyrhizobium sp.
TTCACCGTCCCGACCATGCCGACCTTGAGACCGAAGTTACGCAAAGTCCCGCGTAGTACGTTCTCGATTGCGATGGCCTTCGACTGCAAAAGCTTGCGATGGGTCAGCAGCATCCGCAGTTTTTGACTGCGTAGCGTCTTTACGTGCACTGGACGGTAAAGTCCCACCGCATCATCTGCGCAATGCCACGCGCGTCGTTGCGGTCGGTCTTGTTGATCTGCGCCTTCAGCACCGCCTGCATGTGCCGCGTCTCGACACAGACCACTGGTAACTCCGCTTCGGCGAGAGCGCTAAATAGCCATTGCGATAACGGCCCGGCTTCCAGTCCGATCCGCTTGAAGCGGTAGGCGGGGTTTCCCAGAACCTTCAGCAAGGCTGCAGGTTCGCTCGCTACCTTCACTTCCTTCACAATCCTGCCCGTGTCATCCACAATGCAGATACTGGTCTCCTTGACCGATACGTCCAATCCGCCAAAATGGTCCATGCTGCGCTTCTCCTTCTGATGCTTGAGGCCGTCACCACGGACCTCGTTTTCACCATCAGCCTGAAGCGCAGCACCCAAAATCTTCAGCTATCCACAAGCTGGGCCGGCCGATTACACCATCTGTTGAGGGACAAACGGACTTGGCTGGGACGCGGCTTCGAGGTCCGAGTTTGACCCTGGCTGTGTGAAAACTCGAAAAATCGAGAGACGACGAGAATAATTTTCCGAAAACAATTGCAACCGAACAAGCCCGCGAAATTTCGACGACCAGAAACGACACTTGGTCGAACGCTTATTCTATGCCATCGCAGCGCCGCTGCGTTTTTACACAGCCAAGACCCTTAGCGGACCTCGCTGAGCAAGGACTGCTCAGAGATTAAGCTGCGCGCTCGGCGTAGATCGCGAAATCTTAAGCTCTTCCTCATTCATGTCTGCCGAAACATCAGCGAAAAGTGGCGTGCTCAAATAGCGCTCGCCGGTGTCAGGAAGCATGCAGAGAATGGTTGCTCCTTTCTCCGCCTCGGCTGCAATCTTGAGCGCGCCAGCAAAGGTCCCGCCTGAGGTAATGCCGACAAAGATGCCCTCCTGGGTAGCAAGATCCTTGCTGCAGCGAATGGCGTCGGGGCCGGAGATCGGTAAGATGCGATCGATGACCTTCATTGCGACGGCATCGTCGGTGAGTTTGGGGATAAAATCCGGAGTCCAGCCCTGCATCGGATGGGGCTTGAATGTCGGATGCGGTGCTGCCGGAGTACCGTCTGAGTTCCGCGACTGCGCGATGCCACTGGCCAACAGCTGTGCATCCTCTGGCTCGCAAACGACAATCTTCGTTTCGGGACGCTCCTTGGCAAGCACCCGCGCGACGCCCTTTAATGTTCCGCCAGTTCCATAGCCCGTAACCCAATAGTCCAACCGTTGTCCGGAGAAATCGTCAAGTATCTCGCGCGCTGTTGTGCGCGAATGAATATCGGGATTGGCTTCATTCTCAAACTGCCGGGTCATGTACCAGCCATGCGCCTTCGCAAGCTCGATGGTCTTATTGATCATGCCCATACCGCGCTCAGCGGCGGGAGTTACAATGACCTTCGCTCCAAGGAACCGCATGAGCTTACGCCGCTCGACGCTAAATGGCTCTGCCATGGTGATCACAAGCGGGTGTCCCTTGGCTGCGCAAACCATGGCAAGACCAATTCCCGTATTTCCACTTGTCGCCTCTACGACCGTCTGGCCAGGCTTAAGCTCTCCCGACTTTTCGGCCGCCTCGATTACCCCGAGAGCCAATCGGTCTTTCACTGAACCAAGAGGGTTGAAGGCTTCAATTTTTACGAAAAGGTTCACGCCTTGCGGCGCCAAACGATTGATCCGCACCACCGGCGTATTGCCAATCGTTTCAAGGATACTTTGGTATTTCCGCCCCATGCTGACCTCCAACATTACGTTGTTTGCGACGAGAATATCGCGCGTCCTGTCGCCACGGATCGTATCCGGCGGCGAATGGTCCATTCTCGGACATTGTACCTGGCGGAGCCAGCGCCTATGCTTTGATAGACCAAATAAATTTTACTGATCAGGAGGGCCTTTTGGCCGGCGAGCGCGTGGAACGGCGACTGGCGGCTGTGCTGGCGGCGGATGTCGCCGGCTATAGCCGTTTGATGGGCCGCGACGAAGAACGCACGCTCGCTAATCTGAAGTCGTTCCGAAAGACGCTCGTCGATCCCGCAATCGCCGCGCATCGCGGCCGTATCGTTAAGACTACTGGCGACGGCATGCTAGTGGAGTTCGCTAGCGCCGTCGACGCCGCACGATGCGCAGTTGAAGTCCAGCACGGCATGGCCGGGCAAAATGCCGACGTCCCGCAGGATCTCAGGATCGAATTTCGCATCGGCATTCATGTCGGCGACATCATCATCGACGACAATGATATTTTCGGCGATGGTGTGAACATCGCAGCGCGCTTTGAGGGAATCGCCGACCCAGGCGGTGTCTGCATCTCCGATGATGCTTATAGGCAAATTCGCGGCAAGATCGATATCGCCTTCGATGACATCGGGGAGCAGACTCTAAAAAATATTGCCGAACCGATGCGCGCGTGGCAGATACGGCTTGCCAGCGAGGCTGCTCCAGCAATTCGATCAAGTCCGCCCCCGATACGAGTTCAAGATCTGGCGCTGCCCGACAAACCGTCCATTGTCGTCCTGCCGTTCGACAACATGTCCGCTGAGGCGGGTCAGGACTACCTGGCCGATGGAATCGTTGAGGCAATTACCGCAGCGCTTTCATGCATCCGCTCCTTTTTCGTCATCGCACGTAGTTCAGCATTCACCTATAAGGGCCGCGCGACAAATGCGCGCGACATCGGCAAACAGTTGGGCGTTGCCTATTTGCTCGAGGGTAGCGTGCAGAAGGCGGGCAACCGTCTCCGCATTATCGTTCAGCTAATCGAGACCGAGGGAGGTGCACACGTCTGGAGTTCGCGCTTTGACGGTGCAATCGACGATTTCTTTGATCTCGAGGATCGAATAACGGAGCAGGTGGCAGGCGCTCTACAACCCTCCATCCGCATTGCCGAGATTGAGCGGTCACGACGCAAACGGCCGCAAGATCTTGGCAGCTACGACTATACTATGAGGGCAATGCCTCATGTCTGGGCGCTTGAGAAGGAAGAAAGCGCTAAAGCGCTCGAGCTCCTCGAAAAAGCGCTCGCGATTGATCCCGAATACCCCCTAGCCTTGTCGCTTGCTGGCTGGTGCCACGCCCAGCGCTCAGTCTACAATTGGGCGGATGACATCGCGGTGAGTAAGGTAATGGCGCGATCGCTCGCCGAGCGAGCCGCAGAGATGAGCGGCGACGATCCTATCATTTTAGCAATACTCGGCGCAGTGCATACCTTTGTACGCAACTACGGAACCGCGCGTGTGCTACTTGAGCGCGCCGTCACACTCGATCCCAATGCCGCATGGGCCTGGACTCGACTCGGATGGCTCGAGAACTATGCTGATCAGCCTCAAAAGGCGATCGAAAATTTCGAACGCGCTCAGCGCCTAAGCCCGATCGATCCGATGAATTTCAACAACTACGTGGGTATAGGGTCAGCGCATGAAGTAGCGCAAGAATACGACATGGCCGCCGCGTTCTACCAGCGCGCCCTCGAGGAACGGCCAAACGCTAGTTGGATCTATCGCAACCTGGCGTCGGTCCTGTCGGGAGCCGGCCGGGTCGACGAGGCTAAACAAGCCTTTGCGGTGATGATGCTTACCTACCCCGATCTGACGGTTTCAAAATACAAACAGGCAATGGTCTTTTCCCCCGCCGCCCTGAACCGTATGGCAGAAAATCTCCGGAAGCTCGGGCTGCCTGACTGATTGGGGCATCCAGCGTTAGACGGAATGGGCAGCTTTCCGCTCTATGCACACAAGGCGCCGACGTGACTAAGGCTAGCTGACTTCCGGTGTTGATGCTGTGGACGGCTCCTCCGCCGGCACATCGGTGCCATGGAAGTGGGCGCTGTTAAGGCTCCCGCGATTCAGAGGAGCGAGCCATGCAAACGATAACGACAATCGGTTTAGATATCGCCAAGTCAGTGTTCCAGGTTCACGGCGTTGACGCTGGCGGCCAAGTAATTGTTGGTCGGCAATTGAAGCGTCGCTACGTCCTGCCGTTCTTCCAGAAGCTGTCGCCGTGTCTGGTCGGTATCGAAGCCTGCGCCTCGGCGCACCACTGGTCACGCGAACTCCAGGCACTTGGTCACACCGTTCGGCTGATGCCGCCGCCCTACGTGAAGCCCTACGTCAAGCGACAGAAGAATGACGCGACTGACGCAGAGGCCATTTGCGAGGCGGTCACGAGGGCCAACATGCGGTTCGTGCCGACCAAGACTCCCGAGCAGCAAAGCGGCCTGGTGTTGCACCGCACGCGCCATCTGTTCATCCGTCAGCAGACCTCAGTGATCAATGCGATCCGGGCTCATCTTGCCGAGTTCGGGATCGTTGCGCCGGTCGGGCGTCACGGTGTCGAGGAGCTGCTCACTGTCGTCGCCGATCCGAACGACAAGCGGGTTCCAGAGATAGCTTGTGCGTGTCTCTCGGCACTCGGGGCTCAACTGCGAAGGATCAAGGAGCAGATCCTGGAGTTCGACCGGCTGATCAGGGCTTGGCATCGATCCAACGAAATGAGCAAGAGGCTCGAAGAAGCCCCTGGCGTCGGCCCGGTGCTGGCCACCGCTTTGGTCGCTGCCGTTGCTGATCCAAAGTCCTTCCGATCAGGGCGCAACTTCTCGGCCTGGATCGGTATGGTGCCGAAGCAGCACTCCAGTGGAGGCAAGAACAGGCTCAGCAATATAAGCAAGCAAGGTGATCGCTATCTGCGCGGCCTGTTTGTGGCCGGCGCGCTTTCTGTCATCCGTTACGCCAAGATCCATGGCACCAAACATCGGCCCTGGCTCACGGCCTTGCTGGCGCGGCGGCCGACCAAGGTTGCAGCTATCGCGCTTGCCAACAAAATCGCGCGAATGGTCTGGGCCATGATGGCCAGGGGCGAGCGATACAAGGAACCCGTCGCGCTTGCGCGATAAACGAGATCGCGCCGGGCAACCGGCGTGATGTGAAGGTTGGGAGGGCGAACAGCACATAATGCAGAGCCGGTCGATCCAGCGATCAGGACAACCCACATGTGCCAAAGCATTCTTGAATGCGAGTTGTTGGTCGGGACCTGATCCGCGGAGGGCATTATGGCCAGCGGTCATGTGAGCCGCATTGAAAGGCCGAACACATGGCTGCACCGACCAATGCTGCAAAACGTGAAAAAAGCTCTTGCCAACTCGGAGCCGTCCACACATGGCACTTTTCGGAACTCACGCGATGTCCGAGCTGAGTCCGGAATACGCGTCCGCCGACCACTTGAATTATGAATTCACGTCCTGGATCGAGACTACCTGCTATTGGCGCAGGCGCGCGAATACTCCCCACGGTCGCTCGGACCGAGCCCAGCAGCGGCGCCTTCGTTCAGGCAGGTCGTGATCCGGTCACCGAAGGACGGACGCGGCGCCGGCAGATAATTTTGGCGCGGCAGCGCATCCATCTGCGGCACCACCGGAACCTCGATCTTGGGCGGTGGCGGAGGTGGCGGCAGCGGCGGAGTGAATTGCGAGCCGCCGGGCGGAATGAAAGGTTGCTGCGCGGAGGCAGCACAGGGCGCGAGCAGCACAGCAGCAAGGCAAATGATGACCGGCATCCTCATGGCAAACATGTCGTGTCGGCCGCGGCAGATCGCAAGAGTACCCGCAGGTAACGGTCAGGAACAGAAGTTCAAGGCCTCTGATAGATGATCTGGCCCCCGCGGATCGTGTAGGCGACCCTGGCGAGGTTGCGAACGTCGGCCATGGGATCGCCATCAAGGACCACAAGATCTCCGTCAAATCCCCGTTCGACCCTTCCCTTCTTCGCGGCGTTGAAATACTGCGCCGGGTTGGTGGTAAGCGATGCCAACACCTGCCTCTGCGAAAGCGCGCGGTGCATCAGTTCATATTCCAGCGTGGTGTCGTAGATCTTGGTAAAGCCGACGTCGGTCCCGAACAGAACCACGCCGCCATTCTCCGCAAATTGCCTGAGCTGATTGACGGTTGCGGCGGTTATGGGCCGTCACGCTGGGATCGAGAACGACGGTTGTAAAGAGCGAGAGCGTTGGAATTAAAGCGGTCCCTTGCGATTTGAACCGCGCGAGTTGCTCGGGGGTATATTGAGTATATCCCGGGCCCGGGGCGGTGTGTGCCATCACGTCGACGCCGGCAGCGATCACCGTGTCCACACCCGTCTTGTTTTGCGGATGCGCGAACACCGGCTTGCCTTGCGCATGCGCGACATCGACTGCGGCCTTGGCGACCGCAACGTCCATGTTCACCACCGGCTTGTCTTCGCCCTTGAAGGAACCGGTGAAGAGCTTTATGCCGTCCAATCCCATGTCCAGATAAGACCGCGCCAATTGCGCGGATACCTCCGGTACGGCAACCTCGGGCAGCTTCATTTCGGCGGGGAGATAGGCGGGATGACCATCCTTGGGAAAAATACTGCCGAGAAGGAAAATGTTGGGTCCGAGCACTTCGCCCGCATTGACGCGGCGGCGCAACGGCAGCGAGTCGGCCGGGTTGGAGCCGAGGTCCCACACCGTGGTGAACCCCCATTGCGTCAGCATCTCCTGCATGTGTGCAGTGAGTGGCGCGGCCGGCCCATCGGCCGCGGTTTTCCAAACTGCTTGCGTGAAATGAACGTGACTGTTCCAGAAACCGGCAACGACCGTCTTCCCGGCGCAATCGATCACGCGCGCATCAGACGGGATCTGAACGTCGCTTGCGCTGCCGACCGCACTGATAGCGCCCCCAGAAATGACAACAACGGCATGCGGCAACGGCGCGGCGTCGGGAGAGGCGTACACGCTGCCTTCCCGCAGAACCAGCGTCTGCGCGCTTACTGCGGTAGCGGAACCAAGCAGGCAAAGGGATAGCGCGGCGCGGTGCCAATTGCCGAACAAACGTGAAACTTTGCGGTTTTCCATGACACGACCCTGATGCTGAGGGGATTGCCCCCAACGATAGCCTGACGATGTGACCCCGCCTTGATCGCTCTTGCTCCTAGAGGGCGATTTACTCCTCAGGGGCTCGGCATGCAGCACGCGCAGCGCATCGCCGAGTTCTGCTGGGAACTGAGCGCGG
>JBKQRS010000027.1:0-2578 GCA_052143915.1 Bradyrhizobium sp.
CTCGAATGTATGCTAACGCTAAGTTTTTACAGAGCGCCACAAAGTCTGTTAGCCCTCCGAGGCTACTTTGTCAGTCTTGCGCCGGGGTTGAGTCCAGTGAGCCGTGTCGCACCTCCAGCACCAACAGGAGAGTTGTTGCCCTCCCCCATCCCCGATGGGAAGGGACAACCGAGCGCTTCGCTCCCCCGATATCGCGTTGGTGTCGACCGCCACTCGTGATTCTCCCACGTCTGCATCCCTGATTCCCAAAGACACGGCACTCGTCCAGATCGAGTGAAACGTGCCGGCCTTATGCTCGAGATACGCGCTGCGCACATCGATGGAACATGGCAGTAGCATTTCTCGATCTCATCCGCCCTAACCTATAAATCGACAGGCCAGTGTCAGATCCTATCTGCCTGGTTTGGAATGGTCAGTCGGCTTTGAAGACGATTCGGCCTATAAGTCGGCAGCACCGCCAAAGCGGTAGTGACTGACCCCCGATGATCAATCGACGTGGAGCGGCCGCCGCGGATTGCCTCAGCCAAACAATGAAGCTCAGCCGCGGGGCCGGCTTGCTGGACTTCACCCTTTGAAAAGCCGTCATGCCGGCCCCATCTGCTGCAACGGTTTGGTCGGTGTTCGCCTTACACGGTTGCGGGATCGACGACCACAACAGCCGGCCCAAATCCCGCCATGCGAACGAAATCCGACACGTTGAACGTCAGCAGGTGCGTCACGGCATGCACATGGCAGACCGCAACAAGGCGAGCGTCATGGACCTGCTTCCCGATAATCCCCAGCGCACCGACCAGGGCCTTCCACGCAGGGTAGATGTCCGGTGTCTCCGCCAGCAGTAGAAACGCGGCCTCGAAACCCGCTGCCTGCGCCTCTGCGTCGACAGTCGAGAGCCCCAGGCCATTCAGAGCGATGGGCCGAGTGGCCACGTTACGGAACTCGACCAGGACTTGCGGCGTGACGTGCAAGACCTCACCCCGCCGGTGCAATTCCACCACGGCCTGCGAGGCCACGCCGTGCTGGGCGTCCGTCAGGTTCGCCAGGCGACCCAGGACGTTTGTGTCCATCAAGTAGGCCATTACTCGTACAGCGTTTCTCTTCTAAAGGCCGAGTCGGGTAGGGATACTCCGCAGTCCTTCGCCAGCCCGAGCAGCCGTCGCTCCCACTCGTCGTGTGGCCGGAACGGCCCGGCACTGCCCAGGAACCGCTCCCGCAAGGCGTTGAGCGCCAACACCTCGGGGGCAACGCCTTGGCGGCTGGCCACCTCGGTTAAGGCAGCCTCCAGCTCTGGTTCCAGAGTAATCACCATTGTCGTCTCCTTCCACGCGAGACCCCTCAAGGCACATATTCCGAGAGGAATCGCGAGATCGAACGTTTCCGCCAGTAACCGTCATTCGCGTGGCCGGTCTGTCGCAGCGCCTGGTTCGGCGCTGCGCCAGCGCGATCATGTATTGCGGGGCGATACGTCCGCGAGCGGCGCCTTGGCTGCCGGGTCTGGCAGCAAGTCAAACAGCTTGTCGGCACGCGCGATGAGGGCATCAACATCATCGCACTCGAATACTTCGTTGAGAATCAGACGGCAGTTCACAACCGTCAGGCAGTCCATCACCGTTCCTTCCCACGCCCTCTTGCACGGCCACGACTTGACCACCGCCGCCGTGGGGGCCGCTGTCCGGTGTTGGCAAAGGCGCGAAAGAAGATCGTCGGCAAAGCCGAGCTTGAGGCGGCGCGGGTCAAGTTCCGGCACGAGGCGAATCACGTAAAAGACCCCAACTTCCTTGACTACAGGCTTCGTGGACTCGAAGAAACCTTCTTCCCGCCGTTTGCCCCTGATCAACTCGGCCTCCGGAATGCTGACGGCAAGTGTCAGTTGGTTCTGGGAGTCCGGTGTCCTCCTTTTGTGAGGAGTGAACCCAAGGCGCAGAATGTACCGTCGAGCATGGGAGCGATCCATCCCAAGCTCTCCAGCAAGCTGCTTCAGGGAAACGAAGTCCTCTGCCATGTTTGACTCGCCGTACTTGTGATTAGCCTGACCATCGCCGGTCAGCGTAACCCGGCGCCGGTCAGTATAGCACGCGTCGCCGGTCAGCCTAGCACGGGCCGCCGGTCAGCCTGGAACAGCGTCAGGCGACCGGCACAGACATTCTCAAGAAGAGACGCGACGGCGAGCGCCGCATCAGCGGACGATCGGTTCGGCATCGAGCTGGCCCGTCGCTTCAGGCAGATCTCTGTTGGGCATGTTCGTTGCGCAGCATCACGTGGCCGTTGATCATCGCGGTTCCCATCGTGAAATCCGGCCCATTGTAGCGGGGCGGTTTCGGAAGATCATTCAGACGCCGCTGTCTGAACTGCGAGAAGACCTGCAAAGGAAGGCCGTTACGACGACCGCGGAAAAGATTCTCTAGCCAGTAGTTTCCAGGATTTACTGTACTAACGTAAGTCCAATTGAGAAAAAGATTTAGGGAAAATCTGGCTTGTTATTCATTCATCAATTCGACAAATCCGCAATCGAAGAAAGGCCCGCAAAAGGTCAACGTAGGGTTGCATGACGCTTCTTGAATATAGACGCAAGTACCTATTC
>JBKQRS010000028.1:0-2665 GCA_052143915.1 Bradyrhizobium sp.
GCTTCGCATAGGACACCGGCAGGACGCGGACAACGACCCGCAGGCCAGCGATCGCCTTGCCGTCGAGCGCCTTCGCCACTTCGGCCGAGGGATTGCGTCCCCGCCCGCCATAGCCTGAAAACCCGGTCACCAACGCCACTTCCGACATTGCCCGTCGCCCCCAATCGCGTGCCTATGCGTTATCGCACATCGGCGCCGGACTTGTGAACTGTCATCCAGGAACCGATGCCGGCGCGCGCCTCGCGGCCGTCGGCATAGGCTTTCCTTGTTGCGCGGCACAAATCGGCTGGCCGCGGCCCACCGTGAGAGGAGCGGGGCTTGACGCGCGCCGGCTCGCTGTTGATCGGCGCACGCCATTCGTGTTTCACAACGGCAACGGCGCCGTCCGCGTCGGTCAGAAGCGCCGCCCGCGCCAAGCGCCACGGGTCGGCAGCGGCCTTCCTGGCGCGCGCGGCAGTGGCGCTACTTATCCTTGTTTGCGCCAGACGGGGATGTCCCGCGGAATGTTGAAAAAGGAGGAGCGGCGTTGCTCGCCTTGAGCCTTTAGGCTCGGGGTGCTGATTCCACGAAAGGAAAGCAACGCCATCAAGAAGCATAGCACATCTACCGCGATTCCCACGCATGCGCTGAAGGCCGACGCGCTGGCGAGCATGTCGGCGAGCTTTGAATGCTTTTGTCTTGCCGCCGGGATCGAGACGCCGAGCGAGATGATGGAGCGGGACGCGACGGCGGCCTGCGGTGAGCGCCATGAGCGGGGCGCACGGTGCCAAGCGCACCGCTGGGAGAGGACGAAGGGCAAGATCGGCTTTCACGGCGGCAAGGTCGAGATTGGCCGCCCGCGCGTTCGCGGGCTCGACGGCGCGTAGCGCGTTCTGCCGAGTTGGGAGAGCGCGACGTTGTTGCGCGAATGCCGTCGTGGCGGTCTTTTTAAGGAATCTGGGCGCAGATGTTTTCCGTGCTGATCACGGGGACCTCCGTCGTGCCGTTCAAGTTTCATTCCAAGGGCCGGCTCCGTATTCCCCGTCAGAAGCATCGAGTGACGAACTGGCGGGACTATGACGCAGCGCTTCGCAGTCGTGGCAGCTTGACGATCTGGTTCACCGAAGAAGCGCTGGCAGGTTGGAAAGCGCAGCCTCGAAAGACGCCGGGCGGCCAGGTCGTCTGTTCCAACCTGGCCATCGAGACGGCTCTGACTTTGCGAGCGGTCTTCCGATTGGCCCTACGCCAGAGCGAAGGGCTCATTGGTTCGATCATGCGAATGCTGGAGATTGATCTGCCGATCCCCGATCATCCGACGCTGAGCCGGCGGGCGTGCGGACTGCCGGTTCAAGCCCAACGGCGAACTGGAACGGGCGACTTGCACTTGATCGTCGACAGCACGGGGCTGAAGCTTCGCGGCGCGGGCGAATGGCTTTTTGAAAAGCATGGAACCGCCAAGCGACGCTCTTGGCGGAAGCTTCATATTGGCATTGATGCCGACGGTGGCGAGATCGTCGCGTTTGATCTGACCGACAAAGACGTCGACGACGCCTCGAATGTCGAAACCTTGCTGGGTCAATGGTTCTGTCGCAAACTGGGAGTGCGGTCGCAGAGAGCCAATGGGCAGCAGGATCTACGCAGCCAAGATTTCGAATTGCTCGGCGATAGACGGACGAGGGTTGAAGGCATACCTGGCCTGATGTTTGCGCATCATGCCGATCATCTCGACGCCTCCAAGAATGGCGCGCGCGCCGGCTACAGACTTGAAGCCGAGCATTGGTCTGACTCGACGCTTGACTGAGCGATGATCCTGCTCAATCCGGTTGTTCAGATATTTGCTCCGGCGGATCACGATCGGCTTCAACTGGCGCCGTGACCGATCGCGAAGCTGACTCGCCGTGTCGCAAAAGCGGATGGCTTCAAGATTCGTCTGGCTGCCATCGATGACGATCCTTTCAGGACGCCCGTGGCGATCGAGCGCCTGCGTCAAGAAGCGTTTGGCCGCGTCGAGATCTCGCTCCGTGCTGAAGAAGAACTCGACTGTGTCACCGAGCTTGTCGATGGCGCGATAGAGGTACGTCCATTGACCGCGAACCCGGATATACGTCTCGTCCATGTGCCACTTGCCTCCGACGGCGCGCTTTCGCAGATTGAACCGCTCGAGAAGTTCCGGCGAATATCGGATGACCCAACGATGCACAGTAGCGTGGTCGACCGAAATGCCGCGCTCGGCCATCATCTCCTCAAGATCGCGCAGACTCAAACTGTAGGCCAGATACCAGCGGACACAAAGCAAGATCACCGATCGATCGAAGTGGCGGCCCTTGAAAGAAATCTGGTCCATCTTCAACACGCGCTCCGCTGTCCCAAACTGTCGTCAGCTTACGCCACCTCCTATCTTCGCAGAAATGCGACAGAGCCGGGTCAATTGGCCGAGGCGCCGGCCTCATTCATGGCCGACGGCGCTTATGACCGAGGTCCTATTCTCGACGCCGTTCTGGCCAGAAACACGAACGCCAGGTTCATCGTTCCTCCTTGCAAGGGGGCGGTGCCTGGACCAACTGCCGCAAAATCGCCAACCCAGCGGGACCTGCATGTTCTCGCAATCGATGCGCACGGGCGGATGAATTGGCAGAAGGCGGCTGGCTACAACAAGCGTTCGAAGGTCGAGGCGGCAATCAGCCGC
>JBKQRS010000029.1:0-9985 GCA_052143915.1 Bradyrhizobium sp.
TCGACCATCTCGCCGGCCTGGACGTTGTCGAGGCCATAGACGCGGGCAATGCCGTCGCCGACGGACAACACCTGTCCAACTTCGGAAACCTCAGCCTCCTGGCCGAAATTCTTGATCTGGTCCTTGAGGATCGCGGAAATTTCCGCGGCGCGGATGTCCATCAGCCTGCCTCTTTCATCGCGTGCTTGATCGAATTGAGTTTGGTGCGAAGCGAACTATCCACCATGCGGCTGCCGAGTTTGACCACGAGGCCACCGATGATCGAGGGATCGACCTTCACGTTGAGCGCGACGTCCTTGCCCGTCACCGACTTCAGCGCGGTCTTGAGGGCGTCGAGATTCTTGTCGCTGAGCGTTTCGGCCACCGTGACGTCGGCGGTCGCCTCGCCCTTGAACTTCGCCACCAGCGCGCGGAACGCGCGGATCACGTCGCCAACCGCGAACAGCCGGCGGTTGGCGGTGAGAACTTTCAGGAATTTTGCGGAAATGCCGGAAATACCGGCCTTGTCGAGCACCGCGGCCAGCGCTTTCGATTGCGCATCGGCGGAAAAAACCGGGCTGCGGACGAGACGCCTGAGGTCGGCGCTGTCCGCCAGCATGGCGTCGAACCTGTCGAGATCGGCCTTGACCGCGTCGATGGATCTTTCATCGCGCGCCAGTTCGAACAAGGCCGTTGCGTAACGACCGGACACTCCCGAAACGGACGGATCTTCAGCAGCCACAAGCGCGCTCTTTTTGCTGTCAAACTCGCAAGGGAAAAACCGTCGCCACAATGCGGCGCCTAGCGATCCAAGCCCTTGGAATTCAAGCGGGACTTCGATTTTCGACCGGCACAGGCTGTGCCGGGACCGTTAAAATCGCGGCTTTGCTAACATAGCAAGAGCGCAGGTGCAACATGACGGCAGGGCCTGGCGATGCCTTGTCGCATGTCGCTCGCCGACAATGATTGCAGGCGCTTTTTCAGCGGGTCTGCCCTGGCGGATTTACCCCGCGCAGCGAGCGCGACCGAGCGTCGCGGGCCCCGACGGCGGCCATCGTTCCGCGCCCTGATGTTTAGGCCGCACGTCCGCGACGCAAGGGATGGGCGGGCCGGCTCCGAGCCATTCCATTATCGCATTACTTGCCAAGACCATGATGTTAACGGCGATAACTTCAGTCAACAGTATTACCAAGTAATAGAATGGTTAATAATTAATTAACCAGCAATATTACGGAACTTATCGCGATTACTTGTACTCGATAACAAGATGTTTCAGCGGGAGGTAAAACGATCTACTGCCCCTTTTATGCCTCATTAGCCCACCAAACGGCATGCACTCAATACGGAGCGGGGGTTCCACTTGCCGCGTAGGTGGCATTACTAATTTAAGGGACTGATATATGTTGAAACTCAAGAAGCAGGCTCTGGGAAACGTAACCCAGTCTCGCACGGCGCTAGTTCTTTTCGCCGCAACTGTCCTGGCAGGGGGTAGTGCTACCGAAGCCTCGGCCAGGTCCTACCGGCACCATCATCATGGCCACTTCCACCACGTATCGGGCGACTCCTCGGCCTGGCGCGACGCCAATGCCGCGATCGCTCCGATGTCGGGCTCGGGGCGGAGCTTCTCGGGCATGGCCTCCTATTACGGCAACGAATCCGGCAGCAAGACTGCGTCGGGTCAGCGCTTCAACCAGAACGCCATGACCGCGGCGCACCGTACCCTGCCGTTCGGCACCAAGCTCAGGGTCACCCATGGCGACCGCAGCGTCGTCGTCACGATCAACGACCGCGGCCCATTCGTCCGCGGCCGGGTGCTGGACCTGTCCACGGGCGCGGCCCGCGCGATCGGCCTGACGGGCGCTGGCGTCGGCCGCGTCGTCGCTGAGGTCATGTAACCTCTTCAAGGCGCCTCAACGCCTCCTTCGTCGAAGAAAGTTCTGTAAGCGTTGCGTTTGTGTAGCGAGCAGGGCTTTCCTGCACGCCGAAACCAGGCCTGCCGCCAGAAATGACGGCAGGCTTTTTTCTTGCCAAACCCACATTCGTCATTCCGGGATGCGCCTCTTGGCGCAGACCTCAGATGTGCAATTGCACATCGGGGAATCTCGAGATTCCGGATTCGCGCTCGCGCGCGCTCCGGAATGACGGAGTTTGCAAAACTACAAAAAGCTCTGCGGATCGACGTCGACCTCGAGCTTGAGATTGCCTTTGGTCTTGGGAGCGGCGGCAAGCCATTCACGCAAATACTCCGACAGATCGACATTGCGCAGCGATTTCACCAACAGGCGAAAACGGTAGCGGCCCTTGATCACGGCGAGCGGCGCTTCGGCGGGGCCCAGCACCTTGATCCGCTCATCGATCGGCGCGATCGCGGCAAGCTTGCGCGCAAAACTTTCCGCCGTGGGCCGGTCCCCCGCGGAAATGATCAGGCTTGCCAGCCGGCCGAACGGCGGATAGTGGGCGCGTTCGCGGGCTTCGATTTCGCTGGCATAAAACGCCTCGCGGTCGCACGCCACCAACGCCTTCATCACGGGGTGTTCGGGCTGATGGGTCTGCAAGTACCCGACGCCCCTGCCCTGGTCGCGACCGGCGCGGCCGATCACCTGGTTGAGCAGCTGGAACGTCCGTTCCGCGGCGCGCGGGTCGCCATTGCTCAGGCCGAGATCGGCGTCCACCACGCCGACCAGGTTGAGCCGCGGAAAATGATGGCCCTTGGCCACCAATTGCGTGCCGATGATGATATCGACGCGGCCTTCCGCGATCTCGTTCAATTCGCTGCGCATGGTCTCGATCGAGGTGATCAGGTCGCTCGACAGCACCATGGTGCGCGCATCCGGAAAAAGCCCGGCCGCCTCTTCCTGCAACCGCTCGACGCCCGGACCGACCGCGACCAGCGATTCTTCCGCCGCGCAATTCGGACAGACACGCGGGCGCGGCATCGAGAAACCGCAATGGTGGCAAACCAGACGCTGGCGAAACCGGTGATCGACCAGCCAGGCGTCGCAGATCGTGCAGGCAAAGCGATGCCCGCAGGCCCGACACAGGGTCAGCGGCGCATAGCCGCGGCGGTTGAGGAACAACAGCGCCTGCTCGCGCCGCTCGATCGCGAGTCGAATTTGCCCGGCGAGCCGCGGCGAGATGAAGTGACCGCGCGGCGGGGCTTCACGCCGCAGATCGATCGCCTCGATATGCGGCATGTGCTGGCCGCCGAATCGCGACGGCAGCACGATGCGTTGATAGCGGCCCTTGCGCGCATTCACCTCGGTTTCGACCGACGGCGTGGCGGAGGCCAGCACGATCGGAATCTTCGCGATATGCGCGCGCACCACCGCCATGTCGCGGGCGTGGTAGTGGGCGCCTTCGTCCTGCTTGTAGGCCTGGTCGTGTTCCTCATCGACGATGATCAGCCCGAGATCGGCGTAAGGCAGAAACAGCGCCGAGCGCGCGCCCACCACCACAGGCGCTTCGCCCGCCGATATCGCGGCCCAGTTGCGCTGCCGCGTGCGCGGGGTCAGTTCGGAATGCCATTCCAGCGGGCGAGCGCCGAAACGCCGCGCGAAGCGGTCGAGGAACTGGCCGGTGAGCGCGATCTCCGGCATCAGAATCAGCGACTGCTTGCCGCGGCGGATCACCTCCGCGATCGCCTCGAAATAGACCTCGGTTTTTCCCGAGCCGGTGACGCCATCGAGCAGTGCGACGTGAAAGCTGCCATTCGCAGCTAACGCGCGCATCGCGTCCACGGCGGTGCGCTGCTGACGGGAAAATTCCGGCATCGCGAAGGACGGATCGGGCGCGGGCGGCGCCAGCGTGCGCGGCATCGCTTCCGTCACCAGCGTGCCTTCGTCGACGAGGCCATCGACGACACCGACGCTGACGCCGGCTTCCTTCGCGGCGTCCGCCTTGCCGTGCAACAGGCCGTCCGACAACAGTCCGATCAACCGCCGCCGCGCCGGCGTGATGCGCTGGGGCGGCTTGCCGACCAGCCGCACGCCCATCCGCACCCGCTCGGGGCCGAGATGTTCTCCCATCCGCAACGTCATCCGCAGCACCATGCCGCGCGCCGACAGCGTGTAGTTGGCCACCCAATCGACGAGCGCGCGCAGCTCCGCTTTCAGCGGCGGCACGTCGAGCTTTTCGCCGACGTCCTTGAGGCGATTGTGCAGGCGCGGGTCGGGATTGGTGTTTTCAGCCCACACCACGGCAACCACTTCGCGCGGCCCAAGCGGCACGCACACGACGTCACCCGGCGCCAATTCCATGCCGCGCGGCACACGATAGGAATAATTCTGGTTGAGCGCGACCGGCACCAGCACATCGACGACACGCGTCGACGATGCAGATGATGGTGAGGCACGCGTGGAGTGGTCCATCGGAGAATCAGATCAGAGGGTTTGAGCCAATCTAGGGTTACAAGCCCTGCGGAGCCAGCCGCCCGGCCCGGTATTGCGCGCGAATATCCGAACCCGTCGCCGCGGTTCACCAAAGGTAAACGGGAAGGATGTGATAGTATTGCCCATTCGGTCGAGAATCCCAAAGACACCAGATGGCCAAGCCGATCCCAGTCGTTCAACCCGTCGAACTTGCCTGCGCCGCCAGCGATGTGACGCTGGAGATGACGCGGTGGCTTTCGCATCTGCGCGCCGAGCGCAGGCTGTCGCCGAAGACGTCGGAGGCCTACGCCCGCGATGTCCGTCAGTTCCTTCAGTTCCTCGGCGAACACTGGGGCAAGCGCGTAACGCTTGCCGGGTTTGCTGCACTTCAGGCCAGCGATGTCCGGGCGTTCATGGCGATGCGGCGCGCCTCCGATATCGGCGGCCGTTCGCTGATGCGGACGCTGGCGGGCCTGCGCTCGTTCGGACGCTTCCTCGAACGGGAAGGTAAAGGCAAGGTCGGCGCGCTGTCCGCGATACGCGCACCCAAGGTCGGCAAGACCCTGCCGAAGCCCATACAGATGGCGGCGGCCAAACGTTTCGCTGACGCCGATGAACGCGCCGGCGAGAGCCGCGATCCCTGGATCTGGGCACGCGACGCCGCCGTCATGGCGCTGCTCTACGGATCGGGCCTGCGCATCTCGGAGGCGCTGGGCCTGAAGCGCCGCGATGTGCCGTTGCCCGGCGCAGGCGACGTCCTGATTGTCACCGGCAAGGGCAACAAGACGCGCATGGTGCCGGTGCTGCAAAACGTGCTAGCGCTGGTTCAGGACTACGTGGCGATGTGTCCGCATCCGTTGCCCGCCGAGGGGCCGGTCTTTGTCGGTGCCCGCGGCGGCCCGCTGAGCGCCCGCATCATCCAGCTCACCATGGAACGGCTGCGCGGCGCGCTTGGCCTGCCCGACAGCGCGACGCCGCATGCGCTGCGACACTCTTTCGCAACCCACCTTCTGTCCCGCGGCGGCGATCTGCGCGCGATCCAGGAATTGCTCGGCCACGCTTCGCTCTCGACCACGCAGATCTATACCGGGATCGACAGCGAGCGGCTGCTGGAAGTCTACAAATCGGCGCATCCCCGCGCCTGAGAGCGCCCGGCTTCGCGCCTGACGCGTCGCCGTCGCACCTTTGCCCCTTGCGCGAATGCTGTCGTTCGGTCCATCGTCGAGTTGCCGAGCAGGGGGAGAATCATGAGCGCACATGAAAGCATGGAGCACGCCGAGCACGCCGAACACGCGTCCGGCGAAAACAGGAAGATTGCGCTATTGATCGCCGTGATCGCGCTGTTCCTCGCGCTATCGGAGACGCTGGGCAAGGGCGCCCAGACCGAATCGATCGCCAAGAATGTCGAGGCCTCGAACCTGTGGGCGTTCTTCCAGGCCAAGAGCATCCGGCGCACCGTGGTGCAAGCGACGTCGGATCAGGCCAAGCTCAGCCTCGGCGTCATGGGCGACGATGCCGCCAAGGCGGCGCTGCAAAAGCAGATCGACGAATGGCAGAAGACCGCCGCGCGCTACCGCTCGGAGCCTGAAACCGGCGAAGGGACCGAACAACTATCTGAACGCGCCAAGCATGCCGAGGAGGAGCGCGACCTCGCCACCGCGAAATATCATCACTTCGAGCTCGCCTCCGCCGCCTTTCAGATCGGCATCGTGCTGGCTTCGGCCACCATCATCACCGGCATGGTCGCGCTAGCCTGGATCTCCGGCCTGCTGACACTGGCCGGTCTCGCCTTTACCGCGCTCGGGATGGTCGCGCCGCACGCGCTGCATCTAGCCTTGTAAAGGTAGCCGCGCGGATAGAGCATGATCCGGAAAAGCGGGCACCGGTTTTCCGAAAAGATCATGCTCAAACAAAAAGATAGAGCGAGATGACGATTCGTCGAAAAGTCATCTCGCTCTGGCGCATCATCGGTTCGGCTTGAATCGGAACCCTGCTCGCAAACGCTCTAACGCGCTTCGCGCACGCTCTTGCGGAAGCGCTGGATCAGCCGCAGCATCCGCGATGACCAGCCGTCGCCGCGCAGCAGGTACAGGATTCGCTGCTTGATCGGCTCAACCAGCGCAGTCGCCTTCGCCCGCAACGCTATGACGAATTCATAGAGCGTTTCGAACCATCCCATCTCCAGCAACTTCGAGCGCGTCACGTCGAACAGGAAGGCTGTGACGCCGACACCGACGAGTTTTGCGAACATGATGGTGAAAATGGCGCTCATCCAATATTCATGGGCGAGCAGCCAGAATCCGACCAGCTTCAGCGGAAACAGCGGAATCAACGGCACGACGAAGACGACCAGCGTCATCGCCGGCGACAGCGTGTCGACGCGCTCGGCCAGCCAATGCTTGAAGGCGCGGAGCGGAATTTTCTCCACCACCCAGGCCACGATGGGCTCGAGGTGATCCCACAGCCATGCCTCGATCAGAAAGATGACCGCGAGCAGGACCCAGATCGGTTGAAGAAGGCGACGCAGCATCAATCTCATCCCTGCCGAGCGTCGATCACATATGGATGGCGCGCTTGCCGACCGCAAGCGCGGCTTCCTTGATCGCTTCGGAGCGGGTCGGGTGGGCGTGACAGGTCCGCGCCAAATCTTCGGCGGAGCCGCCAAACTCCATCAAAACAGCGGCTTCATGGATCATTTCGCCGGCCTCGCGGCCGACAATATGCACGCCGAGGACTCGATCGGTCTTCGCATCTGCGAGAATCTTCACGAATCCGTCAGTGGTCTGGTTGACCTTGGAGCGGCCGTTGGCGGTGAACGGGAATTTGCCTGACGTGTAGGTCACGCCGGCTTGCTTCAGCTCTTCCTCGGTCTTGCCGACCGACGACACTTCCGGCGTGGTGTACACGACACCGGGGATGACGTCGTAATTCACATGCCCGGCCTGGCCGGCCAGGATTTCCGCAACCGCGACGCCTTCGTCCTCGGCCTTGTGCGCAAGCATCGGACCCGCGACGACGTCGCCGATCGCATAGACGCCCTTCACGCTGGTTGCAAAATGCGAATCGATCTGCACGCGGCCGCGATTGTCGAGCGCGACGCCCGCTTCCTTCAAGCCGAGGCCCTCGGTATAGGGGACGCGGCCGATCGCGACCAGCACGACATCGGCTTCGAGTTTTTCCGCTGCGCCACCGGCGGCTGGTTCGATCTGCGCGACGAGCGTCTTGCCCGAAGTATCGATGCCGGTGACCTTGGCGCCGAGCTTGAACGCAAAGCCCTGCTTCTCGAGGATGCGCTGAAATTGCTTCGCGATCTCGCCGTCCATGCCCGGCAGGATACGATCCAGAAATTCCACCACCATGACCTGCGCGCCGAGCCGGTGCCACACCGAGCCGAGCTCAAGCCCGATCACGCCGGCCCCGACGATCAACAGCTTCCCCGGGACCTTGTCGAGCGAAAGCGCGCCGGTCGACGACACGATTCGTTTCTCGTCGATCTCGATGCCCTTCAGCCGCGCGACATCCGAGCCGGTGGCGATAACAATATTCCTGGTCTCGACGACTTGCGTCTTGCCGTCATTGCCCGAGACCTCGACCTTCCCGGTGCCGAGTATCTTTCCCCTGCCGCTGATGACGTCGATCTTGTTCTTCTTCATCAGGAACTCGACGCCCTTGACGTTGCCGTCGATACCCTGCTGCTTGAAGTTCATCATCGCGGGCAGATCGAGTTTTGGCGCGGGAACACTGACGCCCATCTTCGCAAAGGAATGCGCCGCCTCCTCGAACATCTCGGACGCATGAAGCAATGCCTTCGACGGCATGCACCCGATATTCAGGCAGGTGCCGCCGAGCGTCGCGTTCTTCTCGACCACGGCGACCTTCATGCCGAGCTGGGCCGCGCGGATCGCGCACACATATCCGCCAGGACCGGTGCCGATAACAACAAGATCGTAAGTGGCCATGATTGAAGTCCCGTAGCTGAAATGTGTGACAGGGTCTTAGCGCCCGCCCGATACGTCAAGAATGGCGCTGGTCACATAGGAGGCATCGTCCGACATCAGCCAGACGACGGCGTTGGCGATTTCCTGCGCGGTGCCGACGCGCTTCATCGGCACCATATGGCTGAGCCGATGGGCGCGATCGGGCTCGCCGCCCGAGGCGTGAATTTCGGTATCGATCAGTCCGGGCCGGATCGCCGCGACACGAATGCCCTCGCCGGCGACTTCATATCCCAGGCCGAGGGTGAAGGAATCGATCGCGCCTTTGGACGCTGCGTAATCGACATAGGTGTTGGGCGAACCGAGTTTCGCCGCGACCGACGACAGGTTGACGATGACCCCGCCCTTGCCGCCGTGGCGCGTCGACATCCGTTTCACCGCTTCACGGGCGCAGAGGATGCTGCCCGTGACGTTGACGGCCATCATGTGCTGGATCCGCTCGGCGGACATCTCGTCGACCCGCGACGTCGCCCCGACGATACCGGCGTTGTTGACGAGCGCCCCCAACGTTCCGAACCCGTCGGCGGCTTTGAACAAAGCGAGGATGTCCTTCTCGCTGCTGACATCGCACTTGACCGCGATCGCCTTGCCATTCTTCGCCTCGATGTCGGCGACCACGCTCTGCGCCGCGGCTGCATTGCTGGCATAGCCGACGCAAACCCGATAGCCGCGGCCGGCAGCCGCGATCGCGGTAGCACGGCCGATGCCGCGGCTTCCGCCGGTGATGATCACAACCTTGTCGGTCAAAGTAGCCCCCACAATCCAGGCGCAGTTACGGGAAAAGCCGCAGCGACGCTGCGGCCGAGGTTCGAGATAGGCGATCCGTCAGAGATCCAGCACCAGCCGCGCCGGATCCTCCAGGTTTTCCTTGACGCGCACCAGGAACGTCACCGCTTCCTTGCCATCGATGACGCGGTGATCATAGGACAGCGCCAGATACATCATCGGACGAATCTCGACCTTGCCACCGATCGCCATCGGCCGCTCCTGAATCTTGTGCATGCCGAGAATGCCGGACTGCGGCGCGTTCAGGATCGGCGTCGACATCAGCGAACCGTAGATACCGCCATTGGTGATGGTGAAGGTGCCGCCCTGCATCTCGTCGATCTTGAGCTGGCCGTCGCGGGCGCGCCGGCCGAAATCGGCGATGCTCTTTTCGATCTCGGCGATCGACTTGTGATCGCAGTCGCGCACCACAGGCACGACGAGGCCCTTGTCGGTGCCGACCGCGACCCCGATGTGGTAATAATTCTTGTAGATCAGATCGGTGCCGTCGATCTCGGCATTGACGGCCGGAATGTCCTTCAGCGCCTGCACGCAGGCCTTGGTGAAGAAGCCCATAAATCCAAGCTTGCTGCCGTGCTTCTTCTCGAACACGTCCTTGTACTGCGCCCGCATCGCCATGATGTGGCTCATGTCGACCTCGTTGAAGGTCGTCAGCATCGCGGCGGTGTTCTGCACGTCCTTGAGGCGGCGCGCGATGGTCTGCCGCAGCCGCGTCATCTTCACACGCTCCTCGCGGGCGGCGTCATCGGCCGGCGAGGGCGCGCGCACCTGCACCGCCGCGGCCGGCTGGCTGACCGGCGTCGGCGCGGAGGCGGCCTTCTCGATCGCCGCCAGCATGTCGCCCTTGGTGACGCGGCC
>JBKQRS010000030.1:0-4726 GCA_052143915.1 Bradyrhizobium sp.
GCGCCGGGAAACACCTCGATGATCGACGGCACCTGGGTGGTCTCATCGGCCTCGGCGCGCAAACGGATGCGCGCGTTGAGCGTTGGAGACAGCAGATGGTAGATCACGTCGAAGCGCTTTTCGCGGCCGGGATAATCCACCGCGGTCACATCCGTCAGGTTGACGAAACGGCAGGCAGGATCGTCGCGCAGGAAGCGCACGACATCGACGACCTTGCCGGCCTCAATCGATATCGCGAGCTGATTGAACGCAACCGAATGACCGCTCGCAGCACCGGCAAGCGCGCCAACAATCGTCTGCCCCAGAGCGTCGAGCTTGCCGTCGTCCATTACCTAAAACCTTAGCGTTCGATGGTACCGGTGCGCCGTATCTTTTTCTGCAGCAGCATGACGCCGTAAAGCAGCGCTTCCGCCGTCGGCGGGCAGCCCGGCACGTAGATGTCGATGGGCACGATGCGGTCGCAGCCGCGCACCACCGAATACGAGTAGTGATAGTAGCCGCCGCCATTGGCGCATGATCCCATCGAGATCACGTAGCGCGGCTCCGGCATCTGGTCGTAAACCTTGCGCAGCGCAGGCGCCATCTTGTTGGTCAGCGTGCCCGCCACGATCATCACGTCGGATTGCCGCGGGGAAGCACGCGGCGCAAAGCCGAAGCGCTCGGCGTCGTAACGCGGCATCGACATCTGCATCATCTCGACCGCGCAACATGCCAGACCGAATGTCATCCACATCAGCGACCCCGTACGCGCCCAAGTGATCAGGTCGTCGGTGGCGGTGACGAAGAAGCCCTTGTCGGACAGCTCGTGGTTGACCTCGAGAAAATACGGATCGTTGGCCCCGACCGGCTTGCCGGTGGCAGGGTCAATGATGCCGGTTGCAGCGGGAGCGACCGCCGGTGCGAACCCTGGCGTTGCGGCAGCTGGGCTCAATCCCATTCGAGCGCGCCTTTCTTCCATTCATAGGCAAAGCCGACGGTAAGGACGGCAAGGAAAACAAACATCGACCAGAATCCGGTCGCCCCCAACTTGCCGAACGCCACCGCCCAGGGAAACAGGAACGCGACTTCCAGATCGAAGATAATGAAAAGAATGGCCACCAGGTAAAATCGGACGTCGAACTTCATGCGGGCGTCGTCAAAGGCGTTAAATCCGCACTCATAGGCCGACAGCTTTTCCGGATCGGGCTGCTGGAAGGCCACAACGAAGGGCGCGATCAGCAGCACCAAGCCGATCAGGCCTGCGACGGCGATAAACACCACGAGAGGAAGGTAATTCTGCAAGATGCCGTTCATCGGCGGGGCCTTTTCCTGCGGTCGGTGATGACAGCAGATTCGTTCATTAGAATTGTTCCGAGGCTTAGCGCAGCGCAACAAGGGGCGCAAGACAAGCTATCTTGACGGATCGGCCTGATCCCAGGCGTGACGGGAGAACCCCGCGAGGCCGGGAATTGGAGTACCGCGGCGCGGACGATGACGCCTCGTCCGTGCCCTGCGGTGGCAGCCCCTCCTCCGGAACCGGCCACCCCCGCCCCGCCATTCCCTTCGTCCGGGCGAGCGCCGCCTTGGCGGAGGTGCCACGGGACAAATCCCGCGGGGATGGTGATGAAACCATTTTGCGGAACCCACGAAACCGGCTGGAAACAAAAGGGGGGTAGATCTTCGCCAACAAGGCGGCGGCAAAGGCGCCAGGAGGCTTCGATGAACCACTCAATTCACTCGGCGGACCGTGCGACCCACCTGAAGATCGTGGTGGTCGCCCTCGTGGCCGGCATCACGGTAGCCGGTTTGGCTATCTCCGCGCGCACCAGTGCAGATTACAGCCAGACCGCTCATGTGATTAAGGCGGGGAAACCCGTAGCGGTGACGAGCTCCAATACGTCCATGGTTCGCTAGACCAATATTTTGAAGACATGAAACACGGCCGCCCCCTGGGCGGCCTTTTCGCGTTTTGCAGCGGTATTGAAATCCCCGCTTTGTTCGGCGGTATGCCGAAAAGCCGCTGCCGCCTGCGCCAATCAGTTGTGCGATCTCCGTTCGACAGCCGAACAGACCACCTTACAGAGCATGGCAGGCCGAGATTTTGTGCGGCTGGGCTGACGGAATCTGCAACAGGCCGTCAAAGCCGGGGCTGGCCCGCCGACCCCGAAAACGTTGCGTTTGCAGGCGCTAAGCCATTGAAATAATGGCGCGAGAGACGGGACTCGAACCCGCGGCCTCCGCCGTGACAGGGCGGCGCTCTAACCAACTGAGCTACTCCCGCGGATGCCGAAATCTGACAATGATCCGCACAGAAGGGAGGGATTAAAGGCGCGCTCCACGTTAGTCAAGGTTGTTGCGAATCCTCCCGCCAGTCAGGCCTTTTTGGGATGTCGATGCAAAAAATAGGCTGTTTACAGGCAAAACAACGTAGGCATCTTGCCTCCGAATCGTTTAAGGCCTGATACGTCTTAGGTTCCTAAGCCATCAACAACGAGGAGGGCCAAATATGGCGAAGAAGGCAGCAACCCCGACCACCGTTACGCTCAAGCATCTCGCAGCGGCAATCGCCGAAGACCAGGAATTGTCCAAGAAGCAGGCGGAAGCCATCCTGAACGATCTGGTTAACCGGATCACCAAGCATCTGAAGAAGGGCGAGCGCATCCGCATCGTCGGCCTCGGCATCCTGCAGGTGCGCAAGCGCGCCGCCCGCATGGGCCGCAACCCCGCCACCGGTGAAGCGATCCACATCAAGGCGAGCAAGAAGGTCGCCTTCCGCGCGGCCAAGGAGCTCAAGGAGGCCGTCTGATAGGACGCGTTTTCCAATCCTGACCAGGATTCTGATTTGGCGTCATTCCGACGCGGCATACGCGGCCCCCCGGAATGACGCTTCTTCCGTCGAAACATTTTTTGACTTCTACCCGCGGTTTTGACAGTGAGTTCATCCCTCAGGTTCACGCACACCGTGACCGAGCGCTTTCTGCGCTATGTGGTGATCGACACCCAATCCGACCCCACCTCCCCGACCTGCCCCTCTACCGAAAAGCAAAAGCATCTGGGCCGCCTGCTCGCGCGCGAGCTGCAGGCGATGGGGCTGCCCGACGCCCATCTCGACGAACATGGCTATGTCTACGCGACGATCCCGGCCAATAGCGACAAGCACGTTCCGGTCATTTGCTTCTGCTCGCACATGGACACCTCGCCCGACTGTACCGGCAAGAACGTCAAGCCCCAGATTGTCAGGAAGTACCGTGGCGGCGACATCGTCTTGCCGGCCGACCCCTCACAGATTATCCGCGTCGCGGACCATCCTGCGCTCGCCGACCAGATAGGCAACGACATCATCACCACCGACGGCACCACGCTGCTCGGCGCCGACAACAAGGCCGGCATCGCCGAAATCATGGATGCGGCGCAGTTCCTGCTCAACAACCCGCAGATCAAACACGGCGCGATCAAGATCCTGTTCACCCCCGACGAGGAGATCGGCCGCGGCGTCGACAAGGTGGACCTGAAGAAGCTCGGCGCTGAATTCGCCTACACGATTGACGGCGAAACCGCCGGCAATATCGAGGATGAAACCTTCTCCGCCGATGGCGTCACGCTATCGATCGAGGGCGTCAGCACCCATCCCGGCTTTGCCAAGGGCAAGATGGAGCACGCCATCAAGATCGCCGCCGCCATCGTCGATCGCCTGCCCAAAAATACCTGCTCGCCCGAGACCACCGAAGGCAGGGACGGCTTTCTGCATCCGATCGGCATCTCCGGCGCTTTGGAAAAGACCACGCTCGGTTTCATCGTGCGCGATTTCACCGACGCGGGATTGAAGGAGAAGGAAGCGCTGCTGGAGAACATCGTCACGGAAGTGATGCGAGGCTTTCCGCACTCGACCTATCGGCTGGAGGTCAGGCAGCAATACCGCAACATGAAGCAGGTGATCGATCGTCACCCCGAGATCGTCGACTACGCGATGGAGGCAATCCGCCGCGCCGGCCTCACGCCTGTGAAGGCCTCGATCCGCGGCGGCACCGACGGCTCGCGGCTGTCATTCATGGGGCTGCCCTGCCCCAATATTTTCGCGGGCGAGCACGCGTTCCATTCGCGGCTGGAATGGGTGAGCGTGCAGGACATGGAAAAGGCCGTGCAGACCATCGTCCATCTCGCCGCGATCTGGGAAGAGCGGGCGTAGACGCTTTTCTGCTGCGCGCCCCCGGCAACGATCCCGCATGCAAGTTTCCGATTCGATTTTCAAATAGCCAGCACGCAAAGTGTTTCACATCGTCATTGCGAGCGCAGCGAAGCAATCCATCTTCCGTCATTCCGGGATGGTCAGAAGGACCAGACCTCAGATGCGCAATTGCGCATCGGGGAATCTCGAGATTCTACGATGTGCAACTGCACATCGTAGCTCGATGCTTCGCATCGCCCCGGAATGACAGAGTTGGATTGCTTCGCGGAGCCTGTCATCGGGCGCGCGTTCGCGCGACCCGTTGGCCCGCAATGACATCAGGATACAACCCCGCGATCTCGCGGTGCGACGCACCCGAGTTTTGCCAGAACCATCCGCCCAACAGAGGGCGTGGGGAATGCCGGGTGCCCAGTGCACCCGCGGCCTCGTGTGCAAAGTAGAAAGCACACGAGTTAGAAACCACGAGTCCACCGGATTCACCCGGCATTCCCGCACGCAATGGTTTTAACGGTTTCCTTCGCGCTCTCCTCGGGGACCGGGCTTGTTTGCCCCCGTCATTGA
>JBKQRS010000031.1:0-5664 GCA_052143915.1 Bradyrhizobium sp.
CTGACGGCATGACCAGAACCTCTTGTAGGCAACCATCAAATTGAAACGAACTCTGTGCAACGACTTGTGCCCAAAAATGGCGAGAATCCGCCGGGGACAAAAAACACGCCGGCTGTAGCCGCACGGCAACAGGGTGCTTGCCCGCAAAAATCCTTAATCGCTGTCCCTAGTGGGCGAATCGGATGGGGGAACCGAGGCATGTATCGCTTGTGGGACGGGTGGGTAACGGAGCGCCATTTAGCGGCTGCGGCTGTCGTGGCGGCCTTGCTTGCCCTGGTCGTCACTTGGTCGGTTACTCCGGAGTCCTCGCCTCAGTCTGCGCGTGATTTCGAAGACTGCGTCGAACGGGTTCAAGCCCAACCCGCATCGAGTGACGAACGCGCTACCTCGATGACGGGCTGCAACGCGCGCTTTGCGGGGCGGCGAAAGGCGGAGGGCGGCTACACCTATTACGACTTCATGCAGGACCGGAAGTTCGACATTGCGGGACCAAATCCGACACCGGAAGAACGCAAACAGATCGATCGCGAATATATCGGTTACCTCGAAGCCCGGCGGCGGGAAGCCGTTTCGGCTGAATTGGCCGAAAGACAGAACGAACAGCTTCGTGCCGATATGGAACGCGCGCGTCAACCGGCGGGGCCACCGATGGTACTGACGCCGGCAAATTCCGCAGCCGCAAAACGCCCGGCCGATCGGCCGAAACCGCCGCACTGCACGGATGATTCACTCGCTTGCACCTGGTCCAGGATCTCGTCGGCGGTGAGGAATGCATTCGCTTCGTCGACGAAGGCAAAGCCTTGAGCTGGCGCGGCGCCGAACGGTTTCACGACAAAGGGGATGTCTGAACGATCATTCCGCCGTCTGCCTCTCGTGACCGAAATAGGCGCGCTCGATCCGTTGCGGCAGGCCGGCTTCGGAAGTCGGCGCTTCCAGCATGATGTGTCCCTGCACCAGCGCGTAGACGCGGTCGGCTGCCGCGAGCGCCTTTTCCAGCAACTGTTCGACCAAGAGCACGGCGGTGCCCTGGTTGCGTAGCTCGGCGATGACGTTGAGCACGCGATCGACCAGAACCGGCGACAGGCCGGCCGACGGTTCGTCCAGCATCAACAGGCGAGGGCGGCGTACCAGCCCCTGCGCCACGGTCAGCATTTGTTGCTGCCCGCCCGAGAGCGCGCCGCCGCGCTCGTGGCGCTTCCCGGCGATCTCCGGAAAAAACGACAGGGCCTGCTCGAGGCGCGCCGCGCGCTCGCCGCGCGGCAAGTCGTAGCCCGCCAGCAACAGATTGTCAGTGACGGAAAGCTGCGTGAACACGCGATGTCCCTCGATCACATGCACAAGGCCTTGGCGCGCCGCCTCGCGCGGCGTCGCATTGGTGATGTCGCGGCCACTAAGGCGCACGTGCCCGGCATTGACCGGCAGCAATCCGGATAACGCGCGCAACAGCGTGGTCTTGCCGGCGCCATTGGGGCCGAGCAGCGCCACGACCTCACCGGCTGACATCCTGAGATCGACCCCATGCAGCACGCGGATCTTGCCGTAGCCGGATTCAAGGCCGCGGACAGAAAGCAGGGGTTCAGCCGCCGAGGTAAGCACTGACCACCTCCTTGTGGACGCGAATCTCCGCGGGCGTTCCCTCGGCGAGCGTCCGGCCAAGATTGAGCACGGTGACGTGATGGCAAATATCGAAGATCAGGTCGGCATGGTGTTCGACCAGCAACAGGCCGGTGCCACGGGCGCCGATCGCGATGATCAGCGCGGCCAGGCGCTCGATTTCGTCGCCCGAAAGACCCGCGGCGGGTTCGTCCAGCAGCAGGAAATCCGGCTCCAGCATCAACGCTCGCGCGATCTCGATGAAGCGCAATTCGCTGTGCTGCAGGCGATCGGCGCGGACGTCGGCGAGCGCCTCAAGGCCTACGACGCCGAGCAGCGCGCGGGCCTTGTTTGCGAGCACGCGCTCGTCGCGCCGGTTTCGCGGCAGCGCCAGCATCGCCTCGACGAAGGTCGCTCTTCCATCGATGCTGCCGCCGATCATGACATTCTGCAGCACCGAGGCCTCCCCGATCACGCGCGGCGTCTGGAAAATGCGCCCGATGCCGTGTTGCGCCCGCAGCGTGGGCATGCCGGGCGGCAGCACGCTATCTCCCAGCCTGATCGTTCCCGCCCTGGCGAGGTAGTACCCCGAGATCACGTTCAGCGTCGTGGTCTTGCCGCTGCCATTGGGGCCGATCAGGCCATGAATCTGGCCGGGTTTGACATCGAGATCGAGATTGTCGATGGCGCGCACATTGCCGAAGCTCAGCGTCACGCCGCGCAGGCTCAGCGTCTTGTCGCCGGCCGCTTTGCGCAAGGCCTCCGCGAGAGCCGCCGGACGCGGCACGATGGCGCGGTTGGCGGCGAGCGGGCGGCGGCTGCGAAAATCCAGCAGTGCCGCAATGCCGCCGGGCATCACCAGCACGATCACCAGGAGCAGCACGGCATAGAGAAAGGTCGACCACGCCGCCAAGGGGGCAGCGATTTCGGGCAGGATGGTCAGGATGATGGTGCCGAGCATCGGACCCAGGATCGAGCCCCGCCCGCCGATCAGGATCGCAATGAAGAACAGCACCGAAAGATCGAAGGTAAAGGCATCCGGCGTGATGTAGGTCTGCAGGCTGGCGAACAACCCGCCGGCGATGGCCGCGAGCGCGCCCGCGAACAGGAAGATCGCGATCAGCATCCTTGGTTTGGAGATGCCGGTGGCCTCCGCCGCCACCTCGGCGTCGCGGATCGCGATCAAAGCGCGGCCGAACCGGCTGTGCGCGACGTTTGCGCTCAACCAGGTACAAAAGGCGGCGAACGCGATGCAAAGATAATAGTAGCCCCAGGCGGTATTGAAGGGAGAGGGGAATTCCGGACCCACAATACCGATGCCGCCGCCGGTGACGCTCTGCCAGGCAAGCGCAATCTGGGCGACGATCGTGGCGAAGCCGAGCGTCGACATCGCGAAGTAGAAGGTGCGCAGCCGCAGCGCGGGCAGACCGACGACGACGCCAAACACGGCGCCGACGCAACCCGCAACCGGCAACGCCGCGAACACCGGGACCTGTGGCATGACATTGCCGGCCACCAGCACGCTGGTGGTATAGGCGCCGAGCGTCAGCAGCGCGACATAGCCGATGGCGAGATGTCCGGCAAAGCCGACGATCAAATTGAGACCGGAGACCAGTACCCAGTAGATCGCCGCGCGTGTGCCGATCAGCGCCCAGTAGTCGTTGCTGACGAAGGGCAGGATCATCGCGAGGGCGAGAATCCCCGCAAAAGGCGCGAGCTGCGGCAGCATTCCGTGCAGGCTGCCGGCCTCGCTGCGCGCCGGAGTTGCGGTGACCGCGGTCATCACACCCTCCGTGCGGTGGAGGCGCCGAACAGCCCTTGCGGCTTTGCCAGCAGAACCACGATGAACAGCGCGAATACGGCCACCGAAGAGAAGATGCCGCCGACCAGGAAATTCGCGGCCTGCTGGAACAGGCCGAGCGCGAGCCCGCCGATGACGGCGCCGCGGTTGTTGCCGAGGCCGCCGAGCGCCACCGGCACGAAGCCGTAAAAATTCAACAAGGCGCCATTGGCGAAAAACGCCAGCAAGAGCTCGCCGCCGGAAAAGCCGGCAACGCCGCCGATGATGCCGGCGAGCGCATAGCTTAAGACGCGCAGATTGCGTTCGGGCAGGCCGAGCGCGCGCGCGGCGAAATTATCCTCGGCGATCGCGAGGAAAGCGCGGCCGACCAGGGTGCGACGATAGAGATATTCGAGGCTGAGAATCGTGACCGCGCAAGCCACCACCGGAAGCCAGAATTTCTCGTCCGAAACGCCGCTGCCCCAGCCAATCAGGCGCGGGAACGGCTGCGGCTCGGTGCCCCATTTGATCGCCGCCACCTGCTGGATCATCAGCGCCAGCGCCAGCGTGGAGAGGACGTAAAGATGCTGATCGAGATTCTTGAGCACCGGCCGCACCGCGACGAATTCGGTGATGATCCCGATGATCGCGCATCCGATCAGCGTCAGCAGCAATCCGGCGACGATCGGCATACCCATCTTCAGCATGAACAGGGAGCCCAACACGCCGCCAAGCATCGCGAGCTGTCCGGCGGTAAAGCTCATCACCCGCGATGTCGAGAACATGGTGTTGTAGGTGACGCCGACGAGGGCATAGATCGCGCCTGCCGCAAGACCGGATGCGATAATGGAAGCGAACATTGGCCCGCGCTATCCGCCGCCGCTATCCATATCCGGGCGCCAGCGAGAAGGCGCCGTTCTTGGCGGTGGAGGCCTCCGACATCACGACCTCCTCGGTCAGATAACCGTTGTGCTGGGTCGGCGAGAACGTGAAGTTGCCGAAATACCCTGGATATTTCGACAGGCCATTCCAGTATTTGATGATGCCTTCGCCGTTGGTGGAACCGCTTTCGGCGACCGCCTTGGCGATCAGGTCGATCGCGTCGACGCCGTCGGCAATCCACCACAACAGCGTATCGTTGATCGCGACATCGGCCTTGAGCAGGCGATCGACCAGGTCCTGGCTTTTCGCCGGCAGCTTGCCGGATGCGTCGTAGCTGCAGCTCTTGTAGCCGATCGCGTAAACCTTCTTCCAGTTGGCAGGCTTCTCGACCAGGCCCGCGATTTCACCCGACGACATCGAGGGATGACCGACGAAGGAGACGTCCCAGTTCATCGCCGCGCGGGTATTGAACATGCGCGCTTCCATGCCGGTGGAGACGCTCCAGACCACGATCACCTCAGTGCCCGCATTCCTGGCGCGCAGCATATCCGGCGTCATATCGGGCTGGGTGGAATCGATGTTGGCCTGATAGACCACCTCGGCGCCGTCCTTCTTGAAGGCCGCTACCGATGCGCCCAGTGCGGTGACACCATAGCCCGTGGTGTCGCCGATCACGGCGACCTTTTTCACTTTAAGGATATTGAGGCAGTAGTTGCGGACGGCGTCGTCCCATTGGCTGTTCGAGGGCGCCAGCCGGAACGCATTGGGGAATTTGGCGGGGTCGATCAATGTCTCCACCACGCAGGGGTGGATATTCGGCATCTTGGCGCGCGCCATGATCGGGGTGGTGGCGAGCGCCTCGCCGGAATTGAAGGGTCCCCAGATCGCATGGACCCTGGCCTGGCTGATCAATTCCTGCGTCGCATTGACCGCCTTGGTCGGATCGCCCTGGGTATCGCGCGTGACGACTTCGAGCTTACGGCCCTTGACGCCGCCGGCGGCGTTGATGGCATCGACCGCGAAGGTTACGCCGCGGTTGAAGCCAATGGTCGGGGCCGAACTCGGGCCGGTCATGGCGGCCAAAAAGCCGATTCTAATCGGCTCCGATTGGGCCAGCGCAGGCCCTGGAAACGGCAGCGCCACGGCGCCGACCGTGCACGCGCTGCCCAACAGGACGTCACGACGAGAAATCGCCAGACGAGAAATCGCCATCTGCCACTCCCTGAATATTTTTTCCGGCGCCCGTCGCTGACGCGAGCGCTCGTCGCAGGCGTTTTCGGCTCTTGGCCGAAGTTTCGCCCAAGCGGCAAATTTGAGCCTGATCCGGAAGGCTTGTCCAGAGCCTCTTCCAGAGCCTCTCGGGCCGGCCGGAGCGGACTTGCATGAAAGGGCCGCGCCGGGCTCTGGAG
>JBKQRS010000032.1:0-2793 GCA_052143915.1 Bradyrhizobium sp.
ACGCACGGTAAACGTCCATGCTGCTGATCGCGATCACCCGTTGCGCAACTTCACGCACAGTCTTCATTAACTGGCGTGCCTGTTCTCCCGAGCTAAGGATCAAGTCGATGATGACGTCAGGGGAAAATCGCTGAAGCTGATTTCTGTAATCGGGAAGCCGATTCCGGTCTCCCTGGATTCGGACCACGTCAGCACCGACAGGATCTGCATCGGGACGGCGGTGGAAAACTGCAACTTGGTGTCCGGAACCACGCAACTCATGCATCAAGGGCGAGCCGATGAAACCGTTTCCGCCGACCAAAAGGATTCGCATACGAGATTGGATGAGAGTGGATCAATAGCGGTCATTTTGCAAGCAGTCGGCGATCCGGAAACCACTGTTTTAGAATCCTCCGCCATTACGGGTTGAACACTTTTAGTTCGGCTTCTTCTTTCCCAAGAGGCCGCTTAGGCCGCCCAAAGGATTGGTCTTGCCTCCGGGCATTAGGCCTTTGAGTTGGCTGTTTACCATCCCCTTCACATCAGGCATGAAGGTTGGGTTCGCAGTTGTCCCCCCAATGCTCACAGGGATGCCGCTCGCACCGAGGCCGGCGACTTTCGTGAGACCGGCGCCGGCGCCGGCCAGGTTGGCCACCATTTTGAAGTCAAGTGCATTGTTGGGGCTGACGGTGCCTGCGCCGGTGACGGTTCCAAGCGTCGGGATCACCAGGTTGATCTTGTCGAGGCGCGTGCCTTCGGGCGCGTACCGCACATCGGAACTCAAGTTCTCGATCGTGGTGTCATTGCCGGTCTGCTTGCCCGTGAGGGCGGAGATTGCCGATAGCTTGGATCCGAGGTTGAAACCGGCGAGCGCAGTGTTGCTCATCTTTACCCAGCCGGTTGAGACCAGCTTGTCGAGCGGACCAGCCGAGTCGAGTTCGACCGAAAGCGTTCCGCCCTGGAGCCGCGAACCGGTGGGAAGAACTACTCCGAGCGCGGGAAGCATGGCCTCGAGGTCGTCGACCGGCATGGCTTGTCCTTTCAGTGTCGTGTGGATGGAAGTGGTCTCGCCGTGCATATCATAAGTGCCGGTCAGTTTGGCCAGCGCCTTGCCGATGGCGACGTCGCCCTGCACCAGCTTTCCGGACTCCTCTTTCAGGTCGTGCTCAACGGCGAAGACCACCTGGACGGGTACTCGGGCGGGAGAGCCCTTCGGAACCAGCTTTAACGATGTGGCCTTCAAGGTTCCGCCGGCCTTCGCGATGTGGCCGTCGGAACTCAGCGTGCCGTCGAAATCAGCCGAGCCGGTGATGCCCAGCTCCGGGTCGACGATCGCCGACTGGGAGAGATCGAGTTTGCTCAGGTTCAGCTTTGCCTGCACCGGCGTGAGAGTCGTATCGGTCGAATCGATCGGGCCGGCGGAGCCGTCTATTTTCAAGCTGCCGCCGCCGGGGAGGCCGACGGAAACGGTCACGGGAAACGCGCGGGTAAAAGAGAAATTGAGCACCGCAACGTTGACCTTGTCGTACACGACGGGTTTACGTTTGCCGGAAATGGATCCGAGGGAAATGGTTCCGTCGGTCAGGTCGAGCTTGGCCACGCTCACATTGGCCGGTGCGCTGGACGTTTTTTCGGCCGCTTTGGCTGGTGACGCCGACTGATTTCCAAGCGAGGAGAAATTCCAAACTCCCTCGCGGTTGCGCAGCAAAGTGATTTCCGGATGATCGATGCGCAGGTCGGTGACGTTAAGCTGCTTGCTGAAAATGAGCGGCAACAGTTCGACGCCCACTTGGAGCGATTTCGCCTGGATAAACGGGGCGCTGCTGAACTTGGGATCGTCCGCGATAGAGAGTTGGTCGGCTTTCACGCTGCCGGAGAAGATGCTGAGGCTCAAATTGCCGACCTTCACTGGCCGTCCCAGAGCCGAGCTGAGGCTCGACTCAATCTGGGGACGGAAATTATTGACGTTCACCAGAAACGGGAGCGCGATGGCGACAACAATCAACAGGGCGACGACAATGCCGACGATTTTGAGGACGGGTTTCACGGCGGGCGATACCTCCTATGACGAGTAGGAATTGAGGTGGATCGGGAATGGTCAGTCTATCAAAACTATGCGCAAATGTTCTGCCGAGGGCGCGCGAACCAAGGACTCGCCCGGCATCCGCACCGGCGTTGCGTGCTGACGTTATAAGATAGGCGCAAAGGATGGAGTGAATGCCGCCAGTGGCAGCTTCTGATTTGTATCCCTCGGTGCAGCAAGAAGTGGCACGGCTCGCTGGCTCGCCGGAAGTGCGCGCTGCATTCGACCGCTTCCGCGCGCAGGAATCGCAGTTTGCGCTGTGGCAGATGGAGGCGACGCGGGTGGCCGCGCCTCCGTTCGGCGAATCAGCGCGCAGCGCCTGGCTGGCCGAGCGTTTTCGCGAACTCGGCCTCAACGGCGTGCAGGTGGATGAGGTCGGCAACGTGTTCGGCGTACGTCCCGGCTACGGCAGCCGCTTCGTGGCGCTCAGCGCGCATATTGATACGGTGTTCCCGGCGGCGACGCCGTTGAACATCCGCCAGCAGGGCAGCCGGTTGTATGGCCCGGGAGTCGCCGACAACGGCGCCGGCATCGCGGCGATGCTGGCCGTGGCGAGTGTGCTCGGCAGCGCGCGAATTTCGCATGCGCTGCCATTTGTGTTCATCGGGAACGTCGGGGAAGAAGGCGAAGGCGATCTGCGGGGCATGTGCACGTTTTCGCGACGCCGCGCTGGCGAGACGCGATTGCCTACAGCGTGGTTGTCGATGGCGCTGGATCGGAAACGGTGGTGG
>JBKQRS010000033.1:0-15858 GCA_052143915.1 Bradyrhizobium sp.
CAGATCGGCGACGGGTTGGTGAGGAACACCGCGAAGATCAGCGCCAGCGCGGTCAGCGCCTGCTCGCCGCCGGACAGTAGCGACAGCGTCTGCGGCTTCTTGCCGGGCGGTTTTGCGATGATTTCCAACCCTGCTTCCAGCGGATCGTCGCTCTCGATCAGATGCAGCGCGGCCTCGCCGCCGCCGAACAATTCGACGAACAGCCGCTTGAAATGACCGTTGACGGTCTCAAACGAGGTCAACAGCCGCTCACGCGCCTCGCGGTTGAGGCTCTGGATGCCCTGGCGCAACCGCTTGATGGCCTCCACCAGATCGTCGCGTTCGGTGGTCAGCGAGGTGTGCTGGGTTTCGACCTCGCGCAATTCTTCTTCGGCGCGCAGGTTGACCGCGCCCAGCCGCTCCCGGTCGCGGCGCAGCTTTTCGAGATTTTCCTCGATCTCGGCAAGCGGTGGCAGTTCCGCGCCCGGTTCGATCTCGGCAAGGCCGGCCGCGGCGTGCGGCTCGACTTCCAGCATGTCGTGGATTTCGCGCTCGATGTCGACCAGGCGGCGCTTGGCGCCGTCCATGCGTTCTTCGGCTCGGGCGCAGACCTCGCGCGCGCTCGAGAGCGCCTCGAGCGAAATCTTGGCGGCGCGGTCGGTCTCCGCCATCACGTTCTCGGCCGAGACAAGCGCATCGGCGGCGACGCGGCGGGCGTTTTCGGCCGCTTCGATCTCGCCGATCAGCGCGCGGCGCTTTTCCGCAAATACCGCCGGCGCATTCTCGAGCTCGGCGCGTTCGGCTTCGACCTCGGTGACGCGGGCTTCGATGGTTTCGATTTGCGAGGTCGCGCTTGCCTTGCGGTTCCGCCACTCGTTGCGCTCGGCGGTGATCGCTTGCAGGCGGCGGTCCGCGAGCTCGGCCTCGCGCGCCAGCGCCTGGGCTTCGGCCCGTACCTGGGCCGCGACGCGGCGATGACCGTCGATCTCGGTGCGAACTTCCGTGAGCCTGGTTTCGGTGGCAAGGCTGGCCGGCAATTCGGCCAGCGCCGCATGCGCGCTCTCATGCGCGCTTTGCGCCTCGCTGCGGTCGGCGGTGAGACGGGTGTGGGCTTCGGTCAGCGCCGACTTCCGTGCGGCGTGGCGATTGATCTCGCGCTCGGTCGCGGCATGACGTTCGCGCGCGCTGTCTGCTTCGCGCTGGGCGGCGCGCCATGCGTCGCGCGCCGAAGTCTCCGTAGCCGAGGCCGCCTTGAGTTCGGCTTCGGCGGCTTCGAGGGCCTGCCGCTTGGCGCCGGCGTCGATGCGGGCCTGCTCCAGCTCGTTCTCGATGTCGACGAGACGGGCGCGCTCGGCGAGACGCCGTGCCGCGCCGGTCGGCGCGTGCGCGGCCGCGACGAACCCGTCCCAGCGCCAGACGTCGCCTTCCAGCGACACCAGCCGCTGCCCGGTCTTGAGGTGCGGCACCAGCGCCGCGCCGCGTTCGCGCGCGACGACGCCGATCTGCGCCAGGCGCCGCTTAAGCTCGATCGGTGCCTGGACATGGGCGGCGAGCGCCTCGACGCCTTCCGGCAGCGCAGGATCGCCTTCGGTCACGCCGGCATTGGTCCAGCGCATCGGCGCCGACGGATCGACGGGCGCATCGAGATCGTCGCCGAGGGCTGCGCCGAGCGCCTTCTCATACCCCTTGGCGACGGTGATGCCGTCGATGATCGGTGGCCACAGATTCTTGGTCTCGCCGTTGACGAGCTTGGAGATGGTGCGCGCTTCGGTCTCAAGCCGCTGCACGCGCTTGTCGGCGTCGTTGAGCGGCGCGCGGGCGGCTTCCAGCATTTGGCGCGCGGCAACATGGTTGAATTCGCTGGTCTGCGTCGCCAGTTCCGATTGCGCCAAAGCCCGTTGCGCGGCTTCCATGGCCGCAGCGAGCGCCGCGAGGTCACCCAGTCCGCTGGTTTCCTCCGCAAGCTTCTGCTCGTCGCGCTCGACATTGGCGATATCCTGGTCGAGCCGCGCCAGCCGGTCGCGGTGGGTGCGGACGTTACCCTCAAGCTGATTGCGCTTGGCGGTGAGGTCGGCGAGCGCGGTGGTCAGCTCAGTGAACAGCCGCTCGGCTGCGGCCAGCGTCGCTTCAGCCTCCGACACGCGCTCATCGACGCCACTGCGCTTTTCGACGCGCAGCTTGATCTCGTCTTTCAGTTCGGTGTCTTCGGTGTCGAGCCGCTGCAGCGCGGCTTCCGCGTCGGAGGCCTGCTGCTGCTCGCGCGCAATGTCGGCCGAAAACTGCGTCAGCCGGCGGTCGAGTTCGGAAACGCGCTCCTTGGCGCGCTCTTCCTCGCGATCAAGGATTTCGCGCGCATTGGTGAGCCGCTGCAGTCCGGCCGCGGCGCGGGCCTCGGCCTCGCGCAACGCCGGCAGTTCCGAGGCGCGTACCGCCTGGATACGGGCGGCCTCGGCCTGTTCGCGGGTGCGTTCGGCCATCTCGCGGACGCTGAGGTCGTGGGTCGCGGTGGCTTCCGATACGCCGGCATGGGCTTCCATCCAGCGCAGATGAAACAGCAAGGCCTCGGCCTTGCGCACCCGGCTCGCGACTTCGCGGTAGCGGATCGCCTGCCGTGCCTGCTTCTTCAGGCCGTCGATCTGTCCGGCCAATTGCCCGATGACATCCTCGACGCGGGTGAGGTTGGTTTCGGCGGCCTTCAGCCGCAGTTCGGCTTCGTGGCGGCGGGCGTGAAGTCCCGCGACACCGGCGGCATCCTCCAGCACGCGGCGGCGCTGTTCGGGCTTGGCCTGAATGATCTCGCCGATCTTGCCCTGGTGCACCAAAGCCGGCGAGCGCGCGCCGGTCGCGGCATCGGCAAACAGGATTTGCACGTCGCGGGCGCGCACGTCGCGGCCGTTGATGCGATAGACCGAGCCCGCATCGCGCTCGATCCGGCGCGAAATCTCCAGAATTTCGCGGTCGTTCACCGCCGCCGGCGCCGAGCGGTCGGCATTGTCGATCGTCATCACCACTTCGGCGTGATTGCGCGACGGACGGTTGCCGGAACCGGCGAAGATCACCGCATCCATGTCGGCGGCGCGCAGCGATTTGTGCGAGGTCTCGCCCATCGCCCAGCGCAGCGCCTCGACCAGATTGGATTTGCCGCAGCCGTTCGGCCCGACCACGCCGGTGAGGCCGGGTTCGATCACGAAATCAGTGGGTTCAACGAACGACTTGAAACCGTGGAGGCGAAGGCGGGTCAGTTTCATAGGCACAGATTCTCTGTTGGCAGGGCACGAATCTCCCTGCCGGGACAATACCATAGAAGGCAATGTCGGTGTGCGGGCGAGTCGCTTCCGGCGGCTCTCATGGGACCGACAATGGCGAGGCCGGGGCCGGAGGGCAACCGCCGCCCCGGGCTTTTCCCAAGGGTTTTATCAAGGGTTTTATCAAGGGTTCTATAGCAGTTTTTATCGAGGCTTTTTCCGGGCTTACACGGCCTTATTCAAGTCCCGTTCCGCCCCCGCAGCGAATCAGCTCTTCAGCAATGATTTGATCCGCTTGTCGAATTCCTCAAATGAGGTCTCGCCCTTGATCTTCTCGCCGTTGATGAAAAAGGTTGGTGTCGAATCGACCTTCAGCACTTCGGAGGCGTATTTCTGGTCGGCGACGATCTTGTCGAGCAGCGCCTGGTTCTTCAGGCAATCCTCGACCTGCTGCTGGCTGAGCCCGGCCTGTTTGCCGATCCGCGTCAGGGTTTCGGTGGTGTTCTTCATCACCCAGTCGCCCTGCTGCTTGAACAGCATGTCGGTCACCGCAAAGTACTTCCCGGAATCGTCCTTCGCGATGCAGCGCGACAGCATCGAGCCCGCCGCAGCCTTGATGTCGAGCGGGAATTCGCGGAACACGTAACGAATCTTGCCGGTATCGATATAGGCCGCCTTGATCTTGGGGAACACGGCTTCGTTGAAGGCCGCGCAATGCGGGCAGGTCATGGAGGCGTATTCGGTGATGGTCACCGGAGCATTGGCCGGCCCGAGCGCCATGTCGGGCAGCGATACCGGCTTGGCCACATCGGCTGCGCCCTGCGCCATGGCGTCTGCGATCAGGCGCAGCGGCGGGAAACCGGCGAGAGCGGCAAGTCCGGTCAGCGACAGGGCGGCGGTAAAGGCGCGGCGCGTGATGATCAAGGTCTGCTCCCGAATTGGCGCTTGAGACGCCGAAAGAACCCAAGGAAGGCTGTTCGCTAGCTTGAAACGACAATTGTGGCAATGGCGGGCCGCCAACGCCGGACTTGGCGGCAGGCTCAATTTCGCTTGATCGAGGCACCGAGCCGCGCCAGCGCGGCCCGCAACGCCTCGTCCTCGACCGACGACAGGGTTTCCGCCACTTCCGCCACCTTGCTGGCATCCGGTGCGCGGGAGGCCAAAGGCTGCGCCCGGCGCGACAACGGCCCTTGCCGCAGCGCCAGCCGGCCGACCGCGCTCCAGCCGAAGAAACGGTTGACGCGCTGCAGGATGACGTCGGAGGCGTGCTGGATTTCCAGCGCCATCGGGCCATCCACCCGCAGCACGAGCGTCGCCGGCTCCTGGGGTTGTCCCTCCACCGGCCGCGGCCACTGGATCTTCAGGGGTTCGCAATGGGCGGCCATTTCGGGACCGGCGATTTCGGCCCAGCGCGTCACCAGTTCACGCGCCGCAAACCCCTGCCGGGCATAGGCGTCGGAAAAGACGTCGCTGAGCAGGACGGAAAGCGGCTTTGCGCTAATCGGGCCGGGCTTGTTCATCGCGGGACGCTTTGCGTACATATCGGCATGAGTCTATCAGGCGCCGCTGTCAGACGAAAGAAAGTATCGCCCGCCGATCGCGATTCCGCGGCCATCGCGCGCCCCGCGCTGTTGCTTGCCTGGTATGACCGGCATCGCCGGGCGCTGCCGTGGCGCCCATTGTCGGGCGGCCGCGCCGAGCCCTATGCGGTGTGGTTGTCGGAAATCATGCTGCAGCAGACCGGCGTCAAAACGGTCGGGCCCTATTTCGAGAAATTTCTGGCGCGCTGGCCCGATGTCGGGGCGCTGGGCCGCGCCTCGCTCGACGATGTCTTGAGGATGTGGGCCGGGCTCGGCTACTATTCCCGCGCGCGCAACCTGCATGCCTGCGCGGTGGCGGTGCTGCGCGATCACGGCGGGATGTTTCCGGATACCGAGGAAGGCTTGCGCGCGCTGCCTGGGATCGGGCCTTACACCGCCGCCGCTATCGCTGCGATCGCGTTCGGCCGCCGAACCATGCCGGTCGACGGCAATATCGAGCGCGTGGTGTCGCGGCTGTTCGCGGTTGATGAGCCGTTGCCGCGGGCCAAGCCACTGATTCAGAAACTGGCGTCGACGTTGCTGGGCGACTCACGCGCCGGGGATAGCGCGCAGGCGCTGATGGATCTGGGTTCCTCGATCTGCACGCCGAAGAAGCCGGCCTGCGCGCTGTGCCCGCTCAACGAGGCTTGCGCGGCGCGCACGCGCGGCGATCAGGAGACGTTTCCGCGCAAAGCGCCGAAAAAATCCGGTGAGTTGCGGCGCGGCGCGGCTTTCGTCGTCACGCGCGGCGATCAACTTCTGGTTCGCACCCGTCCCGAAAAAGGGTTGCTGGGCGGCATGACCGAAGTGCCGGGCTCACGCTGGATGGCTGCGCAGGACGACGAAGCGGCGCGCAACCAGGCGCCCGTGCTGAAAGGCGTTGTGCGCTGGCATCGCAAAGCCGGCGTGGTCGGCCACGTGTTCACGCATTTTCCGCTGCAGCTTGTGGTCTACACCGCCAACGCGCCCGCCCGCACCCGGGCGCCGGAGGGCATGCGCTGGGTGGAAATCGCAACGCTCGCCGATGAAGCGCTGCCGAACCTGATGCGCAAGGTGGTCGCGCATGGGCTGGAGGATCGGTCGCACCCCCTGCGCTGCTGACACCATGCTGGCAGCAGGGCTGCGCTAGGGCAGGGCTGAACGGAGCATGGCCATGATCAGAACGGCACTTGATTCTCTCGAAGTCCCGCCATCCTCCAGATTGCTGGGCTGGCACGTGCTCGATGCGCGGCCGGAGCAGGGCTGGATACGGATCGGCTTCGACGGCAAGAGGGAGTTCTGCAATCCGGCGGGCTTCATCCAGGGCGGCATGCTTTCCGCCATGCTCGATGACACCATGGGTCCGGCGGTATTCGCCATGACCGAGGGAAAGCTCTACACGGCGACCGTCACGATGACGGTCAATTTCCTGGCCCCGGCGAAGGTCGGGCGGATTGTCGGCGAGGCGAGTGTCACGCAACTCGGCAAGACCGTTGCGTTCGTCGAGGGCAGGTTGATGGCCGAGGACGGCACCGTGCTCGCCACCGCAACGACCTGCGCAAGGCTGGTCGAGACCGCGAAGGCCATTCGATAGCGGCGAGGCTAGGCGCTGGCCTGCGACGCATTGGCCGGGAGCTGCACGATCGGCGGCTTGGCGTTGAGGCCTTCGACCTGGAAGCCGGCGACGCGCTTGTAATTGGCGGCGATGTCTTCCAGCTCCTTCTGCGACAGCACGTCGGTGACGATCTTGAAACCGCCGGGTGCGCGTTCCTCGACCAATTGCATCACCTGCTCCGGCCCGTTGCGGCGGTTGAGCATGACGAGATCGGTGGTGGCGGGGCGGCGCTCCGTTTCATAGGCCACGAGCGCAGCGCTGGTCGGACCGTGCGCGAGAATCTCGCGGGTGAGAACGCGCGCGTCGAGGATCGCCTGCGAGGCGCCATTGGAGCCGATCGGGTACATCGGATGCGCGGCATCGCCCATCAGCGTGACGCCGCCGAAGGTCCATTGCGGAATTGGATCGCGGTCGACCAGCGGATATTCGTAGGCATGCGCGCAATCGCGGATCAGGCCGGGCACGTCGAGCCAGTCGAATTTCCAGTCCGCAAACCACGGCAGAAATTCTTCGAGCTTCGCGGTTCGGTTGTAGTCCTCGCGGCGCCATTGATAGGTCGGCGGCATGTGCCGCTCGGCGACCCAGTTGATCTGGAATTGGCCGTTGGCGTCGGGTTGCTTCGAAATCGGATAGCAGACGAATTTCAGGGTTTCGTGGCCGGCCATTATCATGGTGCGGCCGGAGAGGAAGGCATTCGACGCGGCGATGCCGCGCCACAGGATGCGTCCGTTCCAGATCGGCGGGCCTTCCTGGGGATAAAGTTTTTCGCGGATCGCGGAGTGAATGCCGTCGGCTGCGATCAGAAGCGCGCCGTCATGGCTGCCTGCGGATTTTCCGGTCGCCTTGTCGATGAAATCGGCGCGAACGCCGTCCGATGTCTCGGTCCAGCCGCGCAGATGATGGCTGGTGAGAATGTTTTCGCGGCCCAACCGTTCGGTCGCGGCATCGAGCAGGATTTGCTGCAGCGTGCCGCGATGGATCGAGAATTGCGGCCATTTGTAACCGGCGTCGATACCGCGCGGCTCGCTCCAGATCGGCTTGCCGTGCTTGGAAAAATAGGCAAGTTCCCGGGTGCGAACCCCTGCCGCGTCGAGCCGGTCGAGCAGGCCGAGTTCGATCAGCTCGCGCACGGCGTGCGGCAGCACATTGATGCCGACGCCGAGCGGCTTCAGCTCGGCCACGCTCTCGAATATTTTGGCGCCAACGCCGATCTGATGCAGGCTGAGCGCCAGCGTCAGTCCGCCGATGCCGCCGCCGGCGATAAGAACCGTCATGATATCCTCTGTTACCAGGGGGCGTCATGGCACGAGAGGGGACACGGGGGCAACTGCGAAAGGCGGTGTCGGAGAGCCTCAAGCCGCCCGTCGCTTCGGCCGATCAAGCTCGCGGCCGGTTTCCAGCATCAGGCTGCGCAGCCAGATCGATCCGGGATCGAATTGGGCCCGCGTCGGATAGAACATGAACTGTTCGTCGATGCCGGGGTCGAGCGGCGGCGCGACCGCCGTCAGCGACAACGGCCTTGCCAGCGCGGCGATCAGCCGGCCGGGAACGAAGGCCACGAGGTCGGTGCGCGCCACGATATGCAGCGCCTCGATATAGCCGGGCACGACGAGCGCGATACGCCGCTCGATGCCTTTGGTGCGCAGCCAGTCGTCGATCAGGTCGATGTTCTGGCCGCGAATGACGACGGCGACGTGCCGTGCATCCAGGAAGGCGTCGCGCCGCTTCAGCTTTGTCCCCGCCGGGTGGCCGCGCCGCACGGCGAGCGCGTCGCGGTCGGTATAGAGAAGCTGGCGGTGGAACCCCTTGAACGCGTCGCCGATCGAGATCACGAGATCGATGGTGCGCGCAAATTCCGCGGTGAAGATCGCGGGTCCCCGCCAGGGCACGATGTCGAGCCGGACGTTCGGAGCCAGCCGGCTAACCTTATCCATCAGCGACGGCACCAGAAGCTCCACCGCGAGATCGGGCATCATCAGGCGAAAGCGCCGCTCGCTGCTTGCGGCATCGAAATCGTCGGGAATGAAAAGCCCGCGCACCTGATCGAGCGCCTGCGCCAGCGGCCCGCGCAATGCTTGCGCCCGCGGCGTCAGTTCCATTCTGGCGCCGACCCGAACCAGCACGGGATCGCCGAGCACTTCGCGCAGCCGCTGCAGCGCGTGGCTCGCGGCCGGTTGCGACAGGCCGATCCGCATTGCGGCGCGGCTGACATTCGCCTCCAGCAGAAGCGCATCGAGCGCAACAAGCAGATTGAGGTCGAGCGAATTCAAATTCATTGGGCGAATATATATCATATTCACTATCGATTGGAAGAATGCGGCCGGCATCGCGATGATGGACAGATCATTCCACCAACGGAGACGCCGTCATGAGCGCCGCAGCCAACAAGAAACTGATGGAAGAGATTTTCGCCGCCGCGGGAAATCCCGATCCGGCGGCGCGCGACCGAGGGCTGTTCGTCGCCAGCCTCGCCGATGATGCGAGATGGACCGTGACCGGACAGTATTCGTGGTCGCATACATTCAGCGGCAAGCAATCGATCCTGCACGATCTGCTCGGTCAGGTCGGTTCGCTGCTGGCCGAGCGGACGCGGACCATTGCCCATCGATTCATCGCCGATGGCGACCATGTCGTGGTCGAGGCGAAAGGCGACAACCTGACCAAGTCAGGGGTTCGCTACGACAATGACTATTGCCTGGTGTTCCGCCTGGAGGACGGCAAGATCAAGGAGGTCAGGGAGTATTGCGATTCGGTGTTGACCGAAAAAGCGCTGGGGCGGTTTCCCGAACCGGGAGGGCGTGCGGCGGGCTAACATTCTCCGCTGTCATTCCGGGGCGCCACGACAAAATTGGCGCGTGACGCGTCAATTTTGTGCCGAAAGCGCGAACTAGGAGAATGACGAGGCTCCGGGTTCTTCTCCCCTCCCTCCGCGAAGCGGCGGGGTGGGGTCGGGGGTGGGGGGTCTCTCCATTCGCTCTCATGCTGATGAATCTGCGGAGGCGCCCCCCACCCCCGACCCCTAAGAGCGAGCTTCGCTCGTCTCGACCCCACCACGCGCGACGCGCGCGGAGGGAGGGGAGAAGAAGCCAGGGCCTTGGGATTTTCCGATGCGCAATTGCGCACCTGAGGTCTGTCTTGCCTCCCTGGTCGGCGATTGCCGAGCCAAGAGGCGTGTGCCGGAATGACGGTGGTTGTTTCGTTGGTACTAAGCCGCCTTGGTCTTGAGATGGCCGAACATGATGTTGCGCGCTTCGTCGTCCATTTCGGTCTTGAAGACGAATTTGTCCTTCAGCGCGAGGGCGCGTGCGGCGGCCGGCCGTGCCGAGACTTCATCGAGCAGGCGCTTCACGTTGGGATATTTGGTGAACACGTCGTCGCCGAGCACGAACGGCGCCATCCGCGCCCAGCCCCAGAACGCCATATCCACGATGGTATAGGTATCGCCGACCATGTAGCGGCTGCCCGCGAGGTGATCGTCGAGGATCTTGTAGTGGCGATGCGCCTCGAACTGGTAGCGGTTATGGGCGTAGTCCAGCTCCTTCGGCGCGAAGTGCTTGAAATGCACCGCCTGTCCCGAATACGGGCCGAGGCCGGTCGCGATGAACATCAGCCAGGACAAGAGTTGCGCGCGGTTATTGGGCGTATTGGGGGCCAAGAATTTGCCGGTCTTCTCGGCCAGGTAAAGCAGGATCGCGTTACTGTCGAAAACGAACACCCCGTCATCGTCGATCGCCGGCACCTTGCCGTTCGGATTCACTTTGAGGAATTCCGGCTTGAACTGGTCGCCCTTGCGGGTATCGACCGGCACGAGCTCGTAAGGCAGGCCGGACTCTTCCAGAAACAGCGCCACCTTGGCGGGGTTGGGCGCTCCGTTGAAATAGAATTTAAGCATCAAGATTTCCCCGTGCTGTGTATTGCAATTGACTGGCCTGCCGCGAAGGGCACGCCGCGCTTCATGCGTCGAATTTGAAAGCGGTTCAACCAAACAGTTTGTGAGCAGGCGGCGGTTTGACCGCGGAGGGCTATTGCGGCCTTTTCTTCAGAACGAAATTCTCGTCGTAATCCTCAAGCACGGGATACGAAATCGTCGGGGCCGAGGCGAGACCGAGTATGCGCTCTCGATAGCGCGCCAATTCGGCGACGCGCGCCTCATGGCTTATTCGCGCCGGCGCATGCACCAGGAAAGGCTCGATCACCGCGAAGCCGGTGAAATAAAGCATCCCGTGATTGACCGGAAACAGAATTGAAGCAATCGCGCCGTTCAGCCCGCTTTCCGAATACATCGACGGCGGACCGCCGATGGTCAGGGCGCACATCGCCCGCTTGCCGTTGAAGACGCCGCGATCATACCATTTGCCGCCGCCATAAATGCGGCCTCCCGAGGCAAAGACGCGATCAACCCACCCCTTGAGGATCGCCGGCAGTCCAAACCACCACAGGGGAAATTGCAGGACCAGCACGTCGCACCAGAACAGCTTGTCCATCTCGGCCTGAATGTCCGCAGCGAAGCCGTTGTGCTGGGCCGCATAGGCCTCTTCGTTTTGCTGACGAAGCCGCTCGGGGTCCTTGACGGTCACGAAGTTGCGCCGGTCGGACACCGGATTGAAGCCCATCGCATAGAGGTCGGAGACGATGACGTCGTGCCCGGCCGCCTGAAGCGCGGCGGTGGCTTCGCGTGTCATCGCGCCATTGAAGCTTTGGGGCTCATGGTGGGCGTGAACGATGAAGATGCGCAATTTCGACCCCCAAGCGATCGGTCGCGTCGCAATCCAGTTCGGCACAACGTGGCAATGGAAGCTGTGACCGTCAAGAAGAACAGCTTGAGCGCCGGAAGATTTCGGCGCATCCGCATCACCACCGGGATCAAGCCGACGTCAGACAACACACCGAAAAAGCTGGAGGCAATCTGGGGCGCGTCCTCATAAAGCGCGCTTGATTGGCGCGGCATGACCAATGTCCGCTTCGCCCCCCGATAGCGACTAAATTCCGCATCGCACCGAAATGACGCGATGTGCCACGACCGGACTCGCGTGCTGCAACAAATCACCGCATCATTTTGTTCACGCTATTTCACCGCAACAATCCTGGTGCCGCCCATCCTGCGCCCTTGAATGAGTTCAACAAATCGAATGTAGGACTTGTGAAATGCATCGTGCCCCATTGGGGTCCCAGCTTGTCGGGCTTCTTCACGCAGCCGTTGATACATTGCTAGTCGCTCCTTAAGAATTGGTCTCCACTCCTCCGTCAAGTCTTTTGACGAAATTACTCTAAAGCCGACGCTTTCGACCAGACTCCGATATTCGGGGACCGACCGAAGAGGCTGAATGGCCATTCCTTCCCACATCAATTGCGCATCATCGGCTGTGAGCGGCTGATTGGCCACCCAATCTGTGAACGCCAACCTGCCGTCTTTTCTTAGAATCCGAAAGGCCTCGGCAAGCGCTCTTTTCAGGTCGGGCACATGACAAAATGCCTCTTGGCTGACGACGGCGTCCATGCTCGCGTCATCCAGCGGGGTCTCCAATACATTGCCCTCGATGACGCAGGCGACTTTCTGAAGTCCGACGCGCTTGGTTAGCTCCTGCGCGCCTGCGACGCGTGCTGGAGTCAATTCAATACCAGTGACGTTGGCTCCATATCTGTGCGCCAGATAACGCACGGTGCCGCCAAGACCGGCACAGAGATCGGCTACGCGCGATCCATTGCCAATCTGTGCCGCTTGCGCCAAATCGTCTGTGGCTGCAACGCCACCATAATGATCTTGGTCATGCGCTAATAATTCTTCCGGACGCAGACCATCAAGATGGCCACGGCTTGCACGAAGTTTCGCAAGAATGATCTCGTATGAGATGGGATGCCGATCGTAGAAATATATGGTCTGCGAAGTTGCGTCGCTCATGACCGTTCGCTCCCTTGCTCGCAGTTACGTCAATCCCCGCATTCAGATTAGGACATTAAAACAACAAATCGCTACTAGCGAAATGGTGGGATGGTCAATTTGCGCTGCGCAACGTCAAGGCGAAGCGCTCCCGCTTGCCAGCGCGCGGGAACAGTCTGCGGATAATTGCCACTGAACGAACAAGACCTATCGAGAATACATCATCGAGTTTCCGATTGGCGATCGAGCAAATCGCCATGATTCCGGAGAAGCGAACGACCGCAACGTGTTTGATCTCTTGCGATCTTGCACGTCAGGCAAATCGCGGCATCACCGCCATGCGCAAATTGCCCGTCGCGTTACTCGGCCGCAGGAGCGTCAGGCGAACTTTCCATATGCCCGCTTATAGAAATAGTCCGTTGCGAGTTCAGCTTCATCCCGGAAGAAGGAAAATCCTTCGACCGTATATAGGTCTCGATCACGATAAATGACCTTTTTGTGCTTTCTGTACTGGTATCGATTCTCTGGAAAGAAACTGTGAGCCAAGGCGTTTCTCAGAGCGTTTAAGCGCTCCACGAAATCTCGAACGTCATTCGATACAGGTTTTAGATCGTTTACGAGGCGCATTTTGTTGAGAAGGTAGAGGCTGTCTAATATGTGGTGTGCGAAGGCCCTAAATTTCTTAGTGCGCCATAACGGACGGAAGTCGCTATTCTTCGGCGCATCTGGAAAATATGCATGGCATATAATGATCGCTAAGCATTCATCGAGAAACGTGTACCGCATTATCACTTCGCTTCGTATCAATGAATCCTTTATTATATTGAGCCGTATTGTTCGTGCCTCAGGTTCGTAATCTTCGATATTCCAGTGGTCTAGTCCAGCACGCGTGGCGATTGAGTCGATTTCCGCAAGCTGTTTCTTGTGGCGTTTTGTAAGCATTATTCCTCCCATCCCCCAACGGGCATATTGCACGGATTTCAACCTATGAGACAATAGGGGAAGAGGTGCGCTCAAACCGATATGCCGAGGCCAGCGCGGATGCGAACACTGATCTATAAACGGACGCACCGCGGCGATCCCGACCCTGAGAGCGGCGTGTTCGGCAACCGCGACTGCATGGGGACAGTCCGGGGATGGCAATTCGATGCGGTCATCGGTGTCGGCGGAATCGGATCAGAGCCAAAGCGTCAGGGCATAGCTGGCAAGCTGACGTGGGTCGGGATAGGTCCGCACAAGATTTACGGACCCAATCATCCGCACAGCCCGCGCGTGACATTCGACCATTTTTGGTATCTCGGAGAGCGGGGGCCGTTGTTAGAGGTGGCGTATCCCGCGCTTGCGAGGCGTATTTATGAAAAACATGCGAGAGTCCTCATGCACTCGCCGTCGTCACAGATGTTGTTTTCCGAACATTTTCCTGCTGTGCGCGAGCTGGATCGGGATATCAAGAAAATCCTTGGACTTGCGAAAGACGCACCTTCATCTCGGCTACAGATTAAACGCAAGCTCCACTGTGCCGGAGGTAGATGTCGATCAAACCAAGCATCGCCGTGTTACGACCGAAAGCACGGAAAATGATCAAAGAGGGACGCCTGTTTGCGTCGTGGGCGTCCACTTTGCTGCGCACTCCGAATTCAAACTGACGGGGGATAGTCATGCTACTGACTCTCGTTCTTGTCGTTTTCGGTGGCCTATCAATAATTCTTGGCATAGTTCTATTTGGCCGGTGGGTTTGGAACCGTAACCCGCAATATTAGCCGCGTGCGCGCGCTCCCTAAGGCTGCCCACGTTGGCCAGCGCAGGCCGCCATTGAAGCGCGGGATAGGGCGCAAGGCAACAGTAATGGCGTGTTACGGCTACCGGCTTCCTGGCGCCTTGCGCGACTGCCCGTCGGGCAAATCAGCTTGTTTTCTGATTGTCCTTTGTCCAGCCTCGCATGCAAAAAAATTCCGCTTCGCCGCTTACCCAAATCACTTTTATATCCGCGGCCGTCTCGTTCCACAGAGGGGCGGCTCGCGATCGTCACGGACGCGGGGCGGGATGCGGTGGACGTGGATAGCGCCTTTGACGAATGGCGCTTGAGGCGGACGGCGAAGGCGTGTGGTCCTGATGCCCCGACGCTGGCATCAAGTTCTTGAGAAGCAAGCTTCTCAGGAATGACGGTGGCAAAAGAGCCCGGTCACCGGGGAGAGCGCGCAGGAAACCGTTAAAACCATTGCGCGGGGAATGCCGGGTGATTCCGGTGTACTCGTGGTGACTAACGCGCGTGTTTACTACACCACGCGCGGCTGCGGGCGCATCGGGCGCCCGGCATTCCCTGCGCCCTCTGATAGGAGAGGGCGGGAACTCGACAGCAAACCTCGCGCGAAACAAGCGGCGAGAATGCGAAATTGTGTTTTGTCGTCATTGCGAGGAGCGAAGCGACGAAGCAATCCAGCTTTCTTTTCTTTGCGAGGCAAAATGGATTGCTTCGCTTCGCTCGCAATGACGGCTCTTTGAAAATTCGAATGTGCAAAATCTGCAAGGTGAAGGCGCCGTTCGCGCCGTGCCCACCCAACGAGCTCTTTGAAAGCTCAGCCCGCCGCCATCCCGGAGCGGATTTCGGCGCGCAGCTCGTCGATCAGCTTGAGGCCTTGTCTGGTCTCGATGTGCCAGAAGGTCCAGCCGTTGCAGGCACCGGCACCTTGCGCCACCGCGCCGATGCGGTGGATCGAGCCGACCTTGTCGCCGAGCATGATGGCGCCGTCGGCGCGGACCAGCGCGCCATGGCGCTTCTTGGAATCGACCAGCCGGGTGCCCGGCGAAATCATGCCGCGCTCGATCAGTTCGGAGAATGCGACCCGTGGCGCCTCGCGCGCGGTCATGAAGGGTGCCAGCGTCGCTTCCGGCAGCGGTTCGATGGCGGCGATGCGTGCCTCGGCCGCCTTGGCATAGGTCCGGTCGCGTTCGAAGCCGATGTAGCGGCGGCCGAGGCGTTTTGCCACGGCACCCGTGGTGCCGGTGCCGTTGAACGGATCGATCACGAGGTCGCCGGGCCGCGACGACGACAGCAGGACGCGGGCCAGCAGGCCTTCCGGCTTCTGGGTCGGATGGACCTTCTTGCCATCGTCGCCCTTGAGCCGTTCCTCGCCGGTGCAGAGCGGGATCAGCCAGTCGGAGCGCGCCTGCACGTCCTCATTGGCAGCCTTCAGGGCTTCGTAGTTGAAGGTATAGCCCCTGGCCTTCTCGTCGCGCGCCGCCCAGATCATGGTCTCGTGGGCATTGGTGAAGCGGCGGCCGCGGAAATTCGGCATCGGATTGGATTTGCGCCAGACGATGTCGTTGAGAATCCAGAAGCCGTGATCCTGGAGCAGCGTGCCGACGCGGAAAATGTTGTGATAGGAGCCGATGACCCACAGCGTGGCGCTCGGCTTCATCACCCGGCGGCAGGCGGTTAGCCACGCGCGCGTGAAGTCGTCATAGTCCGAAAAGCTCGCAAACTTGTCCCAATCGTCGTCGACGGCGTCGACCCGTGAATCGTCGGGACGCTTGAGGTCGCCCTGGAGCTGCAAATTATATGGCGGATCGGCGAAAACGAGG